>CAIPQK010000054.1 GCA_903867185.1 uncultured Candidatus Nemicrothrix sp. | reverse complement strand
TGCTCTTCGCGTGAGACGTTTTCGAACTGAGCAACATTTTCTGCGGTCTGACCCATGCCGAGGTAGTAGTCGGAGATGCCAGCGGCGAACGGCGCCCAAACTGGAGCACCACCCGTCGCACGCTCGGCGGTGCGAGCTTCAGCTGCACCCATGAGCGGGTTGTGTGTGCCCGGCATGCCGTCGGACATTCCGAGACCGAATTGGCTCACGGTTTCAACGCCAGCGGAGACGAAAATGTCACCCTCGCCAGCCTTGATCGCGTGTGCAGCCATACGAATTGTTTGGAGTGACGACGAGCAGTACCGGTTAACAGTGACGCCGGGGATGTGGCCCATGCCTGCGAGTTCCGAAACAACGCGAGCGATGTTGTAGCCCTGCGCACCTGCAGGCTGCGCGCAGCCAAGCATGATGTCTTCGACAAGTGTTGGGTCAAGTGAGGGGACCTTGTCGAGAGCGGCACGAATGATTGTGGCCGCGAGATCGTCAGGGCGAACCTGGGTGAGCGAGCCCTTATGGGCACGACCGATTGGTGAACGGGCGGTCGAAACGATGACTGCTTCGGGCATGACAGCTCCTTGGTGCACGGAACGCCGGATGGTTCCGGCGGGGCGGGCCAGACTGGGCCCTTGGTTCGCATTGTCTACCGCAAGGAACCTACTGAGCGGTAACTACAGGCGAGAAGGCGTGCGGGATGCGTGGTCGTGGGGTAGAACCGTCCTCTTCCTTCTCCCCGAAAGGCCTTGTCCGCTCTGAGCGGGCAAAGGGCCAAGGTGAATCACATGGCACTTGATCTGCGAACTCTGATTGACCCAAACACCACCGCAGTGGTGACCTCTGAATGTCAGAACGGGGTGCTTGGCCCCGACACCTCACTGCCGGAGTTGGCCGAAGCCGCCCGGGTCCAGGCGATTCCCAATGGCGCCCGGTTGCTGCATGCGGCCAGAGTCGCCGGTGTACAAGTTGTGCACGCGGTGTTTTGGCGTCGTCCTGACTATCGCGGCGGTAACACCAATGGGCGATTGTTCGTTGCCATGCAGAAACACGGAGCAGTCGCGATGGAACCGGGCAGCCATTTAGCGATGCCGATCGACGAATTTTCTCATTCTCCTGACGATCTGATTCTTGGTCGCTACCACGGGCTCGATCCCATCGGAGGCACCGATCTCGATCCGGTTCTGCGCAATCTGGGGATTCAAACGGTTGTCGTCATCGGCGTCTCAGTGAACGTCGCGCTTATGGGACTTTCAATTGGCCTGGTTAACAACGGCTACCAAGTTGTTGTCCCGCGTGACGCCGTTGCAGGTGTTCCTGCTGACTATTCCGAAACATTGCTTGACAACACCTACCAAATGATTTCTACAGTGGTCACTACAGACGATGTCATTAACGCATGGTCGTGAGTCTGAACCTGTCGAAGTCGAGCTCATGACCACTCAGCCGAGTCCAGATGCTGATCGGCAACTAGGGCGCCGGGGTGAAGCAACACGGCAGCGCTTTCTTACCGCTATCGCTGAACTTCTCGAAGAAGGCACGTATCGGGAATTGACTGTGGCCGATGTTGCGCGCCGAGCAGGAACCTCGCCGGCGACGTTCTACCAATACTTCGCGACTGCAGAAGACGCTGTGCTTTCACTTGCCGGTGCGACGGTCGATATCTCTGGTCCAGAACTTGCGTCACTAATTGAGGTTCGTGATTGGACAGATGCGTTCGGTTGGGAAGCCTCGCTCAACGTTGCAGATGCCTTCATCGCGTTATGGGAACGTCACCGTTCGATTTTGCGCGTGATTGATCTCGCAACCGATGAAGGCGACCAAAGATTTCGCGATGTACGAACGCGATTACTTGGCGCTCCCGCCGAAGCATTTGTTGTGGTCTTGCGCAATCGACCTGATCGCCAGGTCGTCGATCCGCTGGCTGACGCTGGAGTGCTGGTGTCGATGTTGGCTCACGTCTCTGCGCACATTGAAGGGTTGCAGTCGTGGGGCGCGGATCGAGATGAGTTGCGACGAAGCATGGCTCGAGTCGTGTTTCTGACGCTGACTGGTCAATCGCCACCGGGGGATTGACCGTCGGGCGATTGGGCGGTGTCAGACCGAGCGCGATCGGCGATTGATCCCCGCCGAAACAGCGCCCACAGGCAAAGCCCCGAAGCGGCGGCGATGGCAACGGCGATGAGCGGCCACGGCGCAGACGAGGCAGTGAGCACGTCGGCGAGGATGTTCATGTCAACACGCTAGGGGCCTGCGCTGGTCAGGGTGACGCGTGGCCGGTACCTTGCGAACGCACCACTTTGCGAACCCGTCGATCTGAGGCAGCACGATGAAGATTTCTGTTGGACTTCCAACCCACCATGTGGATTCCCCCGATGAATGGTGCACGGCCCACGCCATTGCCGAAATGGCGCAGGCATCAGAGGCTGCGGGTGCCGATGCGGTGTTTGTAACTGATCATCCAGCCCCCGATGTGACCTTTATGGCCAGAGGCGGCCATCACGCTCTCGATCCGTTCGTTGCGCTGACGGTGGCATCGACGGCGACGACAACACTTCGACTTCACTTCAATCTCGCGATCCTCGCCTATCGCAATCCATTTACAACGGCGAAAGCGATTGCAACCCTCGATGTCATTTCCAATGGGAGAGTCATTCTCGGAACCGGTGCCGGGTACCTTGCCCCCGAGTTCGCTGCGGTTGGCGGCGACTTCGATCAACGCAATGACGTCACCGACGAATCCATTCGTGCGATGAAGGCAATTTGGTCGGGTGAACCGGTGACCATGAGCGGACTGCACTTTGATGCCGTCGAAACGATCGCACTGCCACTGCCTGTGCAACAACCATCGCCACCCATCTGGATCGGTGGCAACTCAAACCGCGCAATCCGGCGCTCAATTGAACTCGCCGACGGTTGGAACCCGATGCCCAGTCCCGCGCGGGCAAGTCGGATGTTGCGCACGCCACCAATCGAAACAATTGAAGACCTTGCTCGTCGGATTGGCGACCTCCATGCAGCATCAGAAAAAGCAGGGAGGGAAATTCCGCCTGAGGTGATTTTCACTCCGATTGGATATGACCTCTTCAGCGGATCGTTCCCCAACGCGACGCAGTTTGTCGACGACATAGCGGCCTATTCCGCAATTGGAGTGAGCGCACTCACGATCAACCTTCCAGGAACTACACGCTCCGAATGGATTGACAGTGTTGGGTGGCTCGGTGCAGAAGTCATCGCCAATATCGATTCGTGATCATCGGTGACCAACGAATCGGCGACGACATCGAGCGAAATTGATCAAGCAGTTGCGGTGTTACGCGCTGGTGGACTTGTAGCGTTTCCAACCGAGACGGTTTACGGACTAGGTGCCGATGCGTCGAATGATGCCGCAGTGGCGCGCGTGTTTTCGGTGAAAGGTCGTCCGACCGATCATCCGCTCATTGTTCATCTCGGCGACGCCGAGCAACTCGATAGCTGGGCAGCGATCGTCACTCCTACGGCGCGTCTTTTGGCTGATGCGTTCTGGCCCGGACCACTCACGCTTCTTGTTGAACGTTCATCTTCGGTTTCGCTTGCGGTGACTGGAGGTCGATCAACCGTTGGCCTTCGCGTCCCCGATCATGCCGTTGCCCTTGAACTTCTTCGAGCGTTTGGTGGGGGAATCGCTGCTCCATCGGCAAATCGTTTCGGTCGGGTGAGTCCTACGACTGCAGCTCATGTTGTGGCCGATCTCGGTGACGACGTAGATCTCGTTCTTGATGGAGGCGCTTGTCGCGTTGGAGTCGAGTCAACGATCGTGGATCTCACAGGAGAAGTCCCTGTCGTGCTTCGGACGGGTGGTATTTCAATCGACCGATTGGAAGAAGTCCTCGGTTATGCCGTTGAGGTGCAAGTCAGCGCGGAACCTTCAAAGGGCGGAGCGCGTGCTCCAGGGATGCTCGAGGCGCATTACGCGCCGGAAGCTCGAATCATTCTCTCGAGTGAAAATGACGTCGTTGATGTCGTGATCGGTGCACTGGCGTCGTCGACTGGTCCGGTTGGTCTCTTGGCGGGAACTGTTCTCGTCGGATTGCCAGAAGATGTCATCGAGCTAGAACCGGCAGGGACGGCCGATGACTACGCCGCAGTTCTCTATTCGCGACTTCGTCAGGCCGACAGGCTTGGCTTGTCAGTTCTCGTTTGCGTTCCACCGCCGAATGTCGGTATTGGACTCGCGGTGAACGATCGGTTGCGTCGCGCTGCTGCGTCGTCGATCTGATGATCTTCGTCAGACAACAGTGATTGTTCGTTTATGCCAACCGGTATAGCCATCGATTGGGCGCGGGGTGGGTTCGCCCGTTTGCACCTGGCCGTCGGCGGAATGGCATCGCACCGCGATCTCATGACTTCCTTTGGGTGCGTCCCAGTCGTAAAACCACTGGCGCCACATGCCACCGGAAATCGAATCGCCTAACTCTGCTTTGTGCCACTCGCCGTTGATCTGAACATCAACTTGAGAAACGCCTGAGTTGGGTGCCCACGCAACACCGGCGATGGTCACGATTCCTTCGGCTGGTTTGGCCTCTTCTTGTGGAACATCGATGCGTGAGGACAACTTGATTGGACCGTTCTTGGCCCATCCTTGATCGATCCAGTAGCCGTTGACCTCGTTCCACCCAGTGAGTTGGATCGAATCGAGCCACTTGGTTGAGGACACATATCCGTAGAGGCCTTCGACGATCAGCCTTGCTGGGAATCCGTTTTGTGGCGGAAGCGGAACACCATTCATGCCGATGGCGACGAGCGCAGAGCGACCGTCGTATGCGGCGGCAGTGGGAAAGCCTGCGGTGAACCCATCGACCGAAAGTCCCAGAACTTGTTCGCCAGCGGGATCGACACCGGCCCGATCGAGAAGCGTCCGTAACTCGACGCCTTGCCAAACGGCGGTGCCGATGAGGTCCTCGCCGACTCGATTCGAGACGCACGCAAGTGTGACAGGAGCTTCGACCTGTTCCATTGCAAGCAATTCCTCGTAACTGATCGAAAGTGGCGTGCGAACCTTCCCTTTGATTTTGAGACGCCAAGTATTGAGGTCAACGTTTGGAACGCTGAATGCCGTATCGATGCGGAAGAACTCTGCATTCGGAGTGATGAGTGGTGTGAGTCCGTTGATCTCGAGATCAGTGACAGACGACAGTGCTCGCGTCTGAGTGGGCAGGGTGCTGGCCGGTGAGGGCAGCGTTACTCCAGGACCCGCTCCGAGCCCCGTGGTGCCCTTGGCGCCACCTGAGGTGAGGGCTTTGGTGCCGACCACCGCGACCGCCGCTCCGGCGGCAGCGACACCCGTCCATCGGAGGAACGAGCGTCGGGTGCCCGCCACGCGCTTATTGGATCGTGGTGGCGAAGGTGATGGGCCGTCGGGTTGTTGCTCGTCCATTCCGCTAGTCAACCCCCTGAAGGGGGCATCGCGGTGGTCAGGGGAGAGAACGGCACGAATCACTCCCTGCCGACTCCCTACCGACCGGTCGGTAGGCTACGGTTTCCCTCTTCTGACCCCCCGCAGAAAGCATCATCGTGGACGAAACCGGCAATTCCCAGTCCCATTCTTCGTCGATCGCCTATGAGCGCCCACCCGACGAGCAAGTGAACTGGGTGAGTTCCATTCCGTTTCTGGCCGTCCATGTGGTCGCAGTTGTAGGCACGATCATCTTTGGGATCACTCCGGTGGCTCTTGTGCTGTTCATCGTCATGGTGTGGGGACGAATCTGGTTCATCACCGCGGGCTACCACCGGTATTTCGCCCATCGTTCGTTCAAAACGAGTCGGGCGTTCCAATTGTTTCTGGCGATTGGCGGAGTGATGTGTGTGCAGAAAGGCCCGCTGTGGTGGGCGGGTCATCATCGCGAACATCACCGTACGAGCGACACCGAAGACGATGTGCATTCACCGCTCAAGGGATTCTGGTGGAGTCATGTTGGTTGGATCCTTTGCGACAAATTCGCCGAACCTCCCCTTGAACGCATCAAGGACTTTGCGAAGTTTCCCGAACTTCGATTTATTGAGAAGTGGAACGGCACGTTTGCTTGGCTTACAGCGCTGCTTTGTTTTTTGATCGGTGGCTGGTCAGGTTTGTTCTTCGGGTTCTTCATGGGAACCGTCGTGTTGTGGCACAACACATTTTTGGTCAACTCGGTTGCGCATGTTCTCGGACGTCGGCGCTATGTCACTGACGACACGAGTCGCAACAACTTCTTGGTGGCACTGACGACTCACGGCGAGGGTTGGCACAACAATCACCATCATTACCAAGCGTCCGCGCGAAACGGATTTTTCTGGTGGGAAATTGATCTCACCTTTCAATCGCTACGCGTACTTTCCTGGCTTCGAATCGTTCGCGATCTCAAAGTCCCGACAAAGCAGATGTTGGCTTCGGATCGCATTGCCGATGGCAATTTCGATGTCGGTATGTACCGAGCAAAAATTGCACGCTCAAACCAGGTGCCGGTTGACGTTTGAGCAGAAAGTAGTTGACGAAGGGCGTTGGAAGTTCACCGCCCTCGGGAGTTAGTTCTGGCGGTGGCGTGCGTTCATAAGGCGAACGGTGCCGGTCTTCGATCGAATCACAAGCGACTGTGTCGAGACGAAACCAGCGCTGACGTGAACACCCTTGAGAAGTTCACCATCGGTGATGCCAGTTGCGGCGAAGAAACAATTGTCGCCAGCAACAAGATCGTCGGTGCTCAGCACCTTGGAGAGGTCGTAGCCGGCTGCGATAGCGGCTGATCGCTCTTCGTCATTGCGCGGCCACAAACGGCCTTGAAGTTCGCCACCCATGCCCTTGAGTGCGGCTGCGGCGATGACTCCTTCTGGAGTACCGCCGATTCCGAACATGATGTCGGCGCCGGAATCGGGCCACGCCGTGGTAATTGCACCGGCAACGTCGCCATCGGGGATAAGACGGATGCGAGCACCGGCTTCGCGGATCTCGGCAACGAGGTCATCGTGACGATCGCGGTCGAGAACAACGGCAGTGACATCGCGAATGTCGATGCGCTTTGCTTTGGCAACAGCCTTGAGGTTCTCTGTGGCAGAGAGTTCGATACTGCAGAGCCCGACGAGTTCAGGGCCAACAGCAAGCTTGTCCATATAGACACACGGACCAGGATCGAACATCGAACCCTTTTCCGAAAGAGCAATCACAGCGAGTGCATTGCCGCGTCCCTTGGACGTGAGGGTGGTGCCATCGATCGGATCGACGGCGATGTCGCATTCAGGGGGAGAGCCATCGCCGATGCGCTCGCCGTTGTAGAGCATCGGGGCTTCGTCTTTTTCGCCTTCGCCGATGATGACGGTGCCATCCATCGAAACGGTGCGGAGAGCAAGTCGCATGGCATCGACGGCAGCGCCGTCTGCGCCTTCCTTGTCGCCACGGCCCATCCAGCGGCTCGCAGCGAGGGCGGCGGCTTCGGTCACCCGAACGAGATCGAGGGCAATGTTGCGGTCAAGAGGCACGTCGGTCATGAGTGGACACGATACTGCCTAGGTCCCTCCCGACCGGATCGTCAGACAGGCATGGCGATACCCTCATTTCGTGGTGGCGCTTGCTGAACTTGAACTCTTCTGTTCTCGCCCTCACGCGCCCACTCGTCGCGTGGCCTTAGGTCAAAGCAATTTGCCCTGTGAGCCGACTCCAGGCTTTGGAGGGGTATTGCTTGGCGGAGTTGTCTCCCGGTTTGTGGCCGACATTGACGAGGAAATGATCCCTGACGTCGAGGCACTCACCCATGAACTCGAAGCCGGTCGACGTGTCCCGCAGCCTCGCCTTCGATTTCGGTTGCAGGTCGACACAGTTGGGCTTGACGCTGTTTCTCATCGGTTAGTCGCGAACGGCGATCTGCTCGCCTTCGAGTTTGATGACCGAGGTGCACCAGAGCAGCAGATCCTCGGAGCGGTCTACGCGGCCGCCGCACTCACACCGTCGTTGCGGCGACCAATCATGTCGATCATTCGTCGGGCAATTGCGTGGGGCGGACCAGTTGGTCCCGAGTTGATTGCATCGTTAAGCGGTTTTCGCGGTGCAGTTCTTGGTTCGCGTCGTGCCGTTGGCGATCCGGTGCAGTGGGCGTTGAGCTGTCTTGGACTTCCAACTGCGATCTCGGCGCCTTCGCCAAAAGATGTACAGCGCAATTATCGCGAGCGATTGCGCGAGGTGCATCCCGATCACGGAGCGGAAGTGGAAGGCGCTGCGCAACGCATCGCAGAACTCTCCGAAGCCCGACGTATCCTCATCGGACGATGAGTACTGCAGGAGCAATTCTCTTGGCGCCCGGCGCCGGTGCTGATCGCAATCACCACACACTTTGCGCAGTGGCCGATGCGATTGCCCCGTTGCCGGTTGAACGTATGGACTTTCCGTCGCGAAAAGCTGGGCGAAAAGGTGTCGATCGCCCTGCTGTCGCGATAGCGGCGGTTATCGAAAAAGCCGCGATGCTGGTTTCCTCATCGCGAGTTCGAGCGAATCGGCTTGTTCTTGGAGGTCGTTCGTTCGGTGGACGCATGTGTTCGATGGCAGTCGCAGAGGGACTTCCGGCCGCAGGCTTGGTCCTATTGAGTTACCCACTGCACCCGCCGGGTAAACCCGACAACTTGCGAGTCGATCATTTCGCTGCGCTGAATCTTCCGTGTCTGTTCATTAGTGGCGACAAAGACCCGTTCGGCACACCGGCGGAATTCAAGAAACATCTCAAGGCAATTCCAGGAGATGTCACATGGCTTACTGTGACGGGCGCGCACGATCCGCGGGGTCAAGACGAAACCATTGCTGACTACGTTCAAGAATGGGTTCGAAATCTTCGTTGATTAGTGCTCTTGATCAGCGGGGTTGAGCTCTTCAAGTTCGCGGCGGGCAGTTTCTGGGAACCAGAACATCACGACGAGAACGAGAAGGGCCGGAGCAATCGCCACGATTGCCATTGCCTGGCCGATTCCGCCGACTCGGTCAGCAAGCCAGCCCACGATGAGTAGCCCGAGGCTGCTGCCGGCAACGGCGACAACCTGAAGGCCCCCATTGGCAGTGCCGCGTTGACTCGTTGGAAACAGTTCTGGTCCGTAGACGGCAAGAGCAGGAATGGCGATCGCCCCGATCACGGCGGCCGCAACAGAAGCGAGCCAAAGCGGCCATCCCCATGAGAGATACGAGATGACCGTGAAAAGGACCCCGCCGGCAATACCGATCGCTCCGATGATTCGTCGACCATGTTTGTCGGCCAATTTTCCGCCCACGACGATGCCGATGCCTCCGGGAGTGTTTGTGGCGAGAACGAAGACAGCGATCAGAACTCCCGAAAATCCGCGTTCAGTTCGCAGAAACTCATTGAGAAATTGTGCCGCCGGGGCGAGAAAAAGTGACCAAAGGAATGCGCCAATCGCCAACATGGCGAAACGATGCCAATTGATTCGATCAGCGACTCGAGCGCTGTTATCGGTTGCTTTGCGGAGTCGACGCGACTCGAACCGTTTGGTCTCTGGCAAGCGCCGCGCTATCCGCAGGCACGGATAAATAGCGAGAAGAGGTACGAGGTAGGCGATTCGCCATGCACCGAGGGCTCTGTCGACATAAAGGAGGTTGAGGACACACATGCCCGCACCAAGAGCGGCGGTCATCGTGACAACTGATACGGCAAATGCGCGAGTACCTGCGGGCATTTCTTCGGCGGCGACGACGGCGATGAGAATGACGACGACGGTTGAAAGCGCCCGGGCGAATGTTTGAGAGGTGCCGAGCCAAATCATCCCCGTTGATCCAGCGCCGAGTGCTGTAACCGCGCATGAGCCAACAAGGCAGGTGACCAAAACTCGCCGGCGACCATGCTTGTCGGCCATGGTCACAATCCCAAGAGAAAGAATCACCCCCACGCGCACGATTGCGAGAAGCGTTCCCTGTTCGCCTGTGCCCGCCCCGAATTGATCGGCAGCGTAGGTGAGGGTCTGAGTGATCAGTGTTCCTAAGTAGCCACTGATGACAGCGAACACACAGAGAACGGAAAGCACCGTTGCGGCGCGCGCATCAAGTGCTTCTGGAGGTGCCCACCAAGGTTGGTGCCCTTTCGGTCTCGGTGGGCGGCGTAGGTGATGACGAAGTGCCGGCCGGAAGAGCACTCCCCAAACAGGAATTGCGAGTCGATACTCAACGATTTCATCGACGATCGCGTGGCCGTCAGAGTCTGGGCTCAGCGCAACCTGGCGGTGCCAATCATGAAATGGCCCAATGTGGGCCTCGAATGTTGCGCTCGAATCTGTGGTTTCAATTGCCCGTTCGATGACGACGTCATTGCGTGGCGCAAGCCACGTCGTCGCCGAGTCGAGTGGTACTCGGTGTCGGTGTTCTAACCGCGTCACGGACGGGGGCCGAAGGCAACTCCGTCGCGTCGCCCTCGTTTCAGTTCGAAAAACGTAGGAAGTTCGAAGGAAGCTTCGAGCACATTCCACAACGCAAGCGCGTCTCGACCGGTGGGCGGGGGAGAAACAATGGGGCCAAAGAAACCGCGACCGAGTTCGGGTACGGCAATGATCGGCGAACCCACGTCGGGTCCGGCGAGTTCCATTGCTTCGGTGACTGAAGCCGTGATTGCTGTGTCCCAGGATGCATCGTCGATTGCGTCGGTGGTGAATGCGAGATCGACGCGGCAGTCAGTTGCACAACTGGTGATGAGTTGGTCACCCGGATCATGGTCATCGTGATGAACGCGTGCGCCGTACGCGGTGAACATGGCTTGCATCTCGTCATTGCGTCCTTCGGCCCTCAGCGCCTCGAGGAGTCGAGCCATGCGTCGGCTGCATGTCAACTTGGGTCGGAAATGTTCGGAAACCTCGCGGTCCTTATTCAGTTCGGCCAAACACAACGTGCGCCAGACAATGTCGACGCCAGCCATCTCGGCGGCCTCGACCAACCATCGGCTCGTGTTCCATGTCCATGGACAGCACGGGTCGGCAAAAAAGTGAACGGTTTTGATACTCATGATTCGCTCGTTTCTGGGCGTTCCGGGCCTTTTGATGTCGGATCTGTTTGAGCGCGCTTGGCCTGAATGGTCTTCGCTCGTTTATTGGCCAGCAAAAGAAGACCGACAAAGAGGGCAATAGGGACGAGCACCATGAGCGCTTCATCCCAACCGCCTTGGTGTCCAAAGATTGATGAGATCACAGGCCGAGTCTCGCACGACATCTGTGGGCCAACTGCTCGGGTGTGGCGCTGGGGCTCCGGTTCCATAGACTCGCTTTGTGCGTGAACAGGTAGAGAAGGTCATCGAAGTCATCCGCCCGGCCATTCAGGCCGATAATGGCGATGTCCTGCTGCACGATGTCAATGAAGAGACCGGCCTCGTGACGGTTGAACTCATCGGCGCTTGTGTGTCGTGTCCTGCATCAACAGTCACACTCAAGGCCGGACTAGAGCGCATTCTCATCGATCGGGTGCCGGGCGTAACGGAAGTTATTGACGCAGGCGCAGCGAATCACGTCATCGGCGAGACCCCAGTCTCTCTTTGATCGAGCGTGGTTCCCTCCGTGCGCCTACGGAACTCAGTCCTGTCCGTTGGCGGTTGCTGTCCTAGCGTGGCGTTATGACCTCGTCTGCCGACGGTGAACCGGCGACACTTCTCGACGCAGCGCGATCGGGCGATCGTTCTGCGTTAGCGCGTCTTCTTTCCAAGGTTGAGCGCGGTGGCACCGAGGCTCGATCAGTGAGTGAAGTCACCCACGAACTTGTGGGTCGGGCAACCACGGTCGGGATAACTGGAGCACCCGGAGCAGGAAAGTCCACGCTCACGTCAGTACTTGTTCGTGAAATGCGTTCTTCCGATGTTGCCGTTGGCGTGTTGGCTATCGATCCATCGTCGCCATTCACCGGTGGAGCGATATTGGGAGATCGCGTTCGCATGGACGAACACGTTCTCGATGA
Source organism: uncultured Candidatus Nemicrothrix sp. (assembly GCA_903867185.1). Classification (GTDB taxonomy): domain Bacteria; phylum Actinomycetota; class Acidimicrobiia; order Acidimicrobiales; family Acidimicrobilacustridaceae; genus Acidimicrobilacustris. Next base: position 18,397 of record CAIPQK010000054.1, on the reverse strand, counting down.
CGAGGTCTTTATTCGGTCAATGGCCACTCGTGGTCACCTTGGCGGACTTTCTGTTGCTGTTCCTGATGCTGCTCGAGTTCTTGATGCGGTGGGAATGGAATGGGTGCTGATCGAGACGGTGGGCGTCGGCCAGGTCGAAGTCGAAATTGCGGGTGAGGCGGACACAACGGTTGTTGTGGTGAATCCAGGATGGGGCGACACCGTGCAAGCGAATAAAGCCGGCCTCATGGAAATCGCTGACATCTTCGTCGTCAACAAATCTGATCGTGCTGGTGTCGATGAAACTGTTTCTGATCTTGAGCGCATGCTGTCGTTGCGATCAGGTTCGGAATGGCGTCCGCCAGTCATTCGAACGATTGCGACGGAAGGTGTTGGAGCTGCACAACTTTGGGCAGCAATTCAACAACATGGTGAATGGTCACGCTCGAGTGGAGAGTTCGAACGTCGTCGCGCGGTGCGACGCGAACAAGAACTCCGGCGCATCGTGAATTCATTGATGGCATCGCGTGTTGAAGAGTTGGCATCTGGCGATGCGTGGCGCAAAGCCAGCGATGACATTGCTACACATCGCCTCGACCCATGGGCCGCAGCAAACAGTTTGCTCGACTGAGTTTTCAGGCCTAGGTCATCTGAACTGAATCGCGGTGATGCTCTAGAACAATGTTGGCGCTGTCGTTATCGTGCCGACCCTTCAGGAATTGGAGGTGCGCGTGCGTCGACGGACGATCTGTTTGATAGTGATTTTCACGGTCTCACTCATTTGCGGCGACCTTGTGCTTAATGCCCCTGCGGGCGGGGGTGAAGCGATCGGGAGAATCGTCAACGGAGTACCCGAAGCAATTGTGGTTGTGACACGCGACGGAACATTGGATTCGTGGCGATCAAGTGCTTCGGGAGGAGCGCGCTGGCGTTGCGGGTATTACGCAGTCGTGGCCCCGGTGATGTCGGTTCTCGATCCAACTCCAGTTGTCGATTGGGTAGCGGGCCCTGTCAATCCTGTTCGCGGCGAGTTCTACATGCTCGGGTGCACCGACGAGACCGGTGTGCGGGTTCACACTCGCTATGTCGCTTTCGATCCCGGCGATCCGTTTGGCGGTGCTGGTGTCACTGCTCGAGCGGTTGATGAAGCTCGACGTCGACTCGAACTTCCTGAACCAATGCCACGCGTCAATCCACCGGATTCACAATTGGTGGGACTCCCAATGTGGATGTGGCTGGAGGAACCGTGGGAGCGGATTTGGGTAACAGCATCGATTGGCGATGTGTGGGCGAGTGTCGATGCCTCGCCTGAGACATCGCTTTGGGAGTTCGAGGATGGAACACGCATTTGGTGTGATCAAGGAATTGCCTATGACGTTGGGCGACGACCTTCGGAGCAGTGGTCGGGGTGCACCCACACCTTCGGTCGTTCGTCGATGTGGTCGAGTGGGGGAGTCGAATGGGTACGTGTCACCGTGACTTGGGGCGCCGAATGGACCTCAAGCGAATTGGGTGGCGAACCGCTTGGCACGTTGACAAAAACGGCCGAATTTCCGGTGAGGGTGGTAGAGGCACAGGCGCTCGTTCGCTGATTCCTCACAGGCGACCCGGTAGGGTCGATGTCCATGTCAGAGCCACTGGTTGCAGTCGAACGCAGAGATGACGGTGTTGCGGTACTCCGGCTGCAGAACGGCAAGGTGAACTCCCTGTCCTCAAAGGTATTGAGCGAATTACGCGACGCTGCCGAGGCGTTAACGGCGAATCCGCCCGGCGCGGTAGTGGTTGTCGGTAGCGATCGCATCTTTGCCGCCGGCGCCGATATTTCGGAGTTTGCTGGACCTGACGAAGCTCGTGCGATCGGTCGACTCTTCCTTGAGGCGCTGAACGCCGTCGCGGCAATTCCCCGAGTCGTGATTGCTGCGGTCGCCGGACCGGCACTCGGTGGCGGCTGTGAACTCGCACTGGCCTGCGATCTTCGTGTGTGTTCAACGAGTGCAAAGTTCGGACAGCCGGAAATACTTCTTGGCATCATCCCAGGGGGTGGTGGCACGCAACGGTTGGCACGGTTGGTGGGCCCATCACGCGCAAAAGATCTCATTCTCAGCGGGCGTCAGGTTCGTGCTGATGAAGCGCTGCGAATCGGACTGGCCGACGAAGTTGTGGAACCCGAGAACCTTGAGAGCCGTGCACTTGAACTCGCAGCAACGTTCGCTGCCGGACCAGTACAAGCGCATGCAATCGCCAAACGGGTGATCGACGCGGGCCTTGAAGGCTCACTGGCCCATGGTCTTGAACTTGAGCAAGACGCGTTCGTCGAGGTATTCGCAACCGAGGACGCTCGAATCGGTGTTGCGTCGTTCCTCGAGAACGGACCCGGGAAAGCGCAATTCACCGGGCGATGACACGTTCGTTCGGCGACAGCTGGTCTTCGAAAGGTTGTGAGCTGTGACGCAACCAATGTCAACCTGTTACCGCCACCCGGATGCTCGAGCCGGCGTGAGTTGTCAGCGGTGTAATCGCCCTATCTGCGGATCGTGCATGACTCCGGCTTCGGTTGGTTTCCAATGCCCTGAATGCATCAAGGGTTCAGCGAAGAAGTCACCGGTCATCCGCTTCGGCGAAATGCGCTCGGGCCGACCAATCGTTACTGAAGTACTGATTGCATTGAATGTGATTGGGATCATCGCCGTTGTTGCGACGGGCGGCTCGCTCTTCAATGGTGGTGGCACCGCTACTGATCGTGGATTACTTATCGGCTCAGGTGGCGTGGCGAACTACAGCGGCAATGGCTTTAGCTTTCGGATCGTTGGTGTTGCCTACGGCGAGTGGTGGCGAATCGTTACCGGTGGTTTTCTCCATTCCGGGATTTTGCATCTCGGAATGAACATGCTGTTGCTGTATTTGCTTGGCGCTCAGCTCGAACCATTGCTGGGGAAAGCACGTTTTCTTTCGCTCTATGTCGCCTGTCTTGTCGCTGGATCATTCGGCGTACTGCTGATGTCGCCGCATAGCGCGACGGTGGGTGCCTCAGGAGCCGTGTTCGGACTTATGGGTGCAGCGGTGATCGCGCAGCGACGGGCCGGTATCGATATTTGGCGCAACGGCATTGGCGGACTTGTCGTCATCAACTTGTTGCTCACGTTCGCCGTGCCAGGAATTTCGGTGGGCGGACACGTTGGTGGGCTCATCGCCGGAGTTGCGGTCGGCGCGATCGTGTTTGCGCTCGACAGCGCGGTGCGCAGTCCGTGGGCAGGCACAGCTGCATGTATCGCGATCACGGTTGCATTGTGGGGCGGCTGCCTGTGGGCGGCAGCGCGCTAGATCATCGTGATTCGACGATTGCCTTCAACTCTTTGAGATTTCGTTTCCAAATGAGTTTGAGAACCTGACCGCCTACGAGCGCACCGACAGGGCCACCCATCCACCACGGGAACGTGAGTGATTCTTTCCACTGAAACCCAGCCCGATTCTCACCCACGGGGAGAATCGTGAACGCTCCGGTGCCAGTGACCATTCCGACATGGCGAACGCCGATCGTCGTTCCGTGATCCCACTCGGTAATTTCCATTTTGTCGGTAAGGCGGAATGGACCGACTTTTGTGTCGCAATCAAACGTGGTGCCAACGCCAGAAGTTGTTGGAGTCGTGAACCGGATCGCCACGGCATCGTGCATCCAGTCGACGTGGTCGGCAACGTTCTCAACGACCGCCCAGACCTTGTCTGGTGTTGCGTCGATGACGGTGCTGACTTTGATGGTTGCCATGGTCCCAGCGTAGGGAGTGGGGACTCAGAACGTTGTATCGGGGCAGTAGATCGAAATGTGTGCGGTGCTGTCCTCGGTGAACGCCGCTCCCTGCCAGTCGCTCCATCGTTCTTGGAGGACAAGTCCTGCGGTGGCCGCAGCTTTGTCGAGAGCGAGTGGTCCGCAAATCAGAACTGACCACGGGCGGATGGCGAGAACACCAGGACGAACTTCGAGATGTCGACCAGTCAGAACTGAGGTTGCCCAGTCATACGTCGTTTCGATGAAGACCGCGGCATCTGAATTCACGTTTGCTGGCGAAAGAGAGTTCGGTGGAATTGAGTCGGCCGGAACTGGGACGAACGCTTCGATTATCAACTTGCCGTCAGCGGTCAGTAGTGAGCGACTTGCCTCGAAGCAGTGGATTACGTCGTGAAGACTCACGAGATTGAGCAGTGTGTTGAACGCGCAAAACACTGTTGAGAATGATTCAGCGATACCTGCGGCCGTCAGCGCGGCGGCGGCATCAGTCATATCGCCGAGAACTCTGACGACCCTCTGCTTGGGGTCGGCGACGGAAAGTTGTTCGAGCATCTCCGGCGACGCATCGAGGCCAATGACCCGCAATCCGCGTTGACTGAGCGGGATTGCGAGGCGACCGGTGCCAACCCCGAGTTCCAAGACCGGTCCGCCGCCGGCCAGGACAGTGAGCGCTTCAACTGCGGCGTGAGTATCGAAGGAGTTCGCGTACCAATCGTCGTAGACGTCGGCGAAGGAGCGTCCGTATCTACTCGGGTCTGAAGGGTCTGCGACGGCCACCATGAGAGTCTGCCCGTGATGGCGATGTCGGTCGGCCGGTACCCTTGAGGGATGACGTCGTACCTCGATCACGCTGCGACGGGACCAATGCGTCCCGAGGCGATCGAAGCGATGTTGCCCTTTCTTTCGGATCGTTATGCCAATCCCTCGGGGGCGCACCGATTCGCACGTGATGCACGTCGAGCCGTCGACGATGCTCGAGAAGAATTCGCCAGCCTTGTCGGAGCTGAACCGGGCGACATCATCTTCACCAGCGGCGGGACCGAATCTGACAACTTGGCCATCTTCGGCCTCGGGTCGGTTGAGGGCGTCGCAGTATGCAGCGCGGTTGAACATCACGCGGTACTTGATCCCGTTGCTGCGCTCGATGGGCGATTCGTCGCGGTTGATCGTCTCGGCAATGTCGATAGCGCTGATCTAGAGCGAGTACTGGCAGAAGGTCCTGTCAGGGTTGTTTCGTTAATGGTCGTCAATAACGAAACGGGTGTCATCGCTGATCTCGAAACCTTGAGCAAGGTTGTTCGCAAGGCAGCGCCGGGTGCAGTGCTGCACTCGGACGCAGTGCAGGCCTTTTGCTGGACCGATATTGCTAAGGCCTGTTCCGCCGTCGATTCGTTTAGTTTGAGTGCGCATAAATTCGGTGGGCCGAAAGGCGTTGGCGCACTCGTTGTTCGCGACGGTATTCCGCTCTCTGCTCGGCAGTTGGGCGGAGGTCAAGAGCGAGAACGACGTTCCGGAACGCAGAACGTTCCCGGAATTGTTTCTATGGTGACAGCGGCGCGCCTTGCCGCCGAGGATCGAGCTTCGGAAATCGCCCGTATCGGCAACCTGCGCGACCAACTTCTCGACGGGTTGCTCGCTGCACTTCCAGGGACCATCGAAACAGCAGGCGCTGCTCGGTCGAATCGGGCTGCAGGAATTGCCCATCTGTGTATTCCTGGAGTGGAGAGCGAAGCGCTTCTGTTCCTGCTTGAACGAGGCGAAGTGTCTGCGTCGGCAGCGTCGTCCTGTGCCAGTGGCGCAATGCAGTCATCGCACGTACTTGCGGCGATGGGCATCGAAAGCGATCTTGCTCGCGGTTCGCTGCGACTTTCTTTGGGTTGGTCGAGTACCCAAGTCGACGTCGATGAGGCGCTTGCTGTTATTCCGCCCGCAGTAGAACAACTTCGAAAGTTCGGGTTCTGACGATGCAGGTAATGGTTGCCATGTCTGGAGGCGTTGACTCCTCGGTTGCCGCGGCAATGTTGCGCGATCAGGGCCACGATGTCGTGGGCGTCACGCTCAAGTTGTGGGGAGGCGAATCCGACTCGGGCTGTTGCTCAGTGAGCGACGTCGATGATGCTCGGCGAGTAGCACAGCAACTCGACATCGATCATTTGGTGTTCAACTTCTCCGAGGACTTCGATCGCGACGTTGTCGAACCGTATGTCGCCGATCACGCTCGCGGAATCACTCCGAACCCTTGCATCGAATGCAATCGACACCTCAAGTTTGATCGTCTGATGGCTCGGGCTGAGGCATTGGGCTTCGACGTTGTCGCTACTGGTCATCACGCGCAGGTTGTGCGAACGGCCGATGGCAGGCCTCGTCTGACTCGCGGCGCGGACTTTGCCAAAGATCAGAGTTACGTCTTGCACATGCTCAAGGCCTCTCAACTTGAAAACGTCATGTTCCCAATCGGCGGAATGACGAAAGACGATGTGCGCAAGCGTGCGACTGAGCTTGGCCTTCGGACGGCAGGAAAGCCCGACAGTCAGGACGTCTGTTTTATTTCCCATACTGGCGGTGGTCGTCGTGTGTTCCTTGGCAATCGGATCGACATGCACCCCGGTCGCCTCGTTGACAAAACCGGGGAACAACTTGGCTCGGTTGAGGCGGTGGAACTTGTCACGATCGGTCAGCGTCGTGGCCTTGGAATCGGGATTGATGGTCGTCCTCGCTATGCGCTCGATGTCGATGTTGCTGGTCAAAGCGTGCTTGTTGGAACAGCCGAAGATCTCGACGTCGCCAGTGAGTCACTGCATTCGTTTGGTTGGGTCGATGACGCAGCGCGCGCCGAATCTTTGGCCTCCTCCACGGTTACCGCGCAATTGAGCGCGCATGGTGATGAGATTGTTGTTTCTGAACTTCGTGAAACCCCGAACGGGCTTGAAGTTGTTTGGGCGACTCCAACTCACCGAGTGGCGCCTGGTCAGAGCATCGTTCTGTACGACAACAATCTCGTTGTCGGTGGCGGACTCGTTAGCCGACGGTAAAGCGACGTTCTCTGGCGGCGTCGAGAACCCAGCCCGGCCGGCTAGGAGTGAATCGAACGGCGTCGACATCGACGGGTTCAACGATTTTGCGACGGTCACGCCGCAGCGGAGTCGGAATAATCGAATCGGTCGTCGAAAGCGTTACTTCGACCTGGATTCCGAGCGCACCCGCACTGAGGTCGGCAGCGGTTGAGTCTTCGTCTGCCAGTCCGATTGAGCCGACGGTGTGGCGTTGCACGAGAAGCGCGTCGAGCAGCGAGGTGCGATCGACGAGAACGATGCCAGCTGGAACAAAGACCAGCCATCGCTTTGAAAGTTGATGAAGCGCACGGGCTCCACCGATCACGAGAGCAACGGCAAGAACACTGATGAGTGCTCCGGGAATCCACTGCTTCGCCGCAAGAAGCATTGGGCCCGCGAATACTGATGTCACCATTGCGACCCACACGAGTTCGATGGGTCCGAACACAACGGGGCCAGGGGCTCGAAGCGGAAACCTTCGTTCATCGCCGTAGGAAGAACCGTTGATGAACGTGTAACCGACTGCGGCCGAAAGTGAGAGCACCGCGCATAACGATGTGACGCCGAGAGCAACGGACTCTGCAAGATCGGCGCCGTTAGGAACAACGAGCGCCGCCCACGCTGCAGCAACGACTGACGCCGGCATCAAGATTCGAAGTGTGGTGAGCGAAACCGAACTTGGGGTCAGCGTTGCGATGAGACCCACGACCCATAGCAACCAGAGTCCGATCACCGCCGTAAGCGAAATTGCCGATGCTCGGTGGTCGAGCGCATTGGCGAAGGAAGAGCCGGCGGTGAGGGGGAGTGACAGCCAGACGAGGGCGGGGGCCCAGCGACTGACGGCCCTGCTGGTGGGAGTCATCACTGATGAGATTTGCCGATCTCGGCCGCCATCGCTAACCATGTGACTTCAGCCACAGATCTACGGGCCATGGTTGGCTCAAGAAGGTGGCCGTTGTTCGGGAGTGGGAGCGGAATGGAACGTCGGGGCACGAGCCGGGGGAGCCAGTCATGAGTTCCCTCGTCGCGTCACTCGCGCTGCCATCGGGTTTGTCGACGGGAATCGGTTACCTGCCCCATTGTGATCCAAGTGATGCCGTTGAGTTCGTTCTGCGTCACAGCCCTCGTTTGCCATCGGCTCCCTCGTTGCCTGCTCGATCACGCCGTGAAGGCATGATCGCCCAAGCCGCTTCGGGATTAGCTGGCGTGACAATTGCCGAGGATGGATCGATCCATGTCGATCTCAATCTTGTTGACCCTGAAGCGCCGCTCGATGATGAACGGCTTTCAAGTGACGCTTGGGTGGGGTTGCGCGCGTTTCTCACCGCGATTGCTGATCGCGATGGACCGATCAAAGTTTCGCTGACTGGTCCGGTGACGCTTGGCCTTGCGCTTTGGGGCGCGGGAATTGAAATCGACCTTGCGTTCCGAATCGCTGGTCTCGCTGTTCGCAATCGCATCGAGCGATTGGTCGATCATGTTCTTCTGCGAGTGCCACAGGCACAGGTGCTTGTGTTTCTTGATGAACCGGCCATGGGATCGCTGACAGACGATGGATTCCCGATTGGTCCGAATGAGGGCATCGATTTGGTGTCATCGGCGATGGCTGCGGTTGAAGCCAAAGCAATCACAGGACTTCACTGCTGCACTGCGGTTGACTATCGACTTCTGTTGAGCACAGGACCGCGGATTCTCTCGGTACCAGTGGATGAACGCATAGCGAAACATTCAGGACTCGTGGGCGACTACCTCGATCGTGGTGGGTGGATCGCTTGGGGAGCAGTTCCAACTGACGGCCCGATCGGAACGAGTGTCGATCGTTTGTGGCGTCGTTTGTCCTCGGTATGGTGCGATCTTGCCAACGAAGGCTGTGACCCTCTGTTGCTGCGAACGAACGCGATCATCACCCCGGTGTGCGGTCTTGCTCAACATGGCGTCACCCAGGCCGAGCAAGTTATGGAACACACCTCTCGTTTGGCCGAACGATTGCAAGGCCAAGCCGCCGGTGCTCGTATTTCCGTTGGGGCCTAACAGCGACGTTTGGGGCGCTGCCCTCGCTAGTGTTCGCTCGTGTCTCGTTCGTCTGATGGAGCCCTCGACCCCGCAGGTCGTATCGACGAATTACGTGATGTCATTCGCCATCACAATCGGCTCTATTACGAGCAGGACTCGCCGGAGATCCCCGATGCTGATTTCGATCAACTTCTTCGCGAACTCATTGCGCTTGAGGACGAGCATCCCGACCTCATCACCCCAGATTCCCCCACTCAAGCAGTAGGAGGAACTGCGACCGTTACCTTCTCGTCTGTTGAACATCGCGTTCCCATGATGAGCCTCGATAACGCGTTCGCCCCGGCTGAGGTCGTTGCCTGGGGGGCACGGCTGCAGCGTCGTTTCGACGAACTGGGTAAATCGGAGGAGTCGGCCCGGCTTGTTGCTGAGTTGAAGATTGACGGGCTCGCCGTGTCGATTCGTTATGAGAACGGATTGCTTGTTCAGGCGGCAACTCGCGGCGATGGTCGTGTTGGCGAAGATGTCACAGCGAACGTGCGAACGATTCAGGGAATCCCTCATCGCCTGCCGAAGGGTTGCCCCGAGGTACTTGAAGTGCGCGGTGAGGTGTACATGTCCATCTCAGCGTTTGAGGAATTGAATGCCACCCAAGTGGCGGCGGACGAACGCACTTACGTGAATCCCCGAAACACTGCGGCCGGTTCGCTTCGCCAGAAAGACGCTGCGATTACTGCTTCACGAAATCTTTCGTTCTGGAGTTATCAACTCGGCGAAGTGATCGGTGGTCCGCAGCTTGCAGATCATCATCAGATTTTTGAGTTCCTCAGTGGGCTGGGGTTCCCAGTCAATCCCGAGGTGAAAGTTTTGCAGGGCCTCGACGAGGTCGACGCCCATCTGGAACATTGGCAGAAGCATCGCCACGATCTTGATTACGAAATCGATGGGGTCGTTCTCAAGGTTGACGATCTCCAGTTGCAGCGCGAGTTGGGCTTCACTTCTCGAGCTCCTCGCTGGGCCATCGCCTACAAATTTCCGCCCGAGGAACGAACAACCAAACTCATCGACATTCAGGTTTCAATTGGGCGCACGGGTCGAGCGACGCCGTTTGCTCAGCTTGAACCGGTTTTTGTCGGAGGTTCAACAGTTGAGTTCGCCACCCTTCATAACCAAGACCAAGTCGCGGTGAAAGACGTCCGGCCCGGCGACACTGTGATCGTTCGTAAAGCTGGTGACGTCATCCCCGAAGTGGTTGGGCCGGTCCTGAGCGAGCGGCCCAAAGGGTTGCGGAAGTGGACGTTCCCCACGAACTGCCCGGTATGCGGTCACAAACTCGTGCGACCCGAGGATGAAGCTGTTCATCGTTGTCTGAATCTTTCCTGCCCGGCCCGCGTTGCTGGAGCGATCGAGCACTTCGCATCTCGCGGAGCCATGGATATCGAAGGTCTCGGCGAACAACGAGTGCAACTGTTCTGCGAACTCGGCCTATTGAATGACGTCGCTGACATCTATTCACTAGATCCTGAGCGACTCAAAGGCCTCGACAAGTTCGCCGATGTTTCGGTGCAGAAACTGCTCGACGCGATCGAGGGGTCCAAGTCAAAGCCTCTCGCCAACCTTCTCGTTGGTTTGAATATTCGACATCTCGGGGGAGCCGGGGCGGTCGCGCTTGCTGAACACTGCGGGCACCTTGATCGGATCGAATCCGCGACGGAAGAAGAATTGGCGAGCGTCGAAGGTATGGGGGCGATCATCGCTCGATCAGTTCATGGTTGGTTTGCCGATGCAACAAATCGTGGGGTCATCGAGAAGTTGCGCGCTGCCGGAGTGAACTTCCAGGGACCAGAGGCCTCCGATCTTCCACAAACCCTCGAAGGGCTGATTGTGGTCGTGACCGGAACGCTCGAAGGATTTACGCGAGACGAAGCCGAAGCAGCCATCAAGGGTCGCGGCGGTAAATCTCCGGGAAGTGTTTCGAAGAAAACAACTGCAGTTGTGATCGGTGTCGGCCCCGGTGCCTCAAAGGTGACGAAGGCCGAAGAACTCGGTGTTCCCATTCTCGATGAGGCGGGTTTCCTTGAACTGCTTGAAACCGGTACGTTGCCGTCTTAAGTTCGCACTCAGGGGGATTCGTGACTATCGAAGCAGTGGTATTTGATTTCGGCGGGGTGTTTACGAGTTCACCGTTTAGTGGTCTTCATAAGTGGCATACCGAGCGCGGACTCGACCCGGAATTGGGTTTACGCGCGGTGTTCGGCCCTTACGACCAAGACACCGATCATCCGTGGCATCAGCTCGAACGTGGCGAGATCGCGCTTGAAGCGGCAGCCGAACAAATCAAAGCCGTAGGCGCCGAGATGGGGATCGATGTTGATCTCAAAGAAATGTTTGGAGCGCTTGGGGGCGAATCAGGAGCGCGTAGCGATGTTGTTGAAAAAGGATTGGCATTGCGAGCGAGTGGCTACCGCACCGCTCTCATCACAAACAACATCAAGGAATTCTCTGATGGCTGGCGGGCGATGATCCCGGTTGATGAATTGTTTGAGGTCATTGTCGACTCCTCCGCAGTTGGAATCCGGAAGCCAGACCTTCGGATCTACGAGATGACACTCGACCAACTCGGGGTCGCTGCCGAGAATGCTGTCTTTCTTGACGACGCTCCGGGCAACATCGTTGCTGCCCGCGCCGCGGGGATGCATGCAATCCTCGTCGAAGACGACCACACCGGTGCGTTTGCCGAGCTCGATCGACTGCTCGCTGACGGCTGACAAACAGTTTTCGTTGTGCGATCCGCGTTTAGACGACGGTGAAGCACCAACTTCGACGGGAAGAAACCGCAGGTCCGAACGCTGTTTGCCAGTAGGTGGCGATCATGCAGTTCTGTCCTGCCGGAAGCGTTTCGTAGACCTTGCCGGCGCCGGCTTTGAATGTCACCTGATTGGTTTGAGGCACGACGTTGGTCTGATCGAGCGGGAGAGGGATTCCGTTGAGTGTCAGTGACGCTTCGTATCCGGGGGCCATATCGATGCCGATGATGTCTTGTTGAAGAATTTTTGCGCCAGGTGTGGGTATGAGGCGTTGAATTCTTCCGCCATCAAGTTCGGTGGTGTCAGAGGTTCCGAGGCGAGCAACCATGACAACACACACAGCGACAATCGCAAGGAGGCCGAAGTACGCGATGTAGCGCGGCTTGAATCGACGGTTTGACGCGGACGGAACCGGCGCAGCGGTTGTGTCGGAGTTGTTGCTTTCGTTCGACGGAGTAGAAGTGGTCACCGTGAGAGTCTGCCTGCTGTGAGCGCCACTGCGGTTCTCGGGGGCGGTGATTTTTCTTGTGTTCCGCCCCGAGGGTGGCCGAAATCTTTGAGTCAGAGAACTAGCCTCGCCCTGTGTCTAACGCCCGTGGTGCCGACCGCATCGGTCAGGTGCTCGGGGGGCGCTACCGGCTGCTGGCCCCCATCGGCACCGGGGCCTCCGCGACTGTCTACCTGGCCGATGACGTAGTTCTTCGTCGACGTGTCGCGGTCAAAGTGCTCCATGACGCGCTCGCAAGCGATGCGTCATTTCTGAAACGGTTCCAAGCCGAAGCCCGTTCAGCGGCTGCGCTGAACCATCCGCACATCATGGCGGTGCATGACTGGGGACAGGGAGAGGTTCCCTACCTCGTCACGGAATTGCTTGACGGGGGTTCGCTTCGGGCAATGCTCGATGCGGGAAATTTCCTTGATCTCGCTCAAGCACGACACGTGGGTGTCGATACCGCACGAGCACTTGATTACGCCCATCGACGCGGCTTTGTGCATCGAGACATCAAGCCAGCGAACCTTTTGTTCGATGACGAAGGAACGTTGCGGATCGCCGATTTTGGTCTCGCTCGTGCTCTTGCGGAAGCGGCATGGACCGAACCAGCTGGAGCGATACTTGGCACGGCTCGTTATGCATCGCCGGAACAAGCCCAGGGTGTTTCGCTCGATGGTCGCAGCGACGTCTATTCGCTCGGTCTTGTCATCATCGAGTCCGTTACGGGTCGACTGCCGTTTACGGCTGACACGACGCTTGGGACCCTTATGGCTCGTGTCGATCGTGACGTTCCTGTTCCCGATGAACTCGGAGCCCTCGCTCCAGCGTTGCGTGCTGCTGGAGTCTCCAACCCGGCGAACCGTCCCGATGCTGGCGAATTTGCCACCATGCTCATGGCCGCAGGAGATCTTGGTTCGGTCGCTCCGTTGCGTTTGGCAGGCACGGTTGCGCTTCAGCCCGATCAACTCGATCCACGCGAGCCCACAACGATCTATGTACCCGAGCAGATTGTTCTCGGGACAACAGGAGCTGGTCCGACGAGCGGCCCGAGATTTGCCGATCCCACGATTGCGAGTGAGTCGCTCTTTGATGGCCAACCCCCAACTCGCTCCGTTGAGAGGCCTGAAGCGTCGATGGTCGCTGCGTCGGCTCGATCGGGGTCTGAACCTCGTCGCCGTGTCTCAGCAAAGGTCATCGCAAGCGTTACTGCACTGTTGGTTGTGCTGGGTGCGGCGGCTGGGTTCTTCTTGTTGCGAACGCCAAGTCACACGCTTGCCGATTACACCTCAATGAATGCATCTGCCGTGCGCAGTGAACTCGAGTCCAAGGGGTTCAACGTTGCAGAGGACGGGACCTATTCGGAAACCATTTCGGTTGAAACGGTGATTTCACAAGACCCGGTTGCTGGAACGTCACTTGCTGAAGGCAAGACAGTGACGCTGACCGTCTCGCTCGGTCCGCCTCCGGTACCTGTTCCTTCGAATCTGCCAGGAAAGACAATCGATCAGGCGTCGGCGGCGTTAGTTGCGGCGGGACTCAAACTTGGTGTTGTCACTGACGCGTTCGATGAAACTGTCGCCAAGGGCATTGTGTTGTCGCTCGCCGATGGCGTCGCTGCGGAAATGCCAAAGGGTTCTGCGATCGGATTGGTCACGAGTGCAGGACCGAAGCCACGCGCTATTCCAGATGTTGCTGGCAAACCGATAGCCGATGTGTCCGCCCAACTCGATGCGCTTGGGCTCAAAGTGACTCGCGTCGATGAGTATTCCGACACCGTCGCCGAAAACATCGTGATTTCAACCTCTCCTGCGGCTGGTCAGAATGTCGCGAAGGGAAGCACGGTCACGGTGACGGTCTCAAAAGGGAAGAAGCCGGTGACGATTCCCGCTTCGATTGTGGGGAAGACGATTGCCGATGCGAGTGCGCAGCTCACAGCGCTCGGACTCACTGTCAGTGGCGTGACCGGCAATCCGACGAAGAACGTCACTGGGACGACCCCAGGGGTGGGAACGCAGGTCAAGGCGGGTTCGGCCGTGGCGCTCGTTACCTCGCCCTAACCGGCGCTCCGTAATGCGGCGCCGATACCATCGCCGGTCGTGACGACGACCGATCATCCCGAACCTCCTGAGGGGAACGGCAGTGTTGAGAGCCCGGGTGGCGTCGACGACGCTGACGAGCTTGAACTGGGGATTGAACCACCAGGCGCCGACGAGGTCGTCATGGTGCCGTGGAGTCTCATTCTTCAGCGGCGTGTCGCCGGTCGAGTGGATCGGAGCCCGCGTAAAGCGTGGATCATTCTCGCGGCCTCACTTCTTGGCGTCTTCACCGCAAGTTTCACGATCACTGTGCTCACGGTGTCATTGGCTGATATCGCTCATGATCTTGGATCAACAAAAAGCATTCTGACCTGGGCGGTTACTGGTCCAAGTCTCGCAATGGCGGTATTGGGACCAATCGGCGGAAAAATGTCCGACCGTTACGGGGCTCGACGGGTGTATCTGATCAGCATCATCGGCGTTGCGGTGTTCTCTGGTGCGGCGATTCTGGCGTGGAATGCTCCGGCGCTTATCGCTGCTCGCTTTCTCGGCGCATCGCTTGGTGCAGCAGCGGGACCGGCCGCACTTTCCATGATCAATCGAAGCTTTCCGCCCGAACGACGGGCACAAGCGCTCGGTTATTGGTCGCTTGTCGGCGCGGGTGCTCCAGTTATTGGCGTTGTTGTTGGTGGACCGCTGGTTGATTCATTTGGGTGGCGATGGATCTTCATTCTTCAAACCCCGATCGCAATCGCGGCAGTGGTCATCGGCTTCCTTGTTTTGCCGCGATCGGCTCGCGGCGATCGCCATCCCTTCGATATCGCCGGATCTGTTCTGCTGGCATTCGGCGTTGGCCTTGTGCTGGTGGCACTGAATCGCGGTCCTGAAATGGGATGGACGCATCCGCTTGTCCTCGGCGGATTCATCGTTGGGCCGTTGCTGCTGGTGTGGTTCGCTCGCGTTGAGAGTCGCACGGAACATCCGTTGCTTCCAATGCGCTATTTCCGCCGGCGAAATTTCACTTTCCCCATGATCAACCAGTTCTTTACAAACTTCACCTACATGGGCGGTTTCATTCTCACGCCGCTGCTTCTGCACGACGTCATCGGTTACAGCACAACAAAGACCGGGCTCGTTTCGATTGCTCGTCCGATTGCGTTTTCAATTGTTGGGCCGATTGCTGGTTATCTCGTCATTCGATTTGGTGAACGAACGATCGGCATTTTTGGTTCGGTCGTCTTGGTCGGTTCAATGATGACCTTGGCGATGGTCACAGCGAGCACCGGGATGTGGTGGATCGAAGGGGCCCTCGTTCTCTCCGGTATCGGCATGGGGGCTTGTGCGCCGGCCATGATTGCCAGCATTGCCAACTCTGTCGACAAGCGCGATTTGGGTGTTGCGAGCGCGGCGTCGCAAACGGTGAGCCAAATCGGTGTCGTTGCCGGTATGCAGATCTTGCTCACGGTGCAATCGGTGGGATCTTCAAGTGGGACTGGAACCGATTCCTACGCGGCGGCCTATCACGTAGGCGCGGTGGCGGCAGTCATCGCAGTTGTAGCGGCATTCTTTGTGCGCCGCACACGTCACGAAGAACCGCAGGCCGCTGAGTCGCTGTCAGTCGCCTGAGCAGCCGCATTCAACGATCCGAATGAACTCAATCGGCAGTGATGTCGCGCAGCGCGTCGGCTAAGGCTTGTGCGTTGGGATCGGGAGCTGCCGCCGAAGCCTGCATCGCGAGCATTTTGGACATATCGCCCTCGACTTTGATTCGCCCGCCCATAAACGCCTGCATCGCTGCAGCGGCATCTTGATCGATGAAGATCGCGCGGGCAGTTGCGTAGTCAACGGTGACGGTGAGATCGGGGCCATCAAGGTGGCCATCTTCAATCACGACTTCGCCGTCGGTGGTGTCGATATGACCGCTGACATCGGCGGAAAACGGCGTATCGGTCACGATGAGATTCATGCGAACGGCCACCGGGGCAGCGGTCGAAGGCTTCGCCATGGTGTCTCGCAGCGCTCTTGCTGCGGCCATCCAGTCAGGGCTTAGGAATGCATGGGCGGTTGCCACGTGTCCTCCAAGGGGGTTCTGTCGATGGGTTGACCCTATCCACGCAGCGGTAGGCCGAGAGGGGTTGGGCCAGCAGGCATCTACGATGCACACCCATGTCCGCCCGTCTCACTCGCGACAATGTCGCCAAGGTCGCTGATCTCGCTCGGCTCGAACTCACCGACGCCGATCTCGACCGCTACACCGAACAGCTCAGCGCCGTACTCGATCACGCCGAGGACGTTGCCTCTCTTGACCTCGATGGCGTGCTTCCGACCTCGCATCCGCTGCCACTCGTGAACGTGCTTCGCTCTGATGTTGTCGTCGAGGGCGTTGATCGCGAAGAAGTGCTTTCGCAAGCTCCGTCCGTTGAGGATCGACGTTTTCGGGTGCCAGCGATTCTTGGGGAGGAACCCTGAGATGAGCGCGATTCCTTTAACAGCGATTGAAATCGCCGCTGCGGTCCGATCCGGTTCTCTGTCCGCCCGCGAAGTTCTCGATGATCATCTTGCGCGCATCGATGCACGAGACGGCGAAATCAACGCGTTCAATCTTGTGATGGTCGACGAGGCTCGTGCTGCTGCGGCTGTGGTCGACGCTCAAGTGGCTGCCGGTGAAGACCCAGGTCCCCTCGCTGGCGTGCCGCTGGCCCTCAAAGACAACTTATGCACTCACGGAATTCCCACTACGTGTTCGAGTCGCATCCTCGAAGGCTGGCGTCCGCCCTACGACGCCACCGTGGTGAAGCGAGTGAATGCGGCCGGAGCGATCTCAATTGGTAAAACCAACCTCGATGAATTCGCCATGGGTTCATCAACCGAGAACTCGGCATTTGGGCCGACTCGCAACCCTCGTGACACCTCTCGTGTTCCTGGCGGTTCATCGGGCGGCTCGGCTGCAGCAGTCGCAGCGGGATTCGCTCCGATTTCGTTGGGTTCCGATACCGGTGGATCTATCCGTCAACCAGCAGCTCTTTGTGGCGTCGTTGGTGTGAAACCCACCTACGGGTTGGTGAGTCGCTACGGGCTCATCGCGTTCGCGTCATCGCTTGATCAGATCGGACCGTTCTCTACGACGGTTGCAGATTCGGCGTTATTGCTGGAAACGATCTCCGGCTACGACGGTCGTGATTCAACCTCTATCAACGCACCTTCACCTTCGTTGATCGAATCATTGGGCGAAGGTGTCGATGGGCTTCGCATTGGATTCGTAACCGAACTCATGGGCGAGGGCATTGCTCCTGATGTCGCCGCTCGAGTTCGACAGGCTGCCGACGCGCTTGCTGCTGCTGGCGCTCAGATTGGCGAGGTTTCGGTACCTGCAGCGGCCTACGGATTGTCGGCGTACTACCTCATCGCGCCGGCTGAAGCATCAAGCAACCTGGCCCGTTATGACGGCGTTCGCTATGGCATGCGCGTTGATGCGCCAACCACTGCCGAGATGAACGCGGCAACGCGTTCCGCTGGTTTCGGTGACGAAGTGAAACGCCGCATCATGCTCGGGACCTACGCGTTGTCCGCTGGCTATTACGACGCCTATTACGGCAAGGCCCTCAAGGTTCGAACGCTCATCGTTCGCGATTTCGAACGTGCCTACGCCGACTTCGATCTGCTGATCACGCCGACCTCGCCGACAACGGCATTCAAGTTTGGCGACAAGACCGCCGATCCGCTGTCGATGTATCTCAATGACATCTGCACTATCCCGACAAATCTCGCTGGGCATCCAGCGATGAGCGTTCCGTTCGGTGGCGGCGCCGACGGCATGCCGGTCGGAGTGCAACTTCTGGCGCCTGCGCTGGGCGAAGCAACAATGTTCCGAGCTGCAGCCGTTCTTGAATCCGCAGCACCAGCACTTGACGAGGTGTGGTCATGACGCTTACTCACGAACCCATCGAGGGCGAACACTTCATCGTTGTAAGCGAAACAACAGGCAATGAATGGGAGATCGTGGTTGGTCTCGAGGTTCACTGCGAACTAGCGACGGCCACCAAGTTGTTCTGTGGATGTCCAAACATGTTTGGCGATGAGCCCAACACGAATGTGTGTCCGGTTTGTCTCGGCCTTCCCGGTTCATTGCCGGTGCTGAACGAAAACGTTGTTGAGCTGGCGATGCGCTTGGGTCGAGCTCTTCAGTGTTCGGTTGAGCCATCGGTATTCGCTCGCAAAAACTACTTCTACCCGGA
>CAIPQK010000053.1 GCA_903867185.1 uncultured Candidatus Nemicrothrix sp. | reverse complement strand
TATGGGACGCCGTCACCAGGCAATGCCGAAGCCGCCGAGCGCTTCGCTCAGAACAGGTTCACAGTGGTGCGCCAGTTGCACTACAGCCCCACCGACACACTGCTGTCGCTCGATGTTTGTCTGTTCATCAACGGTCTGCCCGTGTTCACGATGGAACTCAAGAACAAGCTGACGAAGCAGAGCGTGAAAGACGCGATTCGTCAGTATGAGAACGATCGAGATGCCCGCGAGTTGGTGTTTCAGTTCAAGCGAGCAATCGCCCATTTCGCTGTCGATGATCAGCAGGTGTGGTTCTGCACAAAGCTCGATGGCACCAAATCCTGGTTCTTGCCATTCAACAAGGGATTCAACGACGGTGCGGGTAACCCGCCAAATCCCGACGGCCTCATGACTTCGTACCTGTGGGAAGAGGTCCTCACCCCGGTGAGTCTTACCAACATCATCGAGAACTACGCCCAAACAGTCGAAGAAGAGGTTCTTGATCGCAAGACCAAGAAGATTCGGAAGAAGTACTCACAGATTTTCCCGCGATTCCATCAGCTCGACGTCGTTCGCAAACTCCTCGCTGATGTCACCGAGCACGGTTCGGGAAAGAAGTATCTGATCCAGCATTCAGCTGGTAGCGGTAAGTCCAATTCGATTGCTTGGCTAACCCATCAACTTGTGCGGCTTGAGGCCGGCCCGGTGGGTGAGGCGAAACCGGTATTCGATTCGGTGATTGTGGTCACGGACCGCAGGATTCTCGACAAGCAGATTCGAGACACGATCAAGCAGTTCTCCCAGGTTGGCTCGATCGTCGGTCATGCGGAGAAGTCCAAAGAGCTAAGTGATCTGATCACAGGTGGCAAGAAGATCATCATCACAACAGTTCAGAAGTTCCCGTACATCATCGACGCAATCGGCGATGAGCATCGTGACCGCAACTTCGCAGTGGTGATTGATGAGGCGCATTCAAGCCAGAGCGGCCGCACGGCATCGGCACTTTCCCGGGCCATTCAAACCAAGTCCGACGTCAACACCGACGACGAGCACAATGCCCCTGAACCGAAGTTGCCGGGGATCGACGACGAAGACCCGGCAGAGGACGAAAGCACTGATGAGGATCTGATTCACAAGGTCATGCAGGGCCGCAAGATGGCGACCAACGCCTCATACTTCGCCTTCACTGCAACCCCCAAGAACAAGACCTTGGAGATGTTCGGAACTCCATTCCAGGAAGACGGCGTTACTAAGCATCGGCCGTTCCACTCGTACACGATGAAACAAGCCGTGGACGAAGGTTTCATTCTTGATGTGCTCAAGAGCTACACGCCGGTCCAGAGTTATTACAAACTCGTCAAGACCGTCGACACCGATCCAGAGTTCGATACGAAACGCGCCAAGAAGAAGCTGCGTGCTTATGTCGAAGGCAACGATCACGCGATCTCCGTGAAGGCCGAGATCATGGCTTCGCACTTCCTGGAGCAGGTGATCGCTGAGCGCAAGATCGGCGGCCAGGCCCGCGCAATGGTCGTATGCGGAAGCATTAAACGAGCCATTCAATATTTCAAGGCCATCTCGAGCTACCTCGAAGCCAACGGCGGGCAGTACAAGGCGATTGTTGCGTTCTCCGGCGAGCATGACTTTGGAGGAACCAAAGTCACCGAGGCTTCGATGAATGGCTTCCCATCAAATGAGATCGCTGACCGAATCCAAGAAGATCCCTATCGATTCCTGGTTTGTGCCGACAAATTCCAAACTGGCTATGACGAACCTTTGCTGCACACGATGTACGTCGACAAAGTCCTCTCCGGAGTCAAGGCGGTGCAGACGCTGTCTCGCCTCAACCGGGCACATCCCAAAAAGCATGATGTCTTCGTGCTCGATTT
>CAIPQK010000052.1 GCA_903867185.1 uncultured Candidatus Nemicrothrix sp. | reverse complement strand
CAGCGGTACCGGTTTCGAACGTCCTTACAAAGTGCTCAAACGCCGCGGTGCCACACCGGTGGGCCGCGGTCGTTGGGTACTCGCCAAGCTCGGCATGGTGAAAGTTCTTCTCATCGTTCAGATCGCGCTCATTGTTGGTGCCGCCTTCGCTCTTGGTTGGAATCCCGGCGGCACTCCATGGCTGGCAATCCCTGCTGTCGTGCTCGGTGCATTCGCGTTCGGCGGCATTGGCTTGCTGATGGCAGGCACGTTGCGCGGAACCGTCACGCTGGCATTAGCCAATGGCCTCTATCTGTTGCTGCTCCTACTCGGCGGAATGATCATTCCGTTCAGTGAAATGCCGGGTTTCCTGGGCACCATCGGAAAGGTGCTGCCCTCAGGTGCACTCAGCCAAGTGCTGCAATCGTGTCTACGCTGCGGTGCTGGTTCCGCGGGCTCGGCTTGGATTGTGCTGGCCATTTGGGCCCTACTTGCTCCGCTTGCCGCAGTGAAATTCTTCCGCTGGGAATAGCTATGACGGTGGCGCAGTGCGCGGTGCATCGACTGGCGAACCATCAAGCCCGCCGTGTTCGCCTTCTTCCCATTCGAGAATTTCGCGTTCAGTCAGCGAAAGCCCTTGGCGTTCGGCTTCCTGATGACGCGCGGCCCAGCGAAAAAACATGCTGGCGATAATCGCCCACAAGTAGATCGTCTCAAGGACTTTCATGATCATGCCCGCCGCGATCTGATCATCCATCACCGATATTCCCCACAACCGAATTGGTTGGTCGTAGGAGCTATAGACCGGGTCTCCAGCGTTCACCAACCACGCAGCAGGAAGCGTGGGGATGATCGATTGCGCGAAGAGATACACCATCTGACCCGGGAGAGAGAGCCGCAACTCGGCCCACGGGCCGCACACCGGCACCCACATCAACAACGCCGTGAGCACGAACACCACATGGGCAGCGAAATGGAATGGACCATTTGTCGCCGCCGTATTCACGAATGTCTGCCAGTGACTGAACAAGTTCCACGCATTAAAGATGCCCCATGCCAACAACGGCTTGGCGAGAAACCGAAGGACGTGCCAGGTGCGGCCATCGGAACGCACCAACAATTCCGCTAACCAACTCGGGCACGACAGCAAGAACAGCGGTGGAACAACGAGCGTGAGCAACAAATGCTGAAACATGTGTCCGGAATAGAGACGTTGTTCGGCGATGTCATGCAGCGGCCACACCGTTGCCGCAGTCATAAACGCCAACGCTGCCCAGAATGCGACAACCTGACGTCGGCTAACGACGGCGGTGCCCGGTTCGACAACTTTCGGACCAATAACCCTCGCTACGTACAAACCACCGCACGCGATCGCGAACACCAAACCCCAAACTTCCCAGTGGGGCGTGAACGACGGAAATTCGCTGGCAAACATGTTGGCCGTCATCGGTCACTCACGGACCGAGCGGACTCAGCCGTGATGGCCGTGGTACCAGATCCGGAAGGTCGACAGCATCGCGATGTACACGAGCACCGCCAGGACTAGACCCATGTAAAAAAGCTTCGTGAGAATCGGCTTATCGAACTTCAGATGCATGAAGACGTAAACGATCGTGAAGAACTTCACGGCCATCAAGATCATGAGTACCGGAACAACGAGTTCATCGGCCCACACCGGGAAATCTGGAAACGCATAGGTCGCAATTTCGACCAACGTGACGACGCCAAGGAACAGCGCGGTAAGGACATAGACCTTGTCGCGCGAGTAATCCTTTACGGCACCATCGAGAACGGTGGTGGGCACGTTGTCATGTGAAGTAACGGTCATGTGATGGTCCTCGATCAGGAGGGGATGAGGTAGACGACGGCGAAGATGACGACCCAAACGACATCGACGAAGTGCCAGTACAGACCGACGATTTCGACGGTCTCAGCCCTGTGCTCTGGAATCTTTCCTCGCAGCGACAAAAGCACGAGCGACACCAGCATGATGATGCCGATGGTGACGTGGATGCCGTGGAAGCCCGTGAGTGTGTAGAACGCTGAGCTGAATCGGCTGGTAGTGAAGCCGAGACCTTCGCGAACGAACACGGTGAACTCGTAGATCTGACCAGCGATGAACGTTGCGCCGAGAACGGCAGTAGCGCCGATCCAGACGCGCATGCGCTGATGCTCGCCGCGCTCGATGGCCGAAACGGCCAACACCATGGTGAGCGAAGACATAAGCAGCACGAATGAAGAGGTCGACGTGAACGGAATGTCGAAGATTTCGTGTGGCGTCGGGCCTTCAAGAGGGTGCTTGTACAGCAGGTAGGTGGTGATCAGACCACCGAACAACAAACACTCAGAGGCTAGGAACAGCCACATACCCAATTTGGTATTGGAGATACCGGTGTTGGTATCGGCATCGATATGTGCATTTGCCTGTTGCGCGTCGGCAGCGGCCAGCGTCGGGCGGGAGGTCAGTGACTCAGCCAACGGTCTCGACCTCCTTCACTGCATCGACGGTCTCAGGAACAGCAGCATCGCCACCATCGGACACGTGCGCATCGGGACCATGATCGTCGTGAGCCTTGTCGGGATCATCCGGTGGTTCCATGACCCAGCCGTAAATCGCGCCGACGACGATGATGGCGCCGACCAACGCGAGCCAGAGGCTGAAGATGAGGCCATAGGCGGCAATCGGCAGACCAAACGCCAACACCAATGGCCAGTAGGACGGTGACGGAAGATGAATGCCCTTGCCGTCGGTGCGCTGCTGGGCGACCTCGGCGGTCGACGCAATGCGAACGAGCTTGCCGTCTTTGGTTTCCCCGTACTTGCGGTACCAGAAGTCGTCGACGCGGGTGACGGTCGGGATCGGATCGAAGTTGTAGGCCGGCGTCGGTGAAGGGATCATCCACTCAATGGTTCGGGCGTCCCACGGATCGGGTCCGACCGGCGGAAGGTTCTTTGCCTTCGCCCTGCTGTAGAAAATATTGAACACGAACAAGGCAATGCTGCTGGCCAGTGTGAACGCACCAATGGTGGCCACCTTGTTCCAGAACTCGAAGCCATAGCCAGGGTCGTAGGTGTAGATACGACGACTCATTCCCTGAAGGCCGAGCACATGCATCGGAGCGAAGGTGAGGTTGAAGCCAAGCAGCATCAACCAGAAATTCGCTTTGCCGAGGCTCTCATTGAGCATGTAGCCGAATGCTTTCGGCCAGTAGAAGTAGAAGCCACCCACGAATCCGAAGAACGCTCCACCGAAGAGCACGTAATGGAAATGGGCGACGATGAAGTACGTGTCGGTCTGCTGTGAGTCCATCGGAGCAACCGAGTGCATAACGCCCGAAAGACCGCCAATGGTGAACATGGTGACGAGACCGATCGAGAACAGCATTGGTGAGGAGAACTTCAACTTGCCGCCCCACATCGTGGCGGTCCAGTTCAAAATCTTCACACCCGTAGGCACGGCGATGAACATCGTGGTGAGCGAGAACGTGGTAACCGAGATCGGGCCGATTCCGGAAACGAACATGTGGTGGGCCCAAACGCCCCAACCCATGAAGCCGATCGCAATACCGGAAAACACGATGAACGGGTAGCCAAAGATGGGCTTACGGGCGAAGGTCGGGAGGATGTCGGACACCAATCCGAACGCCGGCAAAATCATCAGGTACACCTCGGGGTGACCGAAGATCCAGAACAAGTGCTCCCACAAAAGCGGATTGGCGCCCTTCGACACATTGAAGAAGTTGGCGTGGAAACCACGATCGAGCATCAGCAGCACCTGAGCCGATGTCAGAACGGGAATAGCGAAGAGCAACAGGAACTGGGAAACCAACGCCATCCAAGTGAAGATCGGCATTCGCATGAGCGTCATTCCCGGTGCGCGCATATTAAGCACCGTGACAATGAGGTTCACGGCGCCGGTAAGCGATGCGATACCAGTGATGATGAGACCAAGGTTCCAGAAATCGATGCCATGAGTTGGCGAGAAAATCACGCCACTGTTCGGTGCATACATGAACCAACCACCGTCAGCGCCGCCACCGAGCAACCAACTTGAGTTGATGAAGACACCACCGAAAAGAAAGGCCCAGAAACTGAAAGCGTTGATGCGGGGGAACGCAACGTCTCGTGCACCAATCTGCAACGGAATGAGATAGTTCGCGAATGCCGCACCGATAGGCATAACCACGAGGAAAACCATCGTGGTGCCGTGCATTGTGTAGACCTGGTTGTAGAGATTGGCGCTAAGCAAGGTGCCCCGTGGAGCCCACAACTGCATACGAATTAGCAGCGCTTCGGAACCACCGATGATCAAGAAGAAGATCGCAGCGGCGCCATACATGATGCCGATCTTCTTGTGATCGACAGTGGTGAACCATGAACGCACGCCGGTCTCGGCGGTCGGCCGAGTGAAAACACCAGTGGGCGTGTAGCCATCGTCGGAACCACCCGACGGGAGGGCGAGCGGACGGTCTTCAGTCAGTGCCATGACCAACTCCAGAGAATGCGGTGCGGATGTTCATCACGTTGCTCAGTTCAGCGTCTCGAGGAAAGCGACCAGTTGGTCGATCTGCTCTTCAGTGAGGTTCAGGTTCGGCATGCCGCGTCCACCTTGCGGGTACATCGGCTTCAGTGCTGGTGCATTGCGCAACCAAGCTTCAAGCGTCACGCGGTTGACGGTTGCGGTGTTGACTCTGCCGCCAGTGAGTGCAGCGCCCGGATCGCCAGCAGCGGCAACGTCGCCCATCGGCAAAGGCGAGCCGTCGGAACTGACCGGTTCGTAGAGGTTGAAGATCGATCCTGCGAATGTTCCGCGGGTCATGAGGTGCGTGAGGTTCGGAGCAACACCCGAGACAAGCGGCGGCTTCGTTTCCTTCATCTTCACGTCATTAATTCCGTTGATGACGTGACACTGGGCGCACAACGCTTGCCAGACTTTCTTGCCGGCGAGTGCGGTCGGATCGGCGGGATCGGCGGCGTGATCCTTGAGTTGGTTCTTGACCCACGCGTCGTAATCGCTGGTTGAAACCGCGCGCACAAGCATGCGCATGTTGGCGTGAGAAAGACCGCAGAACTCGGTGCATTGACCACGGAAGATTCCGGGTTCATCCGCTTGCAGTTTGAGCGGGCTACGCAACCCGGGAACAGCGTCTCGCTTGCCGTTCAAACCAGGGATCCAGAACGAATGAATGACATCGTTGGATGTGGTCGTGACCTGAATGGGCCGACCTGCAGGAATAACCATTTCGGTTGCGGTGGTGATGTCTTCTGGACCATCGAAGTTGCCGTCGTTGTTGACGTCGTACTTGTACTGCCACCACCACTGCTGGCCAGCGACCTGCACGTTGATCGAATTTGGCTCTTCGCGGTTGAGGTTGATGAGCGTCATCACCGTGCCGACAGCAATGCCAGCGAGGATGAGGGCCGGAAGAATGGTCCAACCGATTTCAAGAGCAGTCTTGCCATGAACCTGTTCAGGGAATTCGTCAGGATCGGAATCCTTACGCTCACGGAACTTCCAAGAAATGAGCAGCGCCGCTCCGAGCACTCCTACAAAAACCACCGCTGCGATTGACGTGACGGGAACGAGCAACTTCTGAATACTCTCCGACGACGGTCCTTGGGGTGTCAGGGTCGTCAGTGGCTTTCCGGCGTTTTGGAACGAGTTCACGATCAGCGCGGCGAACAGCACCACAACGAGCGTGAATGAGATCACCGCAAGAACACGGACGATTTTGGGAAGGCGCTGCATTTACTCTCCTCGAGAGGCGGGGACGAACCCGCTCCGGGGCGAACGAACCGATGACACGAGGCCTCGGCCTAAGGGACTGCTGCAGTACTGAACGGAGTGAACAAAGTGTTCACCACTCTGTGCGATGTGCGCCAACCCGGAGGCCAAAACCTTTGAGGTCGAAGCGGAAGAAGTACGAATGATCACGATGCGCCACCCTGTATGACGACGGGCGCTCCGGGAGCAGCCCCAAGGGCGCCTTCAGTGGTGTGAGCGGCCGGATCATGATGCTCGAAATCGCGCTCACCAATAACTGCTCCGGCAATACCCGCAGCGATGATGGCGATGGCACCAAGAACAACGACCGCAGTCGTGACCCACTTGGCCGACGAGGGCTTGAGTGCGAGCAGCACTGCAACGAGGAAGAAAAGCAGCGCCACTAAGCCGAACACCCACACGGAACCGACTTTGGAGACCGAAAGAAGTACACGGGAAAGGCCAATAGCAACCAAACCGATGAGGAGAATCGAAATGACCGGCACCCGGAACGGGTCAATGAAGCGGTGGTACAGCTCAGCATTGGTGTGATCGTCACCCGTGGCTCGCTCAGCCCAGGTCCGAAGAGTCCAGGTGAATGCAACGACGATCATCGTTGCGACCGCCGCGTACATGAGACCGCCACTTTCAGTCGCGGCACCGATGAGCAGAAGCACAAAGGCCAACGCGCCGAGAGCGGGGAGATAATTCACGCCCGCAGGTGCTCGAGTCAGCGGAACCGATTCGGTGTGCACGACCTGAGCTTCAGCCTCGGGATCAGCATCGCGGAAAGCGATAAGGATTCCCGCCAAGGTGGCGGCGGCAACGGCCACTCCCACGAAGATGGTGTAGGCGAAGTGATTTCCGATGCCACCCTTCCAGCCCAGGGTCAACGGACCCATCACGCGGTTCATCGGGGACTGGGTTTCGCTGGTGACTCCGCTAATGAACGCGGCGATCAGCGAGAAGATCGCCAGACCGGCGAAAAACCGAAACGCTGTTGTGAACATCCGCGAGGAGAGCATGGCGGCCTACTTGGTGACGTAGATGGAGATCCAGATCAGGGCATAGACGGCAACCATCGCGTACCAAAAAACAGCAGCGGCGGTAATGCCATCGTGTTGGCGAGCAGTGAACTGCCCGCCGAGGGCCCGAAGGCCCATAAGGGCGACAAAGATCATCGCCACCACCAGCATCACAATGTGTGCGCCGGTGATTGTGTAAATCAACACTCCCTGAATCCCTGAAGCAATATCGAGCTTCATGAGATACCAGAGGTAGGTCGTCATGACGATCGTGGCGATACCCAACATAAGGGTGAGGCCCATCGCCAAATAGGCGTTGACTCGATCGTTCTTCGCAATCGCAGCAACGGCCCATTGCATGGTGAAGACCGACATGATGAGCGTGATGAACATCGTGTTGGGCTGCTGCAACGGAACAGTGACGCCCTTGGGCAACCACGCCGTACCGGAAGCGATGACATCGGCGCGTGCTGCGAGATAGATGCCGATCAGGCCGACGAAGACCATGAACGATGCTGCTGCAGCAAAGGCCGTACCGACGACCAGCACGCGGGGGCGCTGAACCGCAGGAGCGGGGGGAAGGACGTGGGCGGTCATGCTCAGGCCTCCTCATCGAGCAACGGCTCGGGCGAACGAACAACGGCGAGATCACCGAAATTGCCGGTAGGGGGAGGCGAAGAACAGGCCCACTCAAGCGTCTGGCCCGTGCCCCATGCATCGGCGGCGGCTTCGGGGGCGCCCTTGCGGGCCCCGCTGAGAAGGCCGAGAAGTGCAAGTGCGCCGCCTAAGGCGAGCAACGCGCAACCGATCATCGAAACAACCACGAGCGCATCATGAGCACCATCGAGCCCGGTGAAGCGGTGCGAGAAACCCACCACACAGAGCGAAAGTCCGCCAAGGGCTCCGCCCCCGAGCAGCACAAGAACATTGAGCTTGCCAAGGCCGTCGGCCGAATGACCACCGGTCATCTTCGGACCCCAATAGCCAATTCCCGCAGCGGCGGCGGAGAGCGCAGCAGCAATGACAAGCACGAATTGGCCGGTGGCAAAGAGACCAGAGACACGAAGTTCAAGCGGGGTGATCGCAAGCAACGCGCCAGCGAGCACGGCCAGCAAGGTCAAGAGCAGCGATACGACGGCAAGGCCGAGCGGGCTCTTCAACGAAGGCTTTCCGTCTTTGAAGGCTTTGGCAACGCCGCCAACAAGCAGCAGGGTCGGAAGCAGCATGAGAACCCCCATGGCCTGCCAGACGAGATCGTCCGAAACCGAGGGGTAGATGGCGGGCTGCGCCCATGCACCAACGCTGAGAACCCCGAAGGCACCAATGGCGAGCAGAAGAATGTTTCGCTGACCGAGGCGGGCGCCGGTCAGGGTGGCAATTACGTCGGCGACGACGCCGAGGCCAGGGATCAAGAAGGCGTAGATCTGTGGTTCGTGAGTGATCCACGACACCTGATCGAACTGAATGGCGGCAGCGCCGAAGATCGTGCCTCCGCTGTAGCGGTGGTCGACCCAAATCAGCAGCAAGTTCGCGAGCAACACCGGAAGCGTGAGCAACCAGATCGCTCCGCCGACGAGCATCGAGAAGGTGAACATCGGGACTCGGTCAAGCGTCATGCCCGGCGTGCGGAGAGTGACCGCAGTTGTGAGCACACAAACAGTGCCAAGAAGTAACGCAACGATCAGACCGGCGAGGGCCATGAGCGTGAGGCTGACGGACTTGTCACGCGAACCACCGAAGCCACCGTCGATGAACGACGCAACAATGAAGACGCCCGATGAAAGCAACCATGTCCACATTGCGGCGGCAGCAGCACGCGGGAATGCAACCGTGCTCGCACCAACCTGCAACGGAACGATGTAGGTACCGAGGCCAAGGAACAGCGGCACGATCACCAATAAAATAAGGCCCAAATTGGAAGTTTGGCCCAGCTGCATTGCCGTCGAACCGCTGAGGAAGGAATTGGATCCGACCTCGTGTCCGAGAGAAAGCGCTGCGGCAACCCAACCAGCGATTCCGAAGACCAACGCGGCCAACACGTAGAACGTGCCAACGGCTTTGTGGTCACCGGTTCCGAAGATGGTGAGAGGGCTGGGTACGACGGAAGGGGCGACCGCGCTTGCGTCGGTACCGGTTTCCGGTCGGGTATCGGTTAGAGCCATGTTCTGTAAGGACCTCGTACGAGCGTGCACACTCGGGCCGGCAGGGGCCGGTCTCGACCGAAGGGGGGACCCTCCGGATCAAGGGCGGGACGGTTGTTACCCTACACACGCCCCGATGCCTCATTGAAAACCATCGGTCGGAATCTTCCGAACCAAGGTCGAAGCGTCCGAGGCCAGAACTCAGAGACCCGACCGAACCAGTTGGTCGAGGGCCATTCCGGCGAACAGCAACGTCACCCAAGTGATGGAAAAGGTGAAGAGGCGCATCGCCCGTGCTGTGGTCGGATCGCGCAGTAATTGCACCGACAAAAAGGTGAAAAACCCACCCAGTCCCACGGCAAGGACCCCATAGATCCAGCCCATATCGCCCACAGGGATGAAGGCAATCGTGAGGGCCCAGACGATGAGGGTGTAGATGAGGATCCGAACAGCTGTTTCGTGACGAGAAACCACTGACGGGAGCATTGGAACATTGGCCGCCGTGTAGTCCTCTTCGTAGCGAATGGCCAAGGCCCAGAAATGGGGCGGGGTCCAGAAGAAAATGATGGCGAAAAGCAGCACCGGGGCCCAGGCCAGCGAATTGGTCACCGCTGACCAGCCGATAAGCACCGGAGCGGCACCAGCGGCCCCGCCGATCACGATGTTGCTGCTCGAGGTCCGCTTCAACCACAGGGTGTAGATGAAGACATAGAAGAGGCAGGCAGCCACGGCAAGGACGGCACTGAGCAGGTTCACAAAGGCCCAGAGCCACGCAAAGGCCACAACTTCGAGCCCAATAGCGAACACCAGGGCATTTCGGGGCTTGAGAAGCCCAGTCACCAAGGGCCGGTTGCGGGTGCGCCGCATAAGGGCGTCGATATCCCGATCGACATACATGTTGATGGCATTGGCGCCACCGGCCGCCGCAGTTCCGCCGACCACTGTTGCCACCATCAGCCACCACGAGGGAAGA
The DNA here is from genome assembly GCA_903867185.1 of uncultured Candidatus Nemicrothrix sp. Classification (GTDB taxonomy): domain Bacteria; phylum Actinomycetota; class Acidimicrobiia; order Acidimicrobiales; family Acidimicrobilacustridaceae; genus Acidimicrobilacustris. The sequence continues at coordinate 7,207 of CAIPQK010000052.1, read as the reverse complement.
CCCTGCTCGGCAACGATCATTGTGGGAACGGTCGTGATGAGCAGAAGCTCGATAATGCGAGGTTTTGTAAGGGCTACGTACCCGCGCAATCGCGCAGCGAGAGGTGGGTGCGCGACCGATTCCATCGGGGCCGATGCTAGGGGTCTGGGTCCGGAACCGGACAATCGGGACGGCAGCCAACGCCGGCTCCAAGCAACGATGGGCCAGTGGGGTTGGGGAAGCCGGAGTCGACTCCCGTACCATCGACCCGTGCGGTTGCCTCGACTCTCCCCTCGGGCCTATCGGCGCATCACTCTCGTGGCCCTGCTTGCGCAGGTGTTCATCACCGTCAGCGGCGCCGCCGTCCGCCTGACCGGTTCGGGACTCGGATGCTCCGATTGGCCAACTTGTGAAAGCGATCGCTACGTCGCGCCCTTCGAGTACCACGCCATGATCGAGTTCGTGAACCGCACGGTCACCGGTTTGGTTTCGGTTGCCGTCATCCTCGCTGTTCTTGGTTCCCTACTTCGCAACCCTCGACGCCGAGACCTCACATGGCTTTCGCTCGGACTTGTCGGGGGTGTCGTCGCTCAGATTGTTCTCGGTGGACTGACGGTGCTGTTCAAACTTCAACCTGCATTCGTGATCGCGCACTTCGTGTTGTCGATGATCTTGATTTGGAACGCGTTCGTTCTTCATGAACGTTCGAAGTACGCGCAATCTCCCGCGCTACCCGTTGTTCCTCGTAACGTCCGCATCCTCGGTCGCCTTCTTGTCGTTGCATCCGCCATCACAATCTTCACTGGCACGATTGTGACCGGCACTGGTCCACATGGTGGTGACGAAAACGCGAAGCGTCTTTCATTCGATATCACCACCGTTGCGCGCATTCATAGCGGCACTGTGTGGCTTTTCCTTGCACTCACAATCGCCACACTTTTTGTTCTTCATCGAACGGGCGCTCCGCGAGGAGTTGATCGGCGCGCGAAGTACCTCGTCGCGGCGATTCTCGTGCAGGGAGCCATTGGCTACATCCAGTACTTCAACGGAGTGCCACCGGGCCTTGTAATCATTCATATATTCGGCTGTGTCCTCGTATGGATCGCTGCACTCGCATTTGATCTCTCGCTCATCGCCCGGCCCGTCGAAGACGAGCGATCGAACGAGTTCGTCGCAACGCCATGACGTCACCTACTGCAGCCGACGTTGCTCCCGTTGAAGTTCAGGAGCCGTCAATCGATACAACACTCAAGGTTGACCAACCTTGGATCGTGTTGGTGTGGAACGATCCGATCAATCTCATGTCGTACGTGACCTACGTGCTGCAGAAGGTGTTCGGCTACAGCCACGAGAAAGCCGAATCGCTCATGCTTGATGTGCATGAGAAAGGTCGAGCCGTTGTTTCAAACGGTTCGAAAGAAAAAGCAGAACTCGATGTTTTCCGTCTGCACGAACACGGCCTCTGGGCCACGATGCAACAGGACTGACATGGCCTTCGGATTCAAACGCACGATTCAAAGCAAAGGCCCCGATCGGTTCATCATCAATCTGCGTGACGACTTGCGCGAAGTCATCGCCGCGGTGTGCGACGACGTACTTGCCGCACTCGACGACGAAAACTCACCCGAGCGCGACCCCATGCTTCGTCGTGTCTTCCCTGTCGCCCATGCATCTGATGAATCAGTCAACGAGGCCTACCGCGATCTAGTCCATAGCGATCTGCTTCGCACCCGACGGGAAGCTCTTGAGCGAGTCTCAGCGACCGCTCGAGACACCGAACTCGATCGAGCCACGCTTGAGACCTGGATGGTTGGGCTTAACACCGTCCGACTTGTCCTCGGGACCCGGCTTGATGTCAGCGAAGACGGCTTTCCTCAGCTTGAGCCCGATGACCCGGAACTTCCGGCATGGGCCCTCTATGAATTCCTCGGAGTGTTGGTGGGCATGGTCGTTGATGCACTCGCCCGCACGGTCTGAGACCACCTCCTCGATCGCGTGAATGGCTGGCATTGGGGACCGACGGAATGGTGCTGCTATGGTCTGCAGGCCCTAGCGGCGCAAGAGCCCCCATCGTCCAGCGGCCTAGGACGCCTGCCTTTCACGCAGGTAACACGGGTTCGAATCCCGTTGGGGGTACGCAGCAGTTTCTGGTCCCGTGGTGCAGTTTGGAGTGCACGCCGGCCTGTCAAGCCGGAGGTCGCGGGTTCAAATCCCGTCGGGACCGCCAACTGTCGCACCGGTTCGCCGGGGCGTCAGGGACGGAGACATCGTCTCCACGGTCGGGTAGCTCAGTTGGCAGAGCGGCCGCCTGAAAAGCGGTAGGTCACCGGATCGACGCCGGTCCCGACCACACGTGAAAGGCCCGGGCTCTGCGCCCGGGCCTTTTGCAATGCGTGACAATGCGGTTCCTCAGCGAGAAGGTTGCGTGACGAGGAACGACCAGATTGCTCGACTCGCGTCGAACCCCTGGTAGGGAACACCAACCAGCGACACGGCCCCAGAGTTCACAGCGCTGTGTCCCATCCATGCGTGCGAAGCCCCAGCGACGGTAACGAACTGAACCGAGCGGGACTCTGAACAGCCCGACCACGTCTGCGCGACGACATCTGGATTGTTCGGATCGAACTGATCGACGGGACCCAACGTGCACCAATTGCTTTGAGCGAATACCAGAGGGGCTTCTCGCGGAGATGGAAACACAACACCCGAAACTCCTGTACCCCTACCGCCACCAATCGGAATGTTTGTGTCGGCTAAACCGTGAAGGTGGAACACGCTCACTGGTTTGGTCGGAGTGCACGGAACGCCCAGCACTCCAGCCTGTACACCAATCGCTGAAATTCGATCACCGAGCTCACATGCCAAGCGGTACGAGAGAATGGCTCCGTTGGAATGGCCGGTGGCGAAAACTCGGTGTTCGTCAATCGGCAATGCCGCCACAACCGCGTCGATTACTTGCGCAATGAATCCAACATCGTCGACGTTCTGCGCAGCAGCGGCACCGCAACACATCCCGCCGTTCCATGTCAGTAACTTTCGGCTGTCTGCTTGCGCATTTGTGCCGTCGGGATAGACCACGACGAATTGATTCGACTCAGCAAGTCCATCGAATCCGCTATTGGTTTCGAATTGTTCTGCATGGCCGAGTCCACCATGAAGTGCAACAAGTAACGGAGCTTTTGTGCCGACAACCAGAGAAGCAGGAACGTAGGTGCGGTAGCGACGAACGCGACCATCGGGTGTCGTGATGGTCGCTTCGGTCACCGTTCCCTGAGGATCGACCGCAGCGCGGGCGTTGGCGTACGGCTCATACACAGTGCTCAAGGCAGTTGCGGTGGTCGTTGAGATATCTGACGAAGTTGATGGCGCTGTCTGCGAGGAAGACCCACGCGAACAACCCAACAAAACAGTCCCCAATGCGAGTGCAACGACTGAGGCGCGTACAACTCGAATCACCGAGCGAAGGCGTCCTTCAAGGCTGCTGCCACCTGATCTTGAGCTTCCAGGGCGACGTTCAGACCGGCATCCATCGAGAAGAACCCGTGGAACATGCCTTCGTATTCCACGTGGTCAACGTCAACACCTGCCTCGAGAAGTTTCGCGGCGTAGGCATTTCCTTGGTCACGCAACGGATCGAACCCGGCCGTGACCACGACTGCAGCAGGCGCGCCAGCGAGGTCAGAAAAAATCGGCGAATAACGCGGATCGCTGAGATCTTCGACCGTGACCGTGTAGTGCTCGTGGAACCAGTCCATGGCATTGCGGGAGAGCAGGTAGCCCTCGGCATTTTCTGTCATCGATGGGCGATCGCATGTGCCATCGGTGACGGGGTAGATCAGTGCCTGCTGAATGATTTCGACGTGTTCGTGATCACGAGAGATGTTGGCGACAACAGCGGCAAGGTTGCCGCCGGCGCTATCGCCCGCAACCGCGAGTCGTGATGCATCGACGTTCAGTTCATCGCCGTGCGTTGCCACCCATTCGGTCGCTGCCCACGCGTCGTCTATCGCGGCAGGAAACTTTGCTTCGGGCGCAAGGCGGTAATCGATGGCCACAACGACGCAGTCAGCCTTCGACGCGATGACACGACAGCAGTGATCGTGTGACTCGAGATCGCCAACGACCCAACCGCCACCGTGGAAGAACACCGTGACCGGCAAACCCGCATCGGTGCTCGGGCGATAAATGCGCACCGGAATCTCTCCAGCCGGGCCTGGAATAGTCCGATCAGTGATGCTTGCCAGTTCAATCGGACTCGGCATTGCGGTGAGCCCCATGCCGCTACGAAGTTCTTCTGGGGTCTTCCCCTCGAACGTGAAGCCGCTCTCGGCCATGAAATCGAGAATGACCTTTGCCTGCGGATCAAGTGCCACGAGAGTTCCCCCTTGAGAAGTTGTGGGGGCCAACTGTGGCACACAGGACGAACCTCCGTCCCCGAAACTGGGGCTCAAACGCCTCAGAGGCCGAGAGCGCTGGGTACCTCGGCGTGATCATCGATAACGACATCGCCTTCGGGACCGTGTTCGGGATCATCATCGGTGACACCCCGGTAACGCAGCGCCAACATCCCCATCGCTTTGGCCCCGGCAATATCGGTTCGTCGAAGGTCGCCGATATGCGCGGCTCGCGATGGATCAATGCCGCCGAGGCCAGCAAGTGCATGTTCAAAAATGGCGGCGTGCGGTTTGTAAACGCCGACCTCATCAGAAAACGACCAGTGGTCGAACATCGCCAAGACTCCATGGCCTTCGAGGTAGTCACGCAACACCGGTGACGGAGTGAGGCCGACATCGCACACAATCCCGATCCGTAACCCCGCCTGGTTCAGAGCGCTCAAGGTTGAAACGAGATTGTCAGTCAGGTCGAGCTGCATTGTGCGCGGCGCAGACAGGTACGCGTCGATAACTCGGATCCGAACCTGGTCATCGTTTGTATGTCCGAGAACTTCGAGCACTGTTTCGGCGGCATGTTCGCCGGTGAACTGCTCGCCAAGTCCCCATGACGCATCGAACCTACGAAACGCTTCGTCGAACGCGGCATTGATCTCGTCATGTTCAGCAGGAAGTCCGTGGCTAGCCAGAACCTCGGCAATGGCAAGGCGGCGCTGCACGCGAGTCGCGGCAGTATCAGCTCGTACGAGCGTGTCCCAGAAATCAAAGGTGATCGCGTCGAACCGCGACACGTTGTTCAGCGCTTTCGAATGACGCCGTCACGAATGGCGGCTTCGGCGGCAGCTGCGGCAACCAGCGGCGCAATTCGCTTATCGAACACTGACGGAATGACGTGATCGGGAGCAAGATCCTCCGCGCTTACTGCATTCGCAATTGCATACGCAGCAGCAACCTTCATGTTCTCGGTGATCTGCGTTGCGCCGCAATCAAGCGCGCCGCGGAAAATACCGGGGAACGCAAGAACGTTATTGATCTGATTCGGGAAATCGCTTCGGCCCGTTGCCATAACGGCAACACAACCTTCAGCTTCTTCCGGACGAATCTCGGGATCGGGATTCGCCATGGCAAACACGATTGGATCCTTGGCCATCGTCAGAACATCCTGGCGATTAATGAGGTTTGGACCACTCACACCGATGAACACATCGGAGCCCGGCATTATGTCGGCCAGTGAACCTTTGCGACCCTCAGGGTTGGTGTTTTCTGCAAACCACTGCTTGGCAACATTGAGGTTGCCGCGCCCGTTGTAGACGGCGCCTTCACGGTCAACGCCGATGATGTTACGAACGCCGGCATTCATAAGGATTTTCGAAATTGCAACACCTGCAGCACCAACGCCGGCGATGACGACGGTGAGATCTTCCATCTTCTTGTTGACGATCTTGAGTGAATTCATCAATGCAGCGAGCGTGACAACCGCCGTGCCGTGCTGATCGTCGTGGAACACGGGGATGTCAAGAAGTTCCTTGAGGCGATCTTCCACCACGAAACATGCCGGAGCGGCAATGTCTTCAAGATTGATACCGCCAAATGACGGAGCGATGTTTACAACGGTACGAATGATTTCTTCAGGATCTTTGGTGTCGAGACAAATGGGGAAACCATCGACGCCAGCGAATTCCTTAAACAGCAGCGCTTTGCCCTCCATGACGGGCATTGCGCCGAGCGGGCCGATGTCACCAAGACCAAGAACAGCTGTGCCGTCGCTCACGATGGCAACCGTGTTCTTGCGAATGGTGAGGTCGTGCGAAAGCAACGGATCCTTTTCGATCGCGGTGCAAATTCGAGCAACGCCTGGCGTGTACGCCATCGAAAGGTCGTCTCGATCGTTCACAGGAATGCGACTGATGACATGCACCTTCCCGCCGGCATGCAACGCGAACGTGCGGTCTTCCCACTCAAGGAGTTCGATGTCGGAAAGTGCGCGAACAGCATCAAGCACTTGCTGTTGATGCGCTTCACTTGAGCAGTTGACGACGACGTCTTCGTCGAGCGATTCCTTCTTGGCCTCGAATCCTTCGAGCGACCAAATATTTCCGCCTACCGACCCAATGGCGGTAGCGAGATGGCCCAGTGCTCCGGGTTCATTCCCGAGACGGACGCGAAGACGGATGCTGAATGCGGCGGTAGTTGAGTCGGCCATAGGGGCGAGACGCTACCCGTCAGGCCATGGACAGCCCCAAGTCGGCTTCCCCGGGGCCCAATTGGCCTTTAGAGACCCAGACGGCTCGGCTCAAGCGCCTTCGTAGGGAAAGCCGAGTTCCGGAGCGGTCACAAGGGCCCGGAACTGCAGACCTTCCGCCTCGGCCATGGCCTGGCAGGTGCCGCCTCGATCAACCACGACCAGCACCATGACCGGTTCGGCACCAAGTTCACGAGCGACATGTACTGCTTCCATTGGCGAGGTACCTCGGGTGACGGTGTCGTCGGTGATCACGCACTTGTCGCCCGGTTCGAGCGGCCCTGCGAGTCGACCAGCAACTCCGTGATCTTTCGCCTCTTTGCGAATGGTGAAGGATCGGAGCGAACGGCCTCGGGTCGCAGCAACGGCGGCGATGCCGTAGGCAACCGGATCAGCACCCACCGTCAGTCCACCGATTGCAGTGACATCTGCGGGAATCAGATCGAGCGCAAGGTCGGCCAAAAGCAACAACCCGTCGGGACGACAGGCGGTCTGCTTTGAATCGATGAACCACGAACTTTTCTTGCCCGACTTCAATGTGAAGTCACCCGTTCGCACCGAATAGCGAAGGAGATGATCGATTAATTGCTGTTTG
>CAIPQK010000051.1 GCA_903867185.1 uncultured Candidatus Nemicrothrix sp. | reverse complement strand
CTGCGGGTGATCCTTGTTGAGTCCACAAACCTCCCGCCACGAACGGCGAATCTCAGCACGGGCACGATCTAGCACTTCTTCGTTGGTGCTGTTCTCCCATTTCACGAGGTCTTCGATGATTTTAAAGAGCCGCTTCCGCTCGATCGCGGCGTCCTTCCTGTTCATACCGTATTTAAATCCGCCACCCTGCTGGTAGCCTGGATCGTTGACCAGTTGCGCAAATAGAATTGCCCTTGCTGCCGCCAGCGGACGACGAGCCCACCACAGATGAATGCCGCGAGGATGCGCTCCGATGCCCGGCATCTTCTCGTAGGCACAAGCCACATTGATCGCGTCCAGCGGCAGAGCGACTTCGATGAGCTTGCGGGGTGAGTAGATGGGATGGTCGGACATAGATTAGCTATTCGCGGTAATGTTTATTAAGGAACTCAACGGTCGTCGCTACCCCGCCATCAACGTCAGCCCAACCAATTTCGCCGTCTGTTATTAGTTGGTCGATGACTACCGCAAAATCATCCTTGGTGAGAAAATTTGGGCGTTTATTAAAAATATCAGTCCCTGAGATTTGGCAAAGATTCGCGCCAACGTGTCGCATCAAACGTGTAATCATGGATGGAAATGTTTCACCCGATTGCGCGACTAATAGGTTTACACTTTCTGATACATCTGATGCCCAATACACTATCTGTGTTTGCCCGTCTCTTGATTGAACTAAGCCTAGCACATCATTCTCGACCGTACCGTACATCCCCCCTGTATCCCTCTTAATAGTAAGCACAACATTCATGTAGAACTGGGAACGAATATCTTTCGTTAAATCAACAGACGGTTCGTATTCCACTTCGTAGTGGTCCTGCGCCAGTAAACACCAGAGGGCCTCCGAGAAGTCTCGGGTGGAAACAATTTTTCCACCGACACTAATGGAATCGGGTTTCGTCGAGTTAGGCATGAGAGTTTAACTGCATCACGCTAGCGTTGACTTAGCGAGCAACGCCTTGAGTTCGTAGTTGATGGACGAAACCCCCCAGCCGGGTTCGGTATCGAAGGGGTTTATGACATAGAACGGGCCTTCGACCGAGCCGCTTTCGTCGATAAACACGATGGCCAAGTGGAACTTCTCAGCCTGATTGAGTGCGTAGAGGATTTCGTTGCGGGTCACGGTGATCGTGGTGGCACCTTTGACTCGTCCCTTCACCTCGATATGTCGGGCATTGGGTAGCTTGCCCTCGATCGCAGGCTCATAGGACGTGAGGTCCCAGCCACACTTTTGCCCGGAGACATCGACGACCCTTCGACCGCAGGCTTCCTCGGCCCGTCTGACAGCATTCATGGCCAGGGTTTCAATCCGAGAACGGGCGGCAGGATCAGCAGAGAAGGCTGCGGCTGTGGCTTCGTCGGATGGTTCTTCGCCCCGGAGGTTGCGAAGCAATCCAGCAGGCACCACGACGGCTCCGCTGAGCACGACTGGTGTCGCTGAGGTCACGTGCCGCATGGACTGGAGTTCCTTCTTGCGGGACTCCAGACGGGATTCCAGATCGGCGAGGGTGCGTTGGACGTTCTGGAG
>CAIPQK010000050.1 GCA_903867185.1 uncultured Candidatus Nemicrothrix sp. | reverse complement strand
CCAGGAAGAAGCCATGACCATGGCGGACACCGTGGCGGTCATGAACAAGGGCAAGATCGAGCAGATGGGACCGCCGGCTGAGCTCTATGAGCTCCCTGCGACGCGATTCGTTGCAACCTTCCTCGGCCAGTCGAATCTGTTCGATGGCGTGGTCTCGGGAACGTCCGGAAAAAACGTCAAGGTAACGGTCGGAAAAATGACTCTCGAGGTCCCGACCTCTCGCACAAAGGTCACGACGGGTGAGATCACTGTTGGTGTTCGCCCCGAAAAGATAGAGATTTCCCGAAAAGAGCCCTCGGCGTCGGCAACTCGATCGGTGGTCGGTCCAGGTACCGTCATCGACACGTCGTTCACTGGTGTTTCGACGCAATATGTCGTTGATGTTCCCGGGCTCAACAAGTTGACCGTCTTTGAGCAGAATGACGGTGACATCGTTGCTGCTGGGTCGAAGGTGTGGCTTTCGTGGGCGACGGAGTACTCGTTCGGGTTGCCAATGGACACCGACGAGTTCGTCGAGTCGGACACGACGACGCGATCGCTCGCCGTCGCCAAGCGATAGCCTGCCATGAGCCTCACCGCCTTCAGCCACGGACCGTCCGGTGTTTCGGTGGAACCCGCTGCACAAAAGAAAAGCCGCATTGTGTGGTTCCTGCTCTTACCGGGGCTCGTGTATCTTGGGCTGTTCTTCATCACCCCATTGATTTCGCTCGTCATCACAGCGTTCAAGGAAGCACCCCCCGGCGCGTTCATCGGTGAATATGTCAACGCGTTCCGTTGGGAGAACTACACCGAGGTGTTATCGCTCTATGGTGAACATTCGGTGCGGTCGTTTGTGTACGCCGGTGCTGCGACGCTGATCGCGTTAGCGATCGGTTACCCACTCGCATACTTCATTGGTGTCCGTCTTCGCCCCTACCCGCTCTGGCAATCTCTCGCCCTCGTTCTTGTTATCGCGCCGTTCTTCATCTCGTTCCTCTTGCGAACGGTCGCATGGAAGCAACTCCTCGCCGACGAGGGGTTCATCGTCGGGACGATGAAGGCATGGTCGATTCTGCCGCCGGACACACACATCACGGGAACGGCCGTCAGCGTAATCTTTGGGCTCGCCTACAACTTCATCCCGTTTATGACGCTCCCCTTGTATTCGAGCATCGAGCGCCTCGATCTGCGACTCCTCGAAGCCAGCAACGACCTTTATGCCGGGTCGTTCACGTCATTCCGAAAGATCACCCTGCCGTTGACGATGCCGGGGATCATCTCGGGGACTCTGTTGACGTTCATTCCGGCAGCCGGTGACTACGTCAACGCCAGCGCCAACTTCCTCGGGAGTACCTCGACCACGATGATCGGAAACGTCATTGAATCGAACTTCCTCGTGCTGCAGAACTATCCGCACGCCGCGAGCATGTCACTCATTCTCATGTCGGCAATTCTTATCCTGGTTTCTGCGTACGTGTTCAAGAGCGGAACGGACGATCTGCTATGAAACTTGGCAAATATCTTCTTCCGCTCTATGGAATCCTCGCGCTCATTTACCTGATGGTGCCGATTGTGTACACGATTGCGTTCTCGTTCAATGATTCGAACCGAACCAACATCATCTGGAACGGTTTCACCGTGAACAACTGGCTTAACGTCTGCGACGCGCAGGGTGTCTGTGAAGCGTTCGGAAACTCCATTGTCATCGCTGTCGCGTCCACGCTCGTCGCAACCGTTTTGGGAACGGCCATTTCGATCGCTCTGGTTCGATACAAGTTCAAGGGCCGCGCGGCCACAACGCTGTTGTTGTTCATGCCGATGGCAACCCCCGAGGTCGTTCTCGGTGCGGGCCTTGCGGCGCAGTTCCTCAACGCGGGTGTTCCCAAGGGAATGTTGACGGTAATCCTGGCGCACATCATGTTCAGCATCTCGTTCGTCGTGGTCACTGTTCGTGCTCGAGTCGCGGGCATCGATCCCCGACTGGAAGAAGCCGGCCGAGACCTGTACGCCAAGCCGTCACAAGTGTGGTGGAAAATCACCTTCCCGCTGTTGATGCCCGGAATCGTGTCCGCCGCCCTGCTCGCCTTCGCATTGTCTTTCGATGACTTCATCATCACCAACTTCAACCGTGGCCCTGTCAACACGCTTCCGTCGTTCATCTATACGGCAGCAGCCCGCGGAATCCCCGCCGAGGCAAATGTTCTTGCATCCGCGGTCTTCATCCTCGCGATTCTGGCTGTCGTCATCACCCAGGTGGGTGGCGAGATTACACGCCGACGCCTGAAAGCGAGCGCTTAGACACTTACGGTGAGACGGCCGACGACGGCATCGCCGCCGGTGATCGGCGAAACGAGTTCATCAATGAGGCTCTCGGCGACAGTTCGATCGATGACCCCGTGACGCGCGAGCAGGGTGACCGCGGCGGCGGTGTTCGCACGCTGTGAGCCGTCCAAACACTTGATTGCGACCGCGATTCCTTCGCGGGCGATGATCAGCACACCCTCAGCGCCGATCTTGGCGATTGCATCCGTGCTTTCGATGACTCGGGTGTTGTCGCGACCCGTTCCGTCTAGCGCCCAGGCGTTCGCCCGAATTGCGTTCACGAGGCGCTCGGCGTCCGCATCGTGGCCGTCGGTTGTGCGGGCGATACCGGTCCCGAGGTCGCGAAGACTCATCCCGTACAGCGGCGCTCCACAGCCATCGACCGCTGGCCACACCGCTTTCGCGCCGGTGAATTCTTCGACGACCTCTCGGATGAGCACTTGCAGTGGGTGTTCGGTCTGCAGGTAGGTCTTCGTATCCCAACCGTTGGCAACACACGCTCGTAAGAATGCCGCGTGCTTGCCTGAGCAGTTCATCGTGACGCGCTGGGGGCCTTCGCCCGCGGCGATTCTGTCGGCCTTGTCGTTGTATCCCAGCGGCCAGTCGGTGGGGCAGCCGAGGTCGTCAACGTCGAGGTTATCGTGCGTGAGCATCGCCTCGATTGCGACGGTGTGACGATGAGAACCGCAGTGGCTAGCGCACGCGAGCACGAGTTCGACACCTTCCAGTTCTGCGCCTGCCCTGAGCGCGGCGATGGCCTGGAACGGCTTGAGCGTCGAGCGCGGAAAAATCACGGCATCGATGTCCCCGCCGGACTCGATCACCGAACCGTCGCGGTCGATGACAACGAACGCGCCGATGTGACGTGATTCAACGAGACCGTTTCGGTCGAGGGATGCGAGTTCAACGCACCCCTCCACCGACAGCGGATGCATTAGCGAGCGGAGAGTGCTTCGTCGATAATCGCCACGGCGT
>CAIPQK010000049.1 GCA_903867185.1 uncultured Candidatus Nemicrothrix sp. | reverse complement strand
TTCACCGGCAATGGCTCTGATCAACGCGGCACTCCGTGGGTTCGCGTTTCTAACGGCACCTCCGACATCGGCGCAGTCGAAGTCCAGCCCGATCCGAACGCACCCACAACCACCACAACCGCACCCACCACCTCCACGACCGCGGGCACCGACGAACCACTCGTCCCTGCGTTTACCGGTTAACACAACTGCACGAGGTTTCATCACTAATCGTGAACAACAAGAAGGCCCGGCCAATTGGCCGGGCCTTCTTTGCACGCTCGTCTCATTCGGGGGGCGGAGTCAGAGACGAGCGGGTGTTGCGGGGAACTCAGTTCGTTGCCGGAGCGGTCTGCTTCTGACCAGCCGGTCCACCCTTTGGGCCGTGACCGCCACGAGGGCCAGCTTCGGGACGGGGGTTGTTCACTCGATCGGTCACACGCTGGGAAAGATCAGCAAGCTTCGTATCGGCTTGGGCCTGAGTGATTTCGCCTGAGGTGACTTCCTCATTGATGTGGTTGGTTGCCGACGCAACGAGGGCGTCGATGACCACCTGCACGTTCACGCCCTTGTCAGACGCAACCTGAGCGAGTGTCTGGCCACCTTCAAGAGCGGTGTGCAGTGCATCTGCAGTCATGCCGAGGGCCTGAGCAGCCACTTCGAGGCCAGGGCCACCCTTGGCGCCCTTGGGACCAGCTTCCTTGAGTGCGGCGACCACAGCGTCGGCCTGGGCCTGAGTGATGGTGCCAGCGTCAACGAGAGGCTTGAGGGTTTCGTTGAGGCGCACTGACGGGTCAGGACGGTTGGCGGGGGCGGTTGCTGCGGTGGTGTTGGCCGTCTGGGCACCGGAGATTGCCGGAACAGCGATGAGGCCAGCGGCAGATCCGACAACGAGGCCGGCGCCGAGACTGATGGAAACGAGTTTCTTGTTCATGGTGAGGCTCCTTGATTGCGGTGTAGGGGGGTTTTGGTGCGGGGTGTCCGTTGGGGACACACACAGCATCAAGGCCACGGGTAAGGAGCCCCCGAAATGAAGGTGAGAATTACGGAAGAATTCTGAACCTCAGGAATTTGGCGCGAAATCAACCCGATCGATAGCAGCGAAGTCGGGTTGGCGGCGTTCGGCCAATGCCACCATCGCTTCCATGTTCGCTGGTCGTCCCATCAAATACGCAAAGGCTGCGTTCTCGCGATCGCGCGCCGCGTCGATCTGCGGTTTGATCGCGGCCATGATCGTTTTCTTCGACTCGACCAACGAAGAAATCGATTTCGACGCAAGAACACGCGCGTGCTTCATCGTTTCTTCCATAAGCGCGTCGGGCTCGCACACTTTCCACGTGATGCCCATCTCAAGACATTCCTGTGCGGTTAACCACTCGGAACTCATGAGCGCCCAGGTCGCGTTGTGACGACCAATCATTGCGGGGAACGTGTAGCTACTTGCCGCTTCTGGGGCTACGGCAAGCGCGGTAAATGGGCAACGAACACGCGCTTCGGTCGACATGAACACAAGATCAGAAAGCGCAAGCATTGTTGCGCCAATTCCCAGCGCCATTCCGTTCACTGCGCAGATCAATGGCTTAGGAAAATCAACGAGATTGTCGACAAGCCCAGGGAAACCGTGACGGCCATTCTCAACGCCACCTGTATTACGCATCGCCATTTCAACAACATCGGTGCCGGCAGAGAACGAACGTCCGGTTCCCGTGATGATGACGACCGCAACCGAGTTATCAGCAGCCGCATCGAGAAGAGCATCGGTAGTTGCGTCATAAAGCGCTTCGTTGAATGCATTGAGCGCGTCGGGCCGGTTGAGCGTGATGGTCCGGATGCGATCGACGTCAGAAATTTCGAGCACGGTGTCCCCCTGAGCGCCCGGAGCTTCCAGGCCGCTGCATGACCTACATCGTGCCACTACTGTGCGCAGCAGTTGACCTAAGGGGACTCAAATGGCGACCAAAGCCGATGTCGAAGCGCTAATGGAGCGCTACTGCGCCACGATGACCAGCCATGACCGAGAAGGCTGGTTGGACTGTTTCACCGATGACGCCACTCAGGAAGACCCCGTGGGCACTCCCCCAAACATCGGTCGAGAAGCAATCGGCGCGTTCTTCGATGCCAACGTTGTGGAACTCACACTGTCGGTTGCTGCCCCTCCCATCGTGATCGGCAACGAAGCGCTGGCCTTCCTTCGCGTAGACATGACCATGGGTGATCAGAAAATGGAACTGCCTCGCACCATCGATCACATCGTGCTCGATGAATCTGGCACCAAAATTGTCAGCCTGCGAGCATTTTTCGATTACGCCGAACTTCGCGCTGTCGAATAGGAACTCTCCGCCGAACTCGCTAGGTAAAAAGTTCCCGAACCGCGACTTTGGTGACCTTGCCCATCGGATTACGCGGCAACTCGTCGACCACGACATAACGAAATGGAACTTTGGCCGGCGCCAACCGTTCCTTACCCCACGAGCGAAAATCGGTATCGGTAGGACGCTCCGTGCCGTCGGCGACCCACGCCATCGCAACGCGCTCGCCCCATTCGTCGTCGGGCAATCCAACAACGGCGCAATCGGCCACAGCTGGGTGCGTGCGGAACACTTCTTCGATATCGAGAGCAGAGACTTTTTCGCCTCCCGATTTAATGATGTCCACCGACGCGCGCCCAAGAAGGCGATAACCATCGGGTGTGAGTTGGGCCACGTCGCCGGTGCGGAACCACCCATCGACAAATGATTCGGCCGTTGCATCGGGTCGATTCAAGTAGCGATTGAACACTTGATCGCCCCGAACGAGAAGTTCCCCGTTCTCACCTTCAGCAACATCAGATCCAGACTCGTCGACGATTCGAACCTCAACTCCCGGAAACGGCCAGCCAACATGGCCAGGAACACGCCGGTCGAAGTTGTTCCCCAACGCCATTCCGAGTTCGGTCATGCCGTAACGCTCGAGCAACACATGCCCGCTGATTTCTTGCCATTGCTCAAGTGTCGACACCGGCAACGCGGCCGAACCCGAGACCATCAAGCGCATTGACGCAGCACCGACCGACCAACGCTCCTTCGTCTCGTCATCGGCGTCGAGCCAGGCCCGAACAAGACGGGAATAGACGGTGGGAACGGCCATGAACACGGTGACCTCGCCGGAAGCGAGTCGTTCCCACGTCGCGAGCGCATCGAAACCACCGGGAGTTTCGACCGTTGCGCCAATTGTGAGCGGCGTGAACGTGACATTGACAAGGCCATGCACATGATGGAGCGGGAGCACGCAAACGATGCGATCGGTTGCGCTCCACCTCCACGACTCGACCATTGCCGCACACTGCGCGGCGAGCGAACGATGTGTGTGCACCACGCCTTTGGGAAGGCCAGTGGTGCCGCTGGTGTAAATGATCATTGCATCGGCATCTGAAAGGACCGCTGGCAGGTCAGCGGCGAGCGACAGTGCAACTGCTTCATGAACATCGATGACCGTCGCTCCGGTAAACGCAGCAAGTTCCTGTGCAAGACCCTTTGTCCCCGGCGTACACAGCACATGAGTAACTGCCGAGTCGGTAATCGGGTGACGTAGATCGGCAGGAGGATGGGAGGCTTCGAGCGGTAACAGCACACCACCGGAACGCCACACGCCAAACGATCCCGCCAACCACCATCGGCCAGCAGTACACACGGTTGCAACAACAGAACCCGGCGTCACCCCTGCGTGGATGAGTGCCGCGGCAACTGCGTTCGCAGCAGCGTCAAGATCGGAATAGGGCTGCGCGCCGTCGCTATCAATGACGGCAGCCGACGCACCAAACTGCGCCAGTTTCATTCCGAACGGCGCCATCAATGAACCGCTAACTCAGAGAGATCAACACGACGAGTGGCCACGGAACGCAACCGTACCCATCAAACGTTCCCTCGTTCAGAGATTGAGTCGGCCGTAACCCGAAGGAGTCATCCACCAGCCGTCGAGTTCGGTAACCGCCACCGAAGATCCGAACGCATGGAGAATCTGATTGTTGCCCATATAAATAGCCACGTGGGCGGATCCACCACCGCCCCAGAACACCAGATCGCCGGGCTGAAGTTGCGAGGCCGAGATACGCGTGGTCATGGCATATTGCGCACCGCTGTAATGCGGGAGGCTGACGCCAGCTTGGCCGAACGCCCACTGTGTGAAGCCGGAGCAATCGAACACACTGGGACCAGCGGCCGCCCACACATAGGCGCTACCAATTTTGGTCAGACCAGCACGGATTGCGGCATTGGCAACTGAACCATTGGCAGGGGGCACGTTGATCCGAATTTGGCTTGTGCCACTAAAACTTGAGGTGCCGCCATTTGTGTTGCGCCGGGCCGCAGCTGCCGCTGCCGCTGCTGCCGCAATTGCTGCTTGCTCTTTCCGCACAAGTTCCGCGACTTCACCCTGGGCCTTGGCGTTCAATGCGGCCTGTTCATCGCGCTGCGCCTTGGCCTGATTCCGGGCAGTTTCGATTTCGTCGGCACTGGACTTGGCCTCGGCTTCCGCGCTAGCGAGGCGTGTCGCATCCTCTTCAGCCTTATTGCGGGCTGCGTTCAGCGCATCGACATAGTCCTGGCGATTGCCTGACAACGAGGACATGTAGGTCGTGGAGATAGCCCCACTCGACGCGTCGTCGGTGAGCAACGCGTCGGCCGCCGCACCATCGGTTCCACCCTTGTAGGCCTTGACGGCATACCCACGAAGTTCGCCGGCACGCTTGTCCATCTCGGCTTTGGTGATCGTGGCCATGCGCTTGGCTTCGGCCACGGCGGCCTCGGCCTGGTGAAGCTTGAAGTTGGCGGCCTCGAATCGGGCGTTGACTTCCATCATGGCCCCGTCGAGTTGGTTCAGACGGGCAGCGATCTTGGCCGCTTCGGCTCGCTTATCGGAAAGTTGATCGGCGCCCACGGGCGGCACGACAAGGCCAGCAAGAACGGCAAAGCCAAGCAGCACGGCCAGCGTGCGTAGGCGAAGAACGAAGCGGAGCGGTCGGCGGGGGGTCGACATGAGGGGTCAAGTCTCACATGGTCCTATTACAAACCGCAACCCATTCGTCATGAAACTGTCATATTTGGAGGAGCGATCCCAAGCGCCCCTTGGGCTCCCGCCGATGCGGCCATATGTCACGGACCGTTATCGGCAGACCGACGGTTCTCGACTAACCCTTCAATTCCATAAGAAAAGCCCCGACCGAAGTCGGGGCTTTTCTTATGGAGCGGACGACGAGATTCGAACTCGCGACCCTCACCTTGGCAAGGTGATGCTCTACCAGCTGAGCCACGTCCGCAGAAGGAGACACCCTACCAATGGCGGCTGCCATGGCAAAAACCGAGGGGAATTACGACTCGGCGCCCAAACGGTCTAGGGCAGCGGCGACGAGCGATGCACAGTGAGGGTCGAGGTCGAGGGCCAACGCTGCGGCCTGGCCGCGAGGACCCATCTTTGGCACGGTGCGCACAAGCACGTCGATCATTTTTTCGTCACCAAGTTGTGAGGTGACAGGAACAAACTGCGTCTGCAAGAACACCAGACACAACGAGTCCTCGTGCACCTGCACTGCTGGCGCCCGACCATCGACGTCGGCAAGCCCGCCTTTGCCAAGACCTTGTTTCGAGACCAACGCCTGCACGCGTTCGATGGTGTCATCGCCATCGGTGCCGTACCCAACACCCGTGAGGATCTCCCCCACCAACGTTGCATGACGCTTGCGCGCTTCGATGCGCCACTTCAAATAGCCCGCGCGACCTTCGGGCTGTTCGGTGCGCGGGTAGGCCCAGCGCCGCAAATGGTGTGCACGGGCGGCGAGCAATTGCGCGTCGTCGGCACCAGGGTCAAGTGTCTTTACCCATTCACACATCAACTCTGAATGGGCGAGTTCCTTTGGCCGAGTCATCTCAACGCCATCAACGGCATAAGTAACGGTGAATGGATCATCGGCATTCGCAGCATCGATCGCAGCGATTGCTTCATCAAAACGAGTACTCATGATGTCTATCGCTCAACTTTTGGGACGAAGGTCGATGGTGAGCGTGAGGATGCCGTCATCGAGCGTGGCGGCGGCATCAGCGATGATGGCGAAGTCCTGAAAGTCGTTCTGTGCTTGTTCAATGAAGCGGGCCCGCTCATCGCCACCAATCGGCGGAAGATTGCGACCCTTTACCGCGGCAGCCCGATCTCGGAACCGCTGGAGCATTGCATCAAGATCAAGTTCGTTGGCCATGGCCCAACGCTAGATCAGACAAGACCAAGATCGTCGCGAGTCACAAACGGATCGGGTCGCAACGCCTCGGCCAACATCGGACTCACGGGACCAACCGGGCCGGTTGTGTCGGGTATGCCTCCGGAGCCGCCGGCATCGTCATCACCCTTTGGCGCGCCCCCTGGCCGAGTTGCTTGCCAGTAGAAGTAGGTGAGCACCGCCATCGCAACGGCGGCCAGCAGTAACAACATCACGACAACCGCAATCTTTTTCCCGGTGGACCAGAACGGCGAACTTTTGCCACTGGAGCTTTTGCTATCAGATGCCACTGCAGCCACGACCGTCGTCGTTGTGGATGAGGATGTGGTTGTGCTTGAGGTGCTCGAGGTGGAACTCGTGGTTGCACTGCGCTGGGTGGTCGATGTGTAGCGCTGCGTGGTGGTGGTCTGTGGCGCTTCCGTGGTGGTCGGCGCTGCAGTAGTCGTTGTGGGCGCAGTCGTGGTCGTTGTGGTTATCGAGGTAGTGGTCGAGGACGAGGTACTGGTATCGACCGCCCCAACAGGACCAGCGCCGATCACGAACATCGAAATCATGAGCATCAACAATGCAGCGCTGAGGCCCGCAACAGAGGCTCGGCGAGGGGAAGGAAGGCGCATCACGGATGCAACCCTAGACCGGCGCGGTGGCAGATCCGGTGCGATCAACGCTGATGCTGCGGACAGGAATAGGTCGTTCGTCCACCGATTGTGCGTCGTAACAGCACCGCTCCATCGTCGGGGCACAATCCTCCACGATGGCGAGAGTCCTGAAGGTCTCCCATATGCGATCCACCCCGCCGACCCAACACTCGCAACGTTGAGCGCATCGTCTTCCTCAACTTCGCTACGTCTTCGGCGGTCAGCGAACCCGCGGCTCGAGCCGGATCAAAACCAGCGCGCCACAAGGTTTCATCGGTCAGAAGATTTCCTAAGCCGGCGATGCGCGCTTGGTCCATGAGTCGAGCCTTTAACGGGGCGTTGCTGTCGGCCAGGATCGCACGCAACTGTTCGACCGAAACATCACCAGCATCAGGACCGAGCCGATCTTCGTTGGGATCAAGTTCCACTCCACCTAAACGGCGCGGATCGCGAAGACGCAACGCTCCCCCGTCATCGAAGTGAATCGCGAATCGTTCCCATGCGGGATCTTTTCGATGACTTGAATATTCGAGACCATCGATTGCCGCGACCCCGTCGAGTTCCAACACACCTGTCATACCGAAACGCAATCCAAGCGTGGGCCCGTCATCACTCGTGTCGAGCAACAACAACTTTCCGCGCCGGCGATCAGAAACAAACGAACGGCCAACTAACGCAGCGACCACAGAGTCTTGATCAGCACCGCCTTTGAGAAACCATGCATCAGGCGCGTCAATGGCCACGATCCGTCGGCCCAACGTTGCTGCCGCTGCTCGCCGGTAGACCTCGACCTCGAGCATCTCCGGCATAACGACTACTTAATCTGATCGATGGCTTGCGCGAAATCGGCAACGAGGTCGTCGGCGTGCTCAAGCCCAACCGACACGCGAATGGTTGAGGGTTCGATCCCTGCGGCCGCGAGTTCCTCTGGGCTCAACGCCACATGCGTAGTAGATGCTGGGTGCGTCACAAGCGTTTCTGGACCACCCAGTGACGTCGCCAACTGCGCAATCTGCACCGCTTCGACGAAGGTGCGGCCCTCGTCAAGACCGCCTTCGAGTTCAAAGGCCAACTGCCCACCCGGAAGATCGAGCTGACGCTGCGCCAATTCATATTGCGGATGCGATGGAAGGCCAGGCCAACGAACGGTCTTCACTTTTGGGTTTGCTTCAAGGAATTGGGCCAACACGCCCGCGTTCTTGCTTTGACGCTCAAGCCGCACGCCCAAGGTTCGTAGTCCACGTAATGCGTTCATGGCATCGAATGGTGACGCCACCGCACCTTGAATCACGGCATAGGAATAGAGCCAATCGATGTTCTCGGCCGATCCCGCAACCACGCCAATTGTTGCGTCGTTATGCCCCGCGATTCCCTTCGTGGCCGAATGCACCACAAGGTCAATGCCGAACTCAAGCGGACGTTGAGCAAGAGGAGTCGCAAAGGTTGAGTCGACAACCTTGATTGGGCCCTTGATGGCACCAAGTTCCGCGAGGTCGACAAGATCAAGGCGCGGATTGGCTGGTGTCTCGGCGTAGATCATGGTGGTACGCCCAGGAATCACCGCAGCAGCGAACGCACCGGGTTCCGTGCCATCGACAAACGTGACATCAATACCGAAACGCGGACACACCGCCTGAAACAGAAGTTGTGTTGCTCCATAAAGCTGGTTCTGCGTGACGATGTGATCACCCTTCGAGCACAGTCCCAACACCACCGCGCTGATTGCACCCATCCCCGAAGCAAAGGCGCGAGCCTTTTCTGCACCCTCGAGTTGGGCGATTGCATCTTCAAAGCCAGCAACTGTGGGGTTTCCGTAGCGGCCGTAGAACCGCGAAGAGCCAACGCCAGTAGCCATCTCGCGAGCTTCGGCGACGGTGGGCGTCACGAATGTGGTGGTTGCCCAAAGAATAGGAGCGAGCGCCGTGTCGTTATCGGCCCGACCAGCACGAATAGCGCGGGTTTCAGGATGAAGTTCAGAGTTGTCGTGATTGTTCGTCATGAGTTTTTAAGGTTCGTTTCAATCTCAGCAAGGAAAGGTTTGAGCGCGGCACCAACAGCCTGATGTTCGGTAAGGAAACCATCGTGGCCCGCTTTGGAGTGAATGATCTCGTGGCGACTGCTTCCGCCATTACTCACGATCTCATCGTGAAGGAACTGTTGTTGACGCGTCGGATAGAGCCCATCAGTACTTATAGAAAGCGTCAGCACCGGAGCAGAGAGTCGAGCAAGGGCGCGCTGCAACCCACCACGACCACGACCGACATCGTGGAGATCCATGGCTTTATTGATGACCAAATACGAGTTGGCATCGAATCGACGGATCAGTTTTTCGGCCTGGTAATCGAGATAGCCCTCGACAGCGAAACGCTGCCACGGGGCGAAACCTCGATCCATCACGTCTTTTTCGTGGCGACCTTGTTTTGCGTCGATCAGTTCTTCGCTCTGATAAGTAAGCGTTGCTTGCTCACGCGCCAAACCAAGCCCAAAGTGCGGGCCTTCGTTGAGAGCAGCGTCGTAGTAATCGCCGCCATTCCATTTGGGGTCAAGAACAATTGCGCTTCGTTGCACGCTTGATTGACCAATCTGAAACGCGCTTGCGGCAACACAGCTCGCGAGCGGCGCGAGTGACCGCACGCGATCGGGGTACATGATTCCCCATTCAAGAACTTGCATTCCGCCCATCGACCCACCGATGACAGAAAACCATTGCTCAATGCCGAGTTCGTCGGCAACCGCAGCTTGGGTTCGCACAATGTCGCGAATCGTCACGACCGGGAATGACGAACCATACCGACGGCCCGTATCGGGATCGATTGATGAAGGGCCAGTTGTGCCTTGACACCCACCAAGCACATTCGTACACACCACAAAGTACTGATTCGTATCGATTGCTCGACCTGGGCCAATGAGCGGATCCCACCAACCATCGGTTGGGTGACCGGGACCACTCGGGCCTGCCGCATGACTGTCACCAGTCAGCGCATGGCAAACGAGGATCGCGTTCGATGCATCGGCATTCAGTTCGCCCCAGGTTTCGTAGGCGACGGTGACGCCCTTGAGCGAACCGCCTCCTTCGAGTTGAAACTTTCGGTTGACATCGAACGCGACAAAACGCCGTTGACCAACCGGGTCACCGGGTTGCCACGCGCCAGAGGCGGGCAGCGGTTCGACGCTCAGGGGCGCCCGAACATTTACTTCGGTCAATGCAACTCCTCGAACTGGTTGTTGCCGCCACCGGAAGGTGGAAGCCGCATCCCCACCAAATGGTGGGTTGGCACCTTGGGTGTTCGCCCCAGGTTGCCGAGCCCGGAAATCCGGGCCACTCGTGATGTGAACAACAATGTTGCCAGCCCAATGGGGCCGCGGTCAAAGATTTCAGCGAAACCGGCTTACACAGTGCCTTTGTGGGCACGGACAGACCGAGGAATCCACCAGTTCAGAACGGCTTGCTCCGCTTCTGGTTCGAGACCGTAGGCCCCCGTGAGCGTCACAGCGGCCGCGTCCCACTCGCCTTCTCGTAACTGCCGAGACCCTTCCGCCCATCGATCATGGTCACTGGGAAGAGGGAGGTTCTCGAGTTGTGTCGCACTCAACCGGATCGCGCCAGGGCTGCGAGCGGTGCCTGCCGCCAGACGTGTAGCCCATACCGATGCCGGTGGCGCGAAGAGCGCCGCAACGAGAAGATCGATGATCTCCGGGTCACTGTCGATCGGCAATACCGAAATAACTGGGACAGACGGCCACAACGATCCGTCGTGATCGGCGACTGCTTCAATCACGCGAGTTTGGGTGGCAACAAGAACCTTTGGCAGTCTGCGCAAGAGAAACGGCTTTGAAAGTTTCGCAACATCAACGAGCGGTCGGTCGTACGTTGCACCGGCCACTTTTGCAGCACGAGTCCCCCATAACAACCTGGCGGGATCAATAAGTCCGACCGTAACAAGCCGAGGAAGCGTGGCATCTCGTTCGGGATCACTTCCGTGTTCCATAACAGCTGCTGCCACTTCGTAGAACTCATGGCGAAATCCCGCAGTGCAATCAGCCATCGATGAAAGGGGTTCGCCTGTAAGTCGCAACGGCGGAACTCCCATTGCATCGGCAGCAAGTTCGGTCCACGACGGAATCACATCGGATGAACGTTGAACTCCCTGACTCTGTCGCTTGCATAAAACAGGGGCACAAACACTGACTGCGGCATCGAACAATTGCGCATCGGGAATCCAAATCGATTCAAGCGCGTTGCCGACAAGGTCACGAACCGTTGACCCGTCACGCGTGCCGAGCACCGACAGTGGTTGAACGAAGACCACCGAACCACCGACACGCACCGCGTCGAGCGCCCGAACCAACAGCACTCCGGAAGTGTCGGTGTAGCCCGCCGGTCGTCCGAGGATGCGCGCCGCCCCTGCAACTGCGGCCTCGTCGCGCACTGTTGCCCCGGCGAGTTGGCCACCAAAGGGAGGATTGCCGACCACCACATCGAGCCGCCCATCTTCGGGCCATGCATCATTCAACGCATCGCCAACAACGAGCGTGACCGGCAGTGTGCCGTGCAGGCCATGTCGTTGCGCCCACACGGTCAGTTCGACGCGCGCAACATCGAGCGCATTCGGATCAATGTCCATCCCCCGCAGACATTCGAGAGCACTATGTGGGCTGCGACCGCCGGCCACGAGTGCGTCCGCCGCGGCAATAAGGAAGACGCCCGCCCCGCAAGTGGGGTCGCAGACAACGAATCGAGCACCAGAAGCAATGAGCTCGCCGTGTCCCGCAAAGGCACGGGCTACGAGTTCGTCGGCAACAACTCGAGGCGTGTAGTGCACGCCATCACGACGACGGCGACTCGGCTCGAGCGAGGTTTCGTAGTCCCGACCGGGATCGGACACGTTCAGCCAACTGCAGAATCAGTGCGCGGATCCCACGCAGCGAGATCGGCAAGGCGCTTGTCGTTCGAAAACACCTCAACGATGGGCTGGTTCAGTTTCAAACGCTTCAACAAACGCTTGACCTCAAGTTCTTCGTTCCACATAACGAGCGTGGCAACGACGCCCTTTGCCCCAGCGCGAGCCGTGCGGCCAGAACGATGGAGATAGGCCTTGGAATCTTCCGGTGGGTCGTAATGGATGACGACATCGACCTCATCGACATGAATACCGCGAGCGGCAACGTCGGTGGCAACAAGCGCTTTCAATTTTCCGTCGCTGAAATCCTTCAGTGCCTTCTCGCGCTGACTCTGGCGCAGGTCTCCGTGAATCGATGCTGCATCGACACCCTCGCGTCGAAGATTTTCAGCGACGCGATCGGCAGCACGCTTCGTGCGCACGAAAATGATGGTGCGGTTTGAGTTGTGAATGATCGCGGCGGCGACCTTCACCTTGTCCATGTCATGCACCTGCAAGAAGCGGTGCTGCATCTGCTCGACAGTGACCTGTTCGGAAACAACTTCGTGCATCGCCGGATCGGTTTGGTACCGCTTGATGAGCGTGTCGACAACGCCATCGAGGGTTGCAGAGAACAACAGCGTCTGATGCTGACCGGGAACATGGCGAAGAATCCACTCGACCTGAGGAAGGAAACCCATATCGGCCATGCGGTCGGCTTCATCGATCACAACTTGAGCGATGTCGTCGAGGAAAATCTCTTTGCGCTCGATCATGTCGATCATGCGGCCAGGAGTGGCAACAACGATCTCGACACCCTTTTCGAGTTCCGCAACCTGCGTTTCCATTTTCGCTCCGCCGTAAATGGCGGTAACGGTGACATCTCGGACCTCGCCGAGTGGCGCGAGTTCGTCGCGCACCTGCGTGGCGAGTTCACGAGTCGGAACCAAAATCAGTGCGAGCGGGCGACGGGCTTGCGCGCCCTTCACCTTTTCGAGCAACGGAAGACCAAAGGCGAGCGTCTTGCCCGAACCAGTCTTAGCTTTGCCACAGACGTCACGACCAGCGAGCGCGTCGGCAATGGTGAGTTCTTGCACTGCGAATGGCGACATGATGCCGCGTGACTCGAGGGCAGCGGTGAGATCAGGCGAAACGCCCAGATCGGCAAATGTAGGCATTGGTTGGCTTTCCACGAGGGGGTGCGACACCCCACTGGATGCCACCGGACGACCGACGGTCGTCCCAACGCTGATAATCCTACCGTTCACTACCGCAATGACCCATTCGGGACATCCCGGCCTCAGGAAACGAGCGTGAACGTTCCGCCCTGAACGACCTGAACCGCAGCGGCATAGGTCGGTTCATGGTTCGAGTCGTAGCCGAAGGAACCCAGAACGGTTTCCACCGTCCCTATTTTGCTCAACGCAGCCTGGATATCAGCAGACGAGGTGCTCTTCGCCTTTTTCATCGCCGCCAGCAATATCTGAATGGCGGCATAGCCCTGGGCGGCGAATGCGTCGGGTGCTGCATTGTTCGCTTTGGTGTAGGAGTCGACGAACTTTTTCGAATTGGCATTACTGGTGTTGATATTCCACGAACCAGACACGATGAGTCCGTCAGCCGCTGCACCTGACGACTTGAGCACCGCCAACGAGTTGAATCCGTTCCCACCAACACGAACTGCCTTCGAGGCAGCGGTTGCGACCAAGAAATCGCCAGCAGGGGCAGAACGCAAAGCAAAGAAGATCGCATCAGGTGATCCCGATGAAGCAGCAGC
>CAIPQK010000048.1 GCA_903867185.1 uncultured Candidatus Nemicrothrix sp. | reverse complement strand
GTTCGCACGTTCTGGGAGGAATACGTCGGCTGGTTCAAACTTGAATCAACCACCGAGTTCTATCCCGACAGCGCTCCAGCAGCGCTTGCCGAGTTGCTTGATCTTGCCGGTATCGATGCTGCGCTCGATCGAGCCGAAGCGGCACTTGCTCGTGGCAATGCGCCGCTCGCAATCAAGCTTGGTGAAGCAATCGCACAACGTGAATCAGACAACGCTCGTGTTCGCTCGCTAATGGCGAATGCACACCAGTACTTGCTCGACAATGGTGGCGATGTGAGCTTCTGGGAAAACGGTTGGCTGCGCACCGAGCTTGCTCGCTGGAGCGGAGACGCCTCCTGATGTCGCACGACTTCGACCTCACTGATCCACACCTTCTCCTTCGAGAGGATGTTCTCGATAGTCCGTACGCGTTTTATGACGCGCTTCGACGCGAGGCGCCGGTGTGGCAGATCCCAGGTCAGGACACGTTCCTGATTTCGGATCCTGCGCTGATCAAAGAGGCCGTTGGTCGCTACGAGGATTTCTCGTCCAACATCGTCAGTCTTTTGCACAACGACGGCAACGGCTGTCCCGTGGCCTTTCGTATCTCGAATTACCGAGATCCCATCCAGGTGTTCTCAACTGCTGATCCACCCGATCACACTCGTCACCGCAAACTTGTGCAGCCGCACATGAGTCCCGGTGCGGTGGCAGAACTCGAGCCAACCGTTCGGGCAATCGTCGATCGGTATCTGGAGCCAGTTTTGGCGAGCGGCACGGGCGACATCGTTTCAACCTTCAGCGATCCCGTACCTGCCCAAACTGTGTGTTCACTGCTTGGGCTTCCCGATGAAGACGTTGCAAAGGTGCTGCACTTTTCTTTTGCTTCCGGCGCGCTGCTTGACGGTGTCACCGACATGGAAGGAATGATGCAGGCAGCGACTGGTGCACTCGAACTCGGCATCTATGTGCACACCAAGTTCGAAGAGACGCTTGCACTTGCTCCCGAGCATCGGCGTGGTCTCCTTGGAGTCTTCGCAGGAATGTTTGAAGCTGGCGAAGTCACCATGGGCGAGGTCAGCAGCATGCTCACCGTGTTCGTCACTGCGGGTTCAGAAACAACGGCGAGCTTGATGGCGACTGCAATCGAGACGTTGGCCTGTGATCAAGAACTACAGGATCGCTTGCGTCAAGATCCGGCACTCATTCCCGACGCTATCGAAACGTTCTTACGCGAGGACGGTCCGTTTCAATTTCACTATCGGTATGTTCCGGCAGACACGACGATCGGTGGTGTCTCAATTCCTGCTGAGAGTCGCGTGATGTTGATGTGGGCCGCCGCAAACCGTCCTGCGCCGGGCGCACCGGCGCCAACACGCGTTGAAGGCGAGGAGTCGCGTCTCGCACCGCACTTTGCGTTCGGACGGGGAATGCATTTCTGCATCGGGGCGCCTGTCGCGCGAATGGAAACCCGCATCGGTCTCGAGCAACTACTGGCTTCAACGAAGTCATTCCGCGTGGATCCTGACAATCCCATGGAGCGACGCCCAAGCATCTTTATTCGACGTCACGGGAAACTCCCGTTGATTCTTGAAACCGCGTGAGAACCAAATGACCACAACCCCGTCGTTCCGCCGTGACCTAAATATGGGCAACACCTGGCTGCTTCCGGAGTGGAGCAGTGGTCCCGTTGGCGACGAGCGCGCCGTGCTCGAGGAAGCAAAGGCCGCTGGTTATCAAGGCATTCAGGGCGCCAATCCAGCGTTATGCCTTGAACTCGGCCTTGTTCCCGTGACCTTTGATATTCGCATCGTTCCCGGTGGGCTCGTTGAGCGCGCGCAGCAGTGGGCTGATCAGGGAATCGTGTGCAGCACTCTCATGGTCGGAACGGGAATGGAGTCCGATGACGAAATGGATCGCCTCGCCGAAGAAGTGCTTGAAGCGAGTGCATCATCTGGCGTTCCGCTCTTGATTGAAACCCATCGCGCAACGATGACCCAGGACATGTGGCGAACGCTTCGACTCGTTGAGCGCTTTCCCGAGATCCGTTTTAACGGTGACTTTTCTCACTGGTACACCGGTCACGACATGCCAGTAGGGGACATGACCGAGAAGATCGAACAACTCGCACCGGTGATGGAACGAGTGCGCTACATGCATGGCCGCATCGGAACGGGCGGATGTGTGCAGATCGATATTGGCGAAGGTGAAGACGACACGCCGCCGATGAGTCACTTCCGTGCGATGTGGACGAAAGCCTTCGAGGGATTCATCTCCAACGCGGCAAACGATGCCGTGCCGGTTGCCGATCTGCAGATCGGTTTCGCACCGGAACTGTTACCCGCCGACTTTGGCTATGCGCGAAAGTTCCCGGCGCCGAGCGGCGACCTTGAAGAAGAAGGCGATCGCTGGGAACAAGCACTTGTTCTGACGCGTATTGCGAACGAGTGCTTCAACTCCGCGTTGAACAACTGAGCGGAATCGGCGCTGTTAGAGCGTGACGGAATTGGCGACGCCCTCGGCGCCCATGTTGACGACCAAGATCTTCACTGGCTTGTCGGTCTTGTTCTCTCCGTTATGCGGTGTGTCGACTGCTTCAAGAATCGCGGAACCGGCAGAAAACTCCTTCACGATGCCCCCCTCGTAGGTGACGGTGAGGGTGCCTTCAAGGATGTACGCGTACATCGGAGCATCGTGCTTGTGCAGCCCAGTCGAAACTCCCGGAGCAATGGTGAGAATCGCTGACGACACCTGTGCTTGGGACCCACTTGGGTACTGCAGTAATTGGTCGAGCACGGTTTGGGCCTGCTTGTCGAGCACAAGAGACGATTGCGGTTTGCCAGTATCCGCAGCGGTTGAGGTTGTCGAACTCTGCGTTGAGGATGAACTCGTCGACGAACACCCTGTTATGACGAGGATGCT
>CAIPQK010000047.1 GCA_903867185.1 uncultured Candidatus Nemicrothrix sp. | reverse complement strand
GGTTAGAGCATCTCCCTTACAAGGAGAGGGTCGGGGGTTCGAGTCCCTCAACGCCCACCGATGCCGTGAGTGGGAGTCGAGCGCGGTCGTCTTGGCTCAGGTATCTGGGCCGAGACAGTGATGTGGTGAGTGTTCGGGATCTCTTCGTAGTGGCGAGATGGGTTATTGTCTGGCCATGAAAAATGATCTTTCAAAGTCACGTGCTGCTGGTCGTCTTGCTGCCGGTGGATCGTTGCTCGCTGGCGGTATTGCCGGTGGTCTTGTGTTGGCGCCGAACGCGGGTGCTACGGCAACCACCTATCACGTCACGAATCTTCTTGATAGTGGCGCAGGCAGTCTTCGAGCAGCCGTTGCCGCAGCGAACTTGAATTCTGGTGCCGACACAATTGTGTTCGATGCAGGCGCAACGGGAACGATCACTCTGACTTCTGGTCGGCTCGAGATCAGTGATGACGTCACGCTCACGGGCCTTGGCGCGGCAACTTCCACAGTCTCTGGAAACAACGCAAGCCAGATCTTTTATATCTATAACGCCAACGCGTCGTTAACGGTGTCTATTTCTGGATTAACCCTTACGGAGGGCAACTCCACCGAAACGTGGGGCGGTGGGGCTCTAGTGAATTGGGGTAACGACCTCACACTCTCGAGCGTTGTCGTCACCGGCAATGAGTCAGTAGGCCGGGGTGGCGGAGTCTTTAGTGGTTACCCAACCTCGGGCTTTGGTAGGACCGCTCCGGTCACGATCATTGATTCGGAAATTTCGAACAACACGTCGGCATCTGACGGCGGGGGATTGGGGTTTTACTCACTGGGCGATGTCACGATCACCAACACCACAATCTCCGCTAATACAGCATCAAATGACGGCGGTGGCGTCTACATTAAAGACACAGGTGTTGTCACCATGTCCGGAACGGTCGTGTCCGGCAACACGTCGACTAGGGGAACTGGTGGTGTCTGGTCGAAAGCGGACCTTTCGATCACCACGTCAACGTTTGAGAACAACGTTTCGGGCGGTGCCTGCGGTGGAGGTCTTTACGTTGGAGTGAACAACGGCGATATTTCAATTACGAATTCGACTTTTTCTGGCAACTCGCTCACAGGGAGTTATGGCGGCGCAATTGATTTTGACGGCAACTACAACACCATTCTTATTGCCAATACGACGATCACTGGCAACTCAGCCAAGACCGGTGGAGGCTTGCACATTGACAGCGGCAACGACGTGGCCCTTGCTCAGGTCACCATTGTTGGAAACAACGCAACCAGTACTGATGCGCTCTATAGCGGTGGCGGCATCCACTTCGCTGAAAATTTGGGAAGTCTGACGATGTCCGGAACCATCGTTTCAGGCAATACCTCCGTTGCCGGTCCCGATGATATCGGCCTCGGTAATCAAGGTTCGTTTGTCGGCGCGATGACTGCGAACAACTCGCTCTTGGGTGACGTCGATTCTCGTATTGATGTAACAGGATCGAACAACATTGACTCAACGACTCCTGGAGTCGGCGTGTTGGCCGATAACGGTGGCCCGACGAAGACGATGGCGTTGCTGACTGGTTCGGCGGCGCTTGACGCGGGCCCGAACCCGGTTGCGACGTTCACTGGAAACGGGTTTGATCAGCGTGGAACTCCGTGGCTGCGGGTTTACGGCACTCAGGTCGATATCGGAGCGTTCGAATGGCAGCCCGATCCAACGCCATCGACGACAACGACGACCGCTGGGCCGTTGACCACTACAACGGCTACGTCTGAGCCGGTTGCCCCAGCGTTTACGGGCTGAACCTTCAGGCAAGCTGCAACTGTTGGCTCTTTCGTAACGGGGCCTTGAGGTCCTCAACGCTCACGTATCCGTTATCCGTCACTAAGCATTTCCAGTCCAATGTGATTGGGAAATTTGTTGGTGCCCAGTCTTCGGCTGGAGTTGTGGTTTCGTCTATATTCCGCAGATGGAAAATTCAATTTCGCTGCCTCGTACCGCTGGTCGGATCGCCGCTGGCGGTTCGCTGATCCTCGGTGGAGCGGGCGCTGGGATGATCTTGGCTCCTAGCGTCGGTGCCACGCCAACCACCTTCCACGTCACCAATCTTCTTGATGCAGGCATTGGCAGCCTTCGAGATGCAGTCGTCGCAGCGAATGCCAACGCTGGTGCCGACACCATCGTGTTCGATGCGGGCGCAACGGGAACGATCACACTCACCAGTGGTCAGATCGCCATCACTGACGATGTGACAATCACTGGCCTCGGCGCAACAAACTCGACCGTTTCCGGGAACAACGCGAGTCGAATTTTTTACATTGGCACTGGCACCAACATGGTCTCTGCATCGATTGAGTCACTCACGCTTACCGACGGCTACGCGCATACCCTGAACGGCGATTGGGGCGGAGCGATTAGCGGATATGGCGCCTCTCTCACGCTTTCGAATGTCGTCGTCAGTGGTAACTCCGCATCAGAGGGTGGCGGCATATTCCTTCAGCCCTATTACTCCTATTACGGCGCCGGCGGAAGTCTGGAAATCAATAACTCAGTGATATCTGAGAACTCAGCTTCGACTCTCAGCGGAGGTGGAATCAAAGTGATTGGGCTGGATTCCGTTCATGTCACGGGTTCGGTCATTTCAGACAACTCTGCACAACAAAATGGTGGCGGTGGGTATTTGAGTTCGTATTCAACAGTAATTGAGTCATCGACTATCGCTGACAACAGTTCCGGTTCAGACAGTGGCGGGGGATTGTGGGCTGGTGGGTATTCGTTCACGATGACCAACTCCACGGTCAGCGGAAATCGTGGAAACGACGGCTCCGCCCTGAGGCTTTATGTCACAAACCAATTGATCGAGAATTCCACGATCGCTAATAACGTCCGAACGGGGGTCACCGGCGACGGCGCAATCATCGACTCGAGTTCGCACGGCAGCATGAAGTTGCTGTTCACCACGGTGTCGGGAAATCAGACGGACGGTGCTGCAACACTGTCGTTCAGCGGCGCAAGCTCGTACTACAGCCCGGCCCCTGTGGAGATCATCGGATCGGTCATCTCCGACAACACGACAGCGAGCGGATCAGGAGTTTCCGAAACTGCTGTGAAAGCAAGAACCGTGGCGTCGGTTACGGTCGCCAACTCGCTTGTGATGGGGCAGTGGTCGCTTGAATCCCCTTCTACTGACGGCGGAGGGAACATCACAGGCGTGAGTGCGCAACTCGGCGCGTTGACCGACAACGGTGGCCCGACGCAAACGATGGAACCAAGCGCGGGTTCGCCGGTGATCGATGCTGGCCCGCTTACGTGGGTGCCATTCACGGGCGATGGGTTTGATCAGCGCGGAGCGACTTTTACGCGCGTCGTCGGTAGTCGGTCCGACATG
Organism: uncultured Candidatus Nemicrothrix sp.; assembly: GCA_903867185.1. Lineage (GTDB taxonomy): Bacteria > Actinomycetota > Acidimicrobiia > Acidimicrobiales > Acidimicrobilacustridaceae > Acidimicrobilacustris. Next base: position 4,348 of record CAIPQK010000047.1, on the reverse strand, counting down.
GGGGCCGTCGAGAATCAAACTGTGCAGACAACGACAACAACTCAGGCCCCGACAACGACGACAATCAGTCTTGGATCAGGGGAGACCACGACGACGACTACGTCTGATCCAGTCGCCCCAGCGTTTACGGGCTGAACGCAACCCGGTTCTTTTTGTGAGAACTAGTCCTCCCAGCCGAGTTCCTCGGCGAAGTCAGGCATGTGCTTCAAGATGGCATCGAGGAGAATCGCCGTGTCGTCGATCGAATTTTTCGGAAACATATTTGGCTGTCCCGGCAAAAAATCCACTTGTGAGTGAACGAACGAAACGCCCAGATTTAGAAATGCCTGTTTTGCTCGATCGCTGAGTTCCTCCGACATCCCGAGGCGTTCATACGAACGATCTCGGAGAGTGTCAGAAAATTCTTTACCGGCCGCCAGCTTTTCGATGGGTAGTCCGGCGTGGACAAGCCAGGCATAGAACTCCAAGTAGATCTGGGTGCTTGGCAGCGGAGCATATTGAGTGACCGGATCGTCTCGAATGAGGTGTATCTCGAGATCTCGGAGCGCTGCGACGTAGAGCCCTTCAAGAGTCTCAAAATTCCTGAAGATCGTCTTTGTGTCGAACCCGGCGTGCTCGGATATTCGCCGAGTGGTGATTTCGCTCGTCGGGATTGTCTGAAAGAGCTCGATCACCGAATCGATCAAGACGCGCTTGGCGTCTTCCGAGGAGACCCTCGGCTTCTTTGGCTGCTCTATCTGTGTCATTTCGCCCCCCGACGCTAACAGGGGTCATTCTCCGGCCCCGATGCCACCTTAGATGGCATTTCATATATGGTTGTCATCTTAAGTGGCAAACGGGTTGCTGCCCGGTGCCCAAAACCTCGATCTCTTCCGAATTTCCCCCACATAGCGGAGCCCCTCGTGACTCACCTTCCCCCCTCAATCTCCCGGTACTCGCGGCGACAGCGGCTCAGTCGATTCTTCGTAGCGCTGTCTGTGTTGGTGGCTTCGAGTGGGGTGTTGGCAGTTGGCAATCAGGCAGGCGCAGTTTCATCAGGATCGCCGAAAACCGTTGTCGCATTCTTGAACTCAGATGGTCAAGAGACGAATTCAGTAAACCTGCAACAGCAGAGTCCGAGCTATCTCTTGGTTCGAGTTGCGAACTCAGGTACCGGCGCAAGCAACGCGAAGTCTTCGCCCACGCTCAATCTCTCGGTTCCGGCGGGCACCTCAATCGAGAGCGTTCAGTCAATCAACGCGGGTACGGAAAGTACGGTTAGCGGAACTTGGAACTGTGCGTCGTTGTCGTCAACGTCTCAGCAGTGTTCATTCGTGAATTCGTTGTCGCAGCCTCAAGAGATTGCTGCTGGTACGCAGACAATCGCTGCAGTGAGTTTGCAAACGAGCGATGGACGACAGAGCAACGGCAAAATCATTCAAGCAACAGCTCAGCTTCCTGGTGCTTCCGCTGTCTCAACGCAGGCATCGGTCGCGGTGGCTCCTCCGGCGGTAGGTCTTGCCGTGAGTGTCACGGGCCCGAGTCAGGTCCATAACGGGCAATCAACACAGATTGCCTACCAAGTAACGAACCAGGGCACGGTTGATGCCACGGCGTTCACTGCCGGTCGGTCGATTACTCCCGCAGTAGCGCTTTCGCCTTCGCAAGCGATGCAGATGTCGTGGTTCGGCGGCGCAACATTGACGCCAGCAGTCACGCTTTCAAACTTGCTGCCCGCTCGACGGTTTTCGACATGGTCATCGAATTCCGCCGGTTGGATTTGTTCGGGATCGCCTTTAGAAGCTCCGTCTTGTTCGTTGACTGCATCGAAACTTGCGGCGGGAGAAACGGCGCCGCCACTGATCATTCGATTTACGCTCGCGCAAGGTCAAGCTGCAACCACGCCAGCGGGGATGGAAGGTTCGGTCGTTCCTTGGACTATCGCCATTGCCCAGGGCATGAACGGGGTTGTAGCGAGAACGACCCAGAGTCAGCAGTTACTTGTCGTTCCGCGTCCTGCTGGAAAGTTGAGCGTTCACCTCACCCCCGTGACCTCTTCGATGGTCACTTCCGGTCAATCGGTGAACTTCGCGGTGAACCACACAGCGATTGATGGTTTCGCACGGGGCATTGTGGACACGCTCACGATTCCGAATGGACTAACTACGTCTGCGGTGAACGCCGGTGGTTGGACCTGCCCTGCGGGTTCCGGCACGGTGAAGTGCACCTTTTCCGGGGTGGTTCCGCCGGGGGGCACTCCTTCGTATGTGATCACCATCAACGCAGATGATTCAGCGCCCTCTGGTGCGAATCTCATCACCGTGAATTCCTCGGGTAACGCCGGGGAAGCAACCGCGACAGATATGCAGCCGATTTTTGTTGTGAATATCGGCGGAGCGCGTTTGGTGTTGAAACGGCTACTCAATTCAACGTCGACCACTGCAGTGATCGATGGCAGCCCGTTGTCGATGATCCATGGGCTACCCACGGAGGCACCATTCGCAGTTACGAATACAGGCAACCGCTCGCTCGCCACAGGTGCCGTGATCTCACTCACTGCAGCGCTGACACCTGCTGCTGCAGCCTTTGTACAGGCGAACCCGCCGCCGGATATCGACGCAATTCAAATGCTGTTGCCTCCTCCGATTCCTGGCGGACCGACCTGTTCGCTTAACCAGTCGAATTTCAGTGCGACCTGTTCGCTCACGCTCACTTCGCCGCTCAATGTGAACAGTCAGAGTCCTGCGTTTACGTTCATGCCTGTCGTGAATAAAGCCATCGCCTCGTCACTATTGGCTCGGTTGCCAAGTCAAATTCGTCTCTTGCTCCAGCAGGGAGAACTGTTCACGGTTACGGCTTCGGTCACGAATAATCCAGATGTCATCGCCCCCGTCACGCTGGATCTCAGAACTGCGTTCTCGCTACCTGATCTTCCAGACTTGCAGCCAAGTATTCAGACCTCTTCGCTCAAGCTGGGTGCAGCGCCATCGACTGTTTCCGTTCAGCTCAGCAATTTCGGCGGCGCAGCCGACGCGTCGGTTGTCACCTTCAAGGTTCCGAACTCGCTCCAGGCGACCGCGGTAGCAAGATCTTCATGCACCGTCGCTCCGTCGGCCACGGTTGGATCGAGCCAAACAGTGACCTGTTTGGTGCCCGCACTTGAAGCGGGTTCTGATCGATCGCCCTCGGTGAGTACTCCGATTCCTTTGAAGCTTGCCAACGTTTCAGCAATAACGAATGTGTCGATGAGTGCCTCGGTCTCCGTGGGCGGAACTGTTGCGACGTCCACTCAAGTACAGATTCCCATTGACGCGAATCCGGCTCTCACACTTTCAACGCCGGGAAATGTGCAGGTTCAACCCACCAGTAATGCTGGCGAACTTGATGTGAAATTCACACCGTCGTCGAATGCCCCTTCAGACCAGCAGTACTTTGCAAAGGCGTGTCTTAATTCGGCGATGACCTTGAGCTGTGTCTCGAGGAACGTAACGTCCGTCTCGCTTCTTACGAGTCTCACTCCTGGAACGAAGTACTACGTCACGGTGACTGCAGCAGCATCAGGTAACTACGTTGCTTCGACGTCAGTACCGGTCAGCGCGGTGACGGGGACGGTGGTCGGTCCGCCACCGATCGATCCAGCGCCTGGCGAAGTCACCGGACTGAGCGCCACTGCGCTATCGACGACGTCTGTGATTCTGAACTGGTCGGCACCCACTCGGGTTGGAACTGGGATCACTGGTTACACGGTCAATTGCGATCCGAGTTGCACAATTGCGAACCAGCCAGGAGCGATTGACACCTCGCTGACAATTTCCGGTTTGACCCCCGGTGCATTGTATTTCTTCACGGTCGCAACGAATGCCTCAGATGGTCAGTCCTCGGCGGTGTCGTCAACCTCAGTCACCACGCTTACCTCTACTCCTGGCCAGGTCAGCTATCTCAATGCGACTGCGCAGTCGACAACCTCGGTAGTTCTGCATTGGGTCGCCCCAGATCATGTCGGCGCTGGAATCAGCGGCTACACGGTCACCTGCACGCCGAGTTGCACGATTGCGAACCAGCCAGGGGCGGGTGACACGTCGCTAACTATTACTGGGCTGACACCGGGTACGTCGTACACATTCTCGGTCGCCACGAATGCCACGGACAATGAGGTCTCTGCCGTGGCCTCAACTTCGGCCACCACACTGTTCGTCGCTCCTGGCCCCGTTACAGGCGCAAGTGCGAGCCCGGTGGGTATGACGCAGGCGGAACTCACGTGGACGGCTCCGGCTCAGGTCGGTGCTGGAATCAGCGGCTACACAGTTACATGTACCCCGAGTTGCACGATTGCGAACCAGCCAGGGGCGGGTGCCACCTCACTGACGAT
>CAIPQK010000046.1 GCA_903867185.1 uncultured Candidatus Nemicrothrix sp. | reverse complement strand
GGCTGACCTTCATTCTCACCGGGGGCCACATCTTTGAGGGTCTCGGGATTAAGTAACCGCACATTCATTTCCGCGATTACATGACCAGCGGTTCGCAAACGTGTCTCGCGGTCAGTGGCATACGAAGTATGACTCAGGGCACCCGTTTCATTTGATCCGTAAAACTGCAGCACCTTGGCTCCGGTTGCTTCCTCAAATTCCGCAGCCCGTTCAAAGGGAACTGCTTCCCCGCCGGTAAACATTGAACGTAACGATGAGAGATCGCGTGGACGTTCGGCTTGAGCATTCAGAAGCATGATGAATTGCGTGCTGACGCAGCAAAGCACCGTTACTCGTTCACGTTCGATCAGATCAAGCGCTTCATCAGCATCGAATCGGTCCATCACAACGGTCGGAGCACCAAGGGCGGTGGGAGTGAAGTGGGCGGTCCACAAGCCGAACCCAAATGGGGCAGGGAGTGCACCAAAGAACACTTCATCTCTCGAGAATCCGCCTGCTTCAGCAGCGAGTTTGTGAAAGTAGAACCACCGATTCTGAGTGTGCATGACACACTTCGGAAGTCCTGTCGTGCCCGAAGTGGAATTCAGAAGAAAGAGTTCATCAGGATCGATTGGTCGCTGGGGGTAGTCAAGCTCCATCTCGATTCCATTTGGAAGTGCTGCATCGACAACGCGTGCATCGAGCCCAACAAGCAGATGACGATCAATTGTCACCCCCAGAACTCCGACATCGACGCGCAATGACGCTGCGTCACGGCCGTGCTGCTCGGGGGCAGTAATCAATGTTCGGGCGCCGGTGAGAGAGAGCAGATGAGCCACTTCGCGATCCCCCGCTCGGGCACCGATACCCACTGCCACACAACCCGCTCGTTCGATGCCCACGAACACGGCATGAACCGCGGGACCATCGGGCATCATTACCGCGATCCGCTCGCCTTTTTCTGGTCCGCCCGCCAGGAGGGCACGAGCGATGTCGTCGGCGTCAACGTGATATTCCGCCCAGGTGTAACGACGACCATCGGCGATGAACGCAACGCCATCTGGGTTCACTGCTTGCCACGACGCCACGAGTGAACCAACCGTGTCGTTTCCCCACCAACCTCGCTCGTGGTAGTTCGCCGCATCCGCAGGATCAGCACGGAAGGTTTCCACGTGCGTTAGCCCGCAGCCTTCGAGCGACGTGAAGCAGGAACTGCTCGTAAATCTGCGACGAGTCGATCGAGTTGATCAACTAATTCCGAAAGCTCTTCGACAGACCAGCCATCGAGTTGTTCGGCCATTAATTCATCATTCGCGGCTTCGATACGCCGATGAGCGACACGTCCTGCTGCCGTTACCGCAACCACAGAAGCTCGCCCGTCGTGCGGATCGGCGGAACGTTCCACATACCCCTCGGTTTCAAGCGCCTGAACCTGACGAGTCAACGCTGCTGGATGCGTGCGTACCGCATCAGCGAGATCGCTCATCCGCATGGGACCGTCATCGATGACTTTGCCAAGGACAGCCACGGCGGCAACACCGATAGCGACGCCGGACCGCACAGCGATCAATCGGTCGAGACGTTGGCTGCCAGTGATCCGCCGGAGTGCGCCCATCTCATCTCGGAGCCGACGAAGCATCTCGGACATCTCGGTAGTTTCGCGACGGCTCATTGCCACACCTTGGCAATCCGCTGAGCTTCCAGCGCACCTTGACGGCGACCTTCGCGCAACGAAGGCACACGAGTCGCAGGGTCAAGAACATTTGTTCCGAATGCTTCGGTTGCTTGAGCGTCAGCAGCAATCACTTCGACGATCGCACCCGTCGATCGCAATGCTTCGGCCTCGACATCAACTGTTGGACCAAATCCTCCAGCAAACGGAGCAATGATCACCACAACCTCGCAACCTTCAGCAAGATCGGCATTACTTCCGCTATTGACGCCACCATCAATGAATCGAGTGTCACCGATCGTGACCGGCGGCCAAATTCCAGGAACAGCACAACTCGCAGTCACGGCAGAAACGAGCGGAACGCCAGAATCCTTGTCGAAGACTTTGAATTCGCCGGTGAAGGCATCGACAGCGGTGACCAGTAGTTCGCGTTCGGACCATTCGTGTGATGAAAGTCGCGACTCAATGACTGCAATACGAGCCGCTTCTTCGACCGTAGGGGCGCCTAATGCGACTGCTCCCAATCTCCGGCGAACCTCAAGCGCATTCGGTGCGCCTTCAAAACACGCGGCAAATTGTTCGATCAGCGAATCAAGGCTGCTTTCGACCTGTAGCTCGGTGCTTTGTTCCACCGGCACAAGTTGTCGAGCGCAGAGCGATTCGAGCGATTCGCCGGTACGCAATTGAGCGCCAACAGCAGAACCGGCTGAGGTGCCCACGATGCGATCGGCAGTCGTCAGGTCGACCCCAGCAGTCGCGAGCGCGTCAAGAACACCAAGTTCCCAAGCGATCCCCGCAACACCACCGCCACCTAGCACCAATGCTTTCGGCATCAGCCACACCTCCGAAGAACTGTTACGCGAAGGAGGCGACCCACACGGGGCCGCCTCCGACACACGTCATGACCTCGACTCAGCCCAACGGGTTAAGTGAGGAACCAACTGCCCACATGGCGAAGAACTGAGCGTTCGCCCCATAGGCCTGAGCGATTGCCAGGTTGGCGCCGCCAACCTGATGATCTTCAGCAAGTCCACGGACCTGCAGTGCTGCTTCAGCGAACCGCAACAGACCGGAAGCACCGATCGGGTTCGACGAAAGCACGCCACCAGACATGTTGACTGGGAAGTCGCCATCAAGTGCAGTTGCACCTGATTGGGTCATCTTCCAACCTTCACCGGGAGCGGCGATTTCGTGGGCTTCAAGCCACATCGGCTCGTACCACGAGAACGGCACGTAAAGCTCGGCGCAGTCGATCTGTTCGCGCGGGTTGGTAATACCCACGGTCTTGTAGATCTCTTGTGCACATGCATGTGCAGCTTGCGGATTGACAGCGTCGCGACCCGAGTACCAACCCGGCTCGGACTTCATCGCGGTTGCAAGCACCCACGCCGGAGGCTTCGAAGCCGCTTTGCCACCGTCTTCATCGGTGAACACCACAGCACAGGCTCCGTCTGATGACGGGCAGGACTCGAGGAAGTGGAGTGGATCCCACATCATCGGAGATTCCTTCACCTTGTCGATAGTGATGTCTGCCAACTTGAGATGGGCATAGGGGTTCTTGGCGCCGTTGAGGCGATCCTTCACCGCAACCATCCAGCCGATGTCTTCAGGAGCACCTGAACGTCGGATGTAGGCACGAATGAATGGAGCAAATGCGCCACCAGCACCGATCGATGCACCCTTGCCGCCGCCGAGAGCGAACTGAGCGTTGCCCTCTGACTGCTTTTCGAAGGCAACCGACAGAACACGCTTGTGTCGGCCGCTTGATACGAGGTGAGAACCGACGATGCCCGTTGAGCCACCCACTGAACCAGCAGTGTGCACTCGGAACATCGGCTTGTTCACCGCGCCGAGCGCGTCGGCGAGGTACATCTCGGGCTTCATGACACCCTCGAACAAATCGGGGGCTTTACCGAGGACTACGGCGTCAATGTCGCCCCAGTCCATGTTGGCGTCTTCAAGCGCGCGCTGGGCGGCTTCACGGACGAGGCCGGCGATCGAAACATCGGCGCGCTTGCGCTTGTGATGTGTCTGACCGATACCGACGATGGCTACAGGTTGATGGCTCATTGGTCACCTTCCATGACGCATACGAGATTCTGCTGAAGGCAAGGGCCGGACGTTGAATGTGCCAGCGTTCGGTTCTTGCCGTTCTTGATGATCTGGTTGGCGGCTTCACCCATTCGGATAATGCCGGCAACCATGACCGCATGGGATGCAAGTGCGCCACCCGATGGGTTGATTTCCGTCGACGCGGCGAGACCAAGCGACTCGGCCACGATGAGCTCTTGGAAACTAAATGGTGCATGGACTTCAGCAACCTCGATCGGTCCCTTCCCGACTCCAGCGCCTTGCGCCGCAAGGCGTGTCGACACTGAGGTTGTGATGTCCTTGCGGACGGTCGGAAGGTGAGCCTCGATGCGATGATCGATGCCGGTGATCCAAGCGGGACGTTCGCAGAAGTCATATGCGCGCTTACCGCGAGCAAGGATGATGGCTGCCGCTTGATCAGTAGTCGGCGGTAAATCGTGACGACGTAACGGATTGCGCACATAGTCAGCCGCAAGCAGTTCATCGGCGGAATAATCGCCCTTGATCTGCGCATACGGATTCGACTTTGCATTCGCCCGATTTCGAACGACCACATCAGCGAAGTCACGCTCGGTGGCTTTGCCTGAATCAAGCAATGCACGAGCCTGAAGCGCCGCGAGTGACCAGGTATCGGTGCCAAGTGGAGTCAGGTAGTAGGGATCGAACTCGATCGTGTACAGCGTGCTCGGATCGGAGTTCGAGTTTTTGCCAACACCCACAGCCATAGCGACATCGATGTCGCCCTGGAGGAGTCGAACGTAGGCCTCGTAGAGTGCCCACGCACCGTCCATCTCGACATGGCTTTCGTTAATGGCAGGAACCATGCCGTAGGCATCGGTGTTCTGCACGAACGAGAACGCCTGACCTGACAGGTAATCGCAAGAACCGGAAACGGTGAAACCGATTTCGGACTTATCGAGCCCCGTGTCTGCAATCACAGCACGCGTGGCGTGAAGCACGAGATCGGCTTCGGTCAGTTGGGTACGTCGATCGGGAGAAGTTTGCGCAAACCCGACGATCGCGATGTCATTTTCTGTAGGTGCCATCACATCATCCGATTCAGGTAGTTCTCGGCCGGCTCGTCCGGCTCACCAGTAAGGCGCCAACCGATGATGGCGTCACCACCGCTGCCGCGGCTGCGGTTATCGATATCTTGAACGCTGCGCTCATTTGCTGGAGCCCAAACACATTCGACATGCATGCCAACTCGTACCTCGGAGGCAGTGATTCCAAGGATCTCTTGCTGAGCGATCACGGCGTTCGCACCATCAAGCAGAATCGAACAACGAACAAAGGGCTCGGTTTCGGTCTGCCCGTGGTACTGCACCGGGGTGACGATCGTGAAGTTCGAAACCACGCCGCGATCAGGAACGTCGATCACGTGTGATTCGTCGAGTTCAATTGCACACACGCTGCACATACCGCGAGGTCCGACAATTGTGCGTTCACACTGCGGGCACTTCTGACCGATGATCCGGCCTTCCATCAGCGCCTTCGCCCACATGGTGGTGGTCGGCGAAGCGTTATCGACATAGGTCAGGTCGCAGTAAGCATCCATTTCCGTGATGTCGTTTTCTTCGGGCGCTACGAACGGCTCGCCAGCACCTTCGCTGGGCGAAGGATCAGTGGCAGGAACGAACGCGATGATGTCGTCGATTCGTCCGACGCAGTCAGCCGGGGCTTTGAACGATGCTTCGACGCGCATTCCTGCGGCCATGGCACTCTCGGAACCAGCATCGACCACATGAAGCATTGGGGTATCGGCGCCATCAAGCGTGATGAACGCGAAACCAAACGCATGATCGAGGGGGTGCAGGTTGGTCGGTTCGGGTACCCATGTCCACGTGGACACAGTGCCTTTCGGTCCAACTCGAACCCAATCGCTACCGCTATCAGCAGCGGTATCAGGGTCGTATTCGAGCGGCGGAGCAATGACCCGACCACCAGTGCGCACACCAATGATCTGGCCCTGTGCCAGCGCCGAACTAAACGTACTGAGCGTCGAACCCAACGTCCGTGTGAATGGGAACGTCAGGTTGAAGACAAACTCTTGGACAGTGTCAGCCATCTTCTTCCTTTCCTGTTGTTCAGGCTTTCGAGACATCAATCGGAATGATCAACGTCGTTTAAAAACTGGTTTGCGCTTTTCGGCGAATGCTTTCGGACCTTCCTTGGCGTCTTCAGATTGAAACACCTGCCATCCGTAGGTGAACTCATGGTCGAGCGCTTCGCGCTCAGTCATGCCTTCGGTCTCACGCAAGGTGCGAAGCACTGCTTCGACCGCGATCGGTCCGTTGTCGGCAATTTGTGCCGCGATTTCTTTCGCCTTGGCTAATGCCTGGCCATCGGGAACCACATGACCGATAAGCCCGTACTGGAGAGCTTCGTCGGCGGTTAATTCACGACCAGCAAGAAGTACTTCAGCGGCAATTGTGTAAGGAATCTGTCGGCGCAAACGAACTGCCGAACCTGCCATCGGATAGAGCGACCGCTTGACTTCGCTCACTGCGAAACGAGCGCCCTTACCCGCAACGCGGATATCAGTGCCTTGCAAGAGTTCGGTTCCACCAGCAAAGGCAATACCTTCCACCGCAGCAATCAGCGGTTTCTTGGGCTGGTAGTCGCGCAATAAGCACTTCCACATGAGATTTGGATCTTCAGCAAGGCGAGCGACGGTATCGATCTCGGTGTCGGCATCTG
>CAIPQK010000045.1 GCA_903867185.1 uncultured Candidatus Nemicrothrix sp. | reverse complement strand
GAACCCTCGAGCACAACCATGAGGTCGAGGGTGTCGGTGGCGTGCATGCCGGGAGTATCGACGTCGTCACCATCAACGCGCAGCCAGGTGGTGTCGGGATCGGCGCCAGCAGGAATCCCTGGCATCCGAATGACGCGGGCGCTGGCCCCACCCGGTGGCGGTTCAAGTGCGAACCCGGAATTGGCCTTGTCGGGAGAATCGCTCATTGAAAGCAGCGGCCCGTCAATCCACAACACTTCACTCACCGCAACGGTCTCGGTCTCGATGGTGTTGGGAGCCGCACCGTCTTGAGTAATCACATGACGACCAGCGGCATCGATTCCGGTGACCACCCGACGCACGAAGGTTTGACTCATCGCGTGATCGTAGGCCCGAGGCGACAGAGAATGCCGGGCCTGTGCGATGATCTGGACGTTGATCAAAAGTGATCCGGGGGGAACAGTGCTTTACAAGTCTTCTTTGCGTTTCTTGGCAGGGGTCATTGCAGTCGTGGTGCTTGGCGCCACCGCTTCAGCCTGCTCATCGTCAAAGGGTTCGTCCTCGACGACCACGACGGTGTTTTCAAGCCCGGTTGCTGAAGTGACTATCAAGGGACCAATAAGTGGTGGCAAAGGATTCGTTGTTCTCGCCCCAACACCTCCGCAAGATGGTCAGCAGCCGACGGTCTTTGATCTCAAGACGGTGGGCTATCAAGAAGACGAGTACTTCTTGTCCGGTAACGCAACTGCGTACACGAGCGATGCGGCGCTGACAGCCGACGGAATGTGGACGACCCGCGATGCGGGAACCGCGCCCTATGCCTCCCGAGTTGTGGTTCGCCGCCCCAGCGACCCGAAGAAGTTCAACGGCACGGTCATTGTTGAATGGCTGAATGTCACCGCTGGTCTCGATACCGCGCCGGACTGGACCTACATGGCCCCGGAAATCATTCGATCGGGATTCGCCTGGGTTGGAGTTTCCGCCCAGAGAGTTGGCATTGAAGGCGGCGGCATGTCGTTGGGGGTCGATCGCGTTCTGAAGTCATTCGACCCTGCGCGCTACTCCTCACTCTCACATCCTGGCGATAACTACTCCTATGACATCTTCAGCCAAGCTGGCGCAGCTGTGCGTCGCGATGCTTCAACGTTGCTTGGGGATCTGAAGGTCAAGAACGTCATCGGTATGGGTGAATCGCAGTCGGCAAGTCGACTCACCACCTATGTCGATGCAGTTGCACCGACAGCCAAAGTTTTTGATGGCTATTTCATTCACAGCCGCAGTGGAAATGCCGCGCCTCTCTCTGTAGATCCGTTACCGGCGCAGACTCCACCACTTGGAACGACGATTCGGACTGATCTCGGTAAACCAGTGTTGACGTTTAGTTCCGAGACCGATGTTGCTGGTGCAAAGGGTTATAACAAAGCCCGTCAGCCCGATACCGACACGTTCCGCGGTTGGGAAGCCACCGGAACCGCACACGCTGATTACTACGACCTCGGTGGCGGTGGTTTTGATACGGGTGACGGTAAGAACGACATCACGTACTTCAACGCGATGCTCGCTCCGCCGAAGAGCGTGTACGACAACCTCATCACCTGTGCCGACGGAATCAACACGGGGCCTCACACCTACATCCTTCGTGCTGCATTGCGCGACCTCAATCTTTGGATCACGAAGAATCAGGTTCCGGTTTCGCAACCACAACTCGAGGTCGATGCTGCCGGTACCGGGTACAACCTTGATGAACTCGGAATCGCAAAGGGTGGTATCCGAACGCCGCACGTCGATGTTCCTATTGCCGTGTTGACCGGCTTAGGCCAGAAGGGCAACGCCTTCTGTTCGTTGTTTGGTGGCACGGTTCCGTTGACCTCGGCCGCACTCACTACGAAATATGCGACTCACGATGCGTTCGTCACCAAGTTCAGTGAAGCAACCAAGAAGGCCGCCACTGCTGGGGCAATCCTCAATGACGACGTTGAACATCTGATCGCTGCAGCCAAGGCTTCCAAGGTTCTGCAGTAATCGGTCGTTTCGGCGCCCCCAACGAAAGAGACGCAAATGAGAACATGGCAACGAGTAGGCGCCGTGCTGGCCGTCACGTTCTTGGGGGTTGGCCTCATGGCCTGTTCATCGACTGGTTCGTCCTCGACGAAAGGTCCCAAAGTGATTGCACCGTCGCCTCCATCGCGTGATTCGGTCACGGTACCGACGGTTGTTCCCGCTACGGGTGGTCGAGGCCAAGCGTTTATTGCTGCTGCCAGCGGCGACCTTGCCGCGGCCGGTTACGAGCAGTCGGAGTTCTATATAAGTGGAACCGCGACTGCGTATCAGTCAGCGCAAGCCCTAACTGTCGATGGAAATTGGAACGTTGAACCAGCCACTACTGCTGCGTACAAGACCCGTGCCATCGTTCGCCGCCCGACTGACCCGGCCAAGTTCAACGGCAACGTCATCGTTGAATGGTTGAACGTTTCGGGCGGTCTCGATGCTGCGCCGGACTGGACCTACACCCATGTCGAACTCATTCGTGAGGGCTACGCGTGGGTCGGCCTTTCCGCACAGGTGGTTGGCATCGATGGAGGACCATCAATGGGCCTCGTTGCCGGTTACACGCTTAAAGCCGCTGATCCCGAACGCT
>CAIPQK010000044.1 GCA_903867185.1 uncultured Candidatus Nemicrothrix sp. | reverse complement strand
TCGTCGGTCCCGACGATTGGGAAGATGCATCGCTGGAAATGTGGCTCGGTTCCGACGACACGCAACCGACTCTCTGACACACTCTGACCTGACCCGGAGGTATTTGAACGTGACGACGGCATCTCTCACGGTGACCCCACTTTCCAATCGGATCGGCGCTCAGATCGACGGTGTCGATCTCACCGACCTCGACGGTGCGGAGTTCACGGCCATCGACGAAGCGCTTATGCGCTATCAGGTCGTCTTTCTCCGGGGTCAGGAACTCACCGCCGACTCCCAAGCCGCCTTCGCCGGTCGATGGGGACCGCTCTCGGTGTTCCCTGTTTCGAAAATGATGGGTCGAGATACGACGATGTCGGTGATCGAAGACACGGTCGAGAGTCCGCCCGCGACCGACACTTGGCACACTGATGTGACCTGGATCGCCGAACCACCGCGAATCGCCGTGCTTTATGGCGACATCATTCCGCCCTCTGGGGGCGACACGATGTGGTCGAGTCTTTATGCCGCCTATGACCAGTTGAGTCCCAAATTGGCCGCATTCTGTGAACAGCTATCTGTCTTGCATCATCGCGGTGCGGAATTCGATCGCATCACCGGGGAAATATTCGGGGCACAACTCATCGCCGATCTTGAAGCGACCTATCCAGCGGTTGAGCATCCCCTCATTCGCACTCATCCCGTCACTGGCAAGAAGGCGCTCTTTGTCGCCGGACTTTTTATGGATCAGATCGTGGGCATGAACCGTGCCGAGAGCGATCTGCTTCTTGGTTACTTGCAAGGCCTAATCGACGATCCTAACAATCAGGTGCGCTGGCACTGGCAACACGGCGATGTCGCTATTTGGGACGAAGCGTCAACCAACCATCGCGCGCTCGCCGATCATTATCCGCAGCATCGGCGCATGCGTCGCTGCACCATTGACGGTGAGCGACCCTTCTACCGGGACTGATCCCATTCGCTGAAGGGCGCGTCGGTGTCGTCGGTGCGTCTTTGTACCAATCGAACCTGCGTTGATCGGTGATTCAGGATTCAGGGATGAAGAACGGGTTCAGTTCGAAATCGGTGGGCTGTTCGAAGAACGCTCGTACCGAGATGATCTTGCCGGCGTCGTTCACTTTGTAGATCTCAATGCCGCGTAACTCCACGAGTTCGCCGTGCAGAGTGCCCTTGTTGAGCATCTCAACTGCTGCTTCGTGGGTGCCGCCGGGGATGATTCGCTGCGGGTGCAGCGTCCAGACCCGACCATCGGTGAAGGAGTTGTCCCAAGAACCTTCGGCAGCAGCACGCCCAACCTTTGGTGCTTTACCGACTGGATCTTCGAAGGTGACGCTGTCATCGAACAATGCAAGCCAAGCGGTTCGATCCTGAGCATTCCAATTGCCGGCGTGCTGTTGAACGGCAGCAACTGCTGGGTGTGCGGAGAGTTCGCTCATGCGATCACGCCTTCAGCACGAAGCTGCTCGATGCGTGCGTCGTCAAGACCAAGTTCGGCAGCGAGCACCTCGTTGGTGTGTTCGCCAAGCCAAGGCATACGCACATCGGGACCTTCGGAAACCCGCGACATCTTGATGGGGTTGCCTGGGGTGAGCACCGGGTCGCCGCCTTCGGGACGAGGAATCTCCATGAGCATGTTGCGCGCGGCGACGTGCGGGTCGTCGATGACTTGCTGGGCAGTGAGGCAGGGTCCAGCAGCTACGCCAGCGTCGGCCAGCGCCTTGCACGCCTCGATGTTGGTCTTGTCTGCGGCCCATT
>CAIPQK010000043.1 GCA_903867185.1 uncultured Candidatus Nemicrothrix sp. | reverse complement strand
TGAATGGGTTGGAACTATCCTCATTTACGGACAACATCGTCCTCCTCAACAGGAGAAGGTTATGAAGAATCGTTTCATCATTGCGTCGATCGCGGCCGTAGGAGTCGTCGGCTTGGCCGTCGCCGGATGCAGCTCATCCAAGAAGGAATCCTCCCCGACAACAACTGCCGCACCAACCACCACTGCCGCAAAAGCCACGTCGTCGACGGTTGGAAACGTTCTTCCTCCAATCATTCTCACCCCGCAAATGGTCAACAAAAATGAAGGTGGCACCCAAGCGGTCCCGCCCATCAAGGTTGGTGACACCGTCGTGTTCAACTTTGGAGCGCCAGCTAAGGGATCAACCATCGTCGCGCAGAGCAACAACTCCTCGATCTTTCAGGTCACATCCCAAGGCACCAATGACGGAACTGTCGCCATGAACGCCGGCGGAAAAGCAATCGCCCCAGGCACCGCCAGTGTCGTTGTTGGTTCTGGACCACCTGCTGAAAACTTCCTCGGGACCTTCACCCTGGTCATCACCCAGTAGTCCTCATTCATTAGGAATTACGTGAATTGGTGCCGTCCTGCGGGGCGGCACCAATCGTTTTTGTGACGTCATCGACCCGTTCCGTGCTACAACACACCGACCATCACACGGGGAGAATCCAATGATCCGACTGAGCGTGCTGTACCCGAAGACCGAGGGTGCAACCTTCGATCACGACTACTACCGCGACAGCCATGTGCCGCTCGCACTCAAGACCTGGGGCCTTGCCTCAGCAGAAATCGACAAGGGCATCGATGGCCCGTACGAAGCTGCAGTCCACTTCACCTTTGAATCGATGGATGCCTTCGGTGCTGCCCTTGGCGCGCCAGGCACCGCCGATGTTCAGGCCGATGTTGTCAACTACACAACCATCGTGCCGGCGATGCAGATCAGCGAAATCGTCTGACCTTCGGCATCATCTTCTAAGCCAACAATCTGTTGTTCATGTCACCGCCTGCAACACTGGCGGTGACATGAACGCTTTCCTCCTGAGTTTCGGCGTCATCTTTCTCGCCGAAATGGGCGACAAGAGCCAACTGATGGCGATGACGTTCGCGGCGCGTTACCGCGCCGTTACCGTCCTTATCGCCATTGCCCTTGCCACTGCGGTTGTGCATCTCGCGAGCGTCGTGTTGGGTGCAGTCGTTGGTGTCGCTCTTCCAACACATGTCATCAATATCGTGGCGGGAATCGCGTTTCTCGGTTTTGCGGCATGGACGTTGCGTGGCGATGAACTCACCGAACAGGAAGCGGCCAAAGCTCAGAGCGAGAGTTCGCGTTCGGTCCTGCTCACCGTCGGCATTGCGTTCTTTCTTGCCGAACTCGGCGACAAGACCATGCTCGCCACCATCACCCTCGCCACAGACCACGGCCTCTTCGGAACCTGGCTCGGCTCGACCCTCGGGATGGTCGCCGCCGATGCCCTAGCGATTGGCGTTGGTCACGTTCTCGGTGCGCGACTTCCAGCGCGGGTCATCCGTATTGGCGCGGCGATCACGTTCCTTGTCTTTGGCATTCTCTTGATCGTCGAAGGCATTCGCAATTAACGCTGTAAAAGAATGACTTAGAGATTCGGAATGACCTCGGTCTCGATGAGCTTGAGGCTCTTCCACGACAACTCCGGCGGAAGTCCGCCAACTAGCGGATGCAACATGCAGAACGCGAACGGCCCTTTGGCGGTGAGTTCGGCAACAAGTTCGCCAGGTGTCACCACTCGGTACTGACCAGTTGCCCGCAACGCGTCGGAATCTTCGGCACGCGTAAACCCGGTTGCGCCTTCGATGCCCGCGCCTGCAGCCCATTCGCCGTAGGCATTGACCTCGTGCATCGCGTACGGAGCGAGTTCATCCCAACCTTGATCGACGTCGGTCGCAACGTGAATGACCGACGTATCGCCACCCATATACGGACCGGGATCAGGTTTGCCCAACTTGACGCATTCATCGACGTAGAACGCCCACAGTTCGGGAATCGAGGGCATGAACCCGTCGCCGATACGTGCCGCGCGCCGCGCCGCAGCTTCGACAGAACCACCGAGTGAAATCGGAGGACCACCCGGTTGTGCTGGTGTGGGCAGAACCTGCACGGTACGACCATGGAACTCGAACGGTTCACCGGTCCAGGCTTGCTTCAACGTCGAGACCGCTTCGGTTGTGCGAGCGGCACGTCGCGAAAGTGGAACATCGAACATTTCAAATTCCGATGTGACATAGCCATTCGTGAGGGTGAGATCGATCCGGCCCCCGCTAATGAGATCGACAACCGCGACGTCTTCGGCCAACCGCAATGGGTCATGAAACGAACTCACCATGGCAGCGATGCCAATTCGAGTGTTGTTGGTGCGAGCAGCGATCGCTGCCGCCAAAGGAAGTGGCGATGGCAAGTAACCATCGGCTGAGCCGTGATGTTCCGACAACACAATGGTGACGAACCCCAGAGAATCAGCCCATTCGGCCATATCCACCGCCGCCTGATAGCGATCAGTGCGCGTGCCCGGAGCCATTGAAGGCATCCGCATATCGAACCGCATTCCGAAAAGCGCCATCGTGTTCCCCCAAGAGATTGCTGAAGTAATCAGCGTAGGACGTTACTGAGAACGATGACGCCGGTTCTGCTGCCCAGAGCGGTGACCATGAAACCGCAGATTTCTGCCGTATTCTCCGTTCGCACACCAGCGCCCTTCACGCGGTTGTGCAGAACCTATGCCAGACCGCATTCCGCCACCTCGTCCGAAAACTACATCCAAGGCCAAACCGCCTCGATCGACGTGGAAAACCATCACGGTCGTCGTACTCGTCGCGCTCCTTTCGATTCCCGTGCTTTCGCTTGGCAAGGCTGTCCTGAAGCAAAACAGCCTCTCGATGTCCGAGCGCGCCGCCGAATGGATGCGCGACAACAACATGGGTTTCATCCTCAACAACATCGAGTCGTGGTGGTTCAGCCATAACGGGCCCAAGTCTGGAGGTGAACCTGATCGCACAATCGATGTTGCGACAACCGCTGCAGCAACTGGTCCGACGACACCTATTGGCACCGCTCATCTGGCAAAACCCGCGAACGTGAAAGTTCCAGACGGCATCACCGCTGTCGCCAACGAAGGAATCTGGTCACCGGTCGGGCCTCAGGTTGGCGGCGCCCAAACGATGTACACCACTCAGGTCCGCCCCGACTCTGTCCACACATCGATCCTCGATGGCCTGGTCTGGATGGATCCGAAACTTGTGAAGTTCGAAGTGCACCCGGGAACCGAAGAACCCGGAGGAAAACAAACAGAGCCGGCGCAGGTGCCACTCGATCGACGACTTGATCTGATTGCTGCATTCAACGGTGGCTTTCGAATGCAAGATGCCCTGGGTGGCTATTACCTCGCCGGCGTTACGCACAAACCACTTCGTGACGGCGCGGCATCGCTCGTTGTCTATAAAGACGGTGTTGCGAGCGTCGGCGTGTGGGGTCGAGATTTCGAAATGAGCCCGAACGTCGTGGCCGTGCGCCAAAACCTCGACCTCATCATTGATAACGGGGGCGGTTTTCCCTTTCCAGGGGGTAACCCTTCGCCGAAAGATAAAGCTGCTCCGGGTGAACCAGCCGATGGACTCGATAACAATCAGAACGGCGCATGGGGCGACACGCTTGGAAACAAAGTTCTTGTTTGGCGTTCTGCCCTTGGCGTCACCGCTGATGGGGCACTCATCTTTGGCTACGGCGGTGGGCTGGGAGCCCGGTCACTGGCCGACCTCATGGTGCGGGCAGGTTGCGTGCGCGCCATGGAGCTCGATATCAATCCCGCGTGGACCACATTCAACTTTTATACGGCAGCCACACCTGGCAACCCCTCCTCGGTCAAGGGAACCAAATTGCTTCCCGATAGCGAAAAAAGTGGGAATCGCTATCTCAGCAATGACGCCCGTGACTTTGTCGCCGTCTTTGCCCGCAAAAACTAAACGTGCCAACCCTTCAGTGTCCTGACGTGAGCAAAGTGCTGCCGTAGGCTCTCTGCTCGTCCTGCCCTTCGAACACCCCATCCTGGCGGTAGCCATGCCTTCTACAACTCCTCCCGGGTCCAACCCCGAAGGCAGCGATTCATCGCCGAGTCCCGCGCCGCTTGATCCGATCACCGCGCTCTTGCGTGAAGTCGAGGGACCCGACGGGCCAAATGCGGCGCGAACCGATCTTCCGCCGCCTCCAGCCGATGGTTCGAAGAAACCAAAGAAGATACGCAAACCCAAACCGCGTTGGATGAAGATCACCGCAATTGTGATCATCGCGCTCCTGTTAGTTCCAGTGGTTTCGTTTACCCGAGCAGTTGCGACTCCCAATAATCTCTCGATAACTGAGCGGGGCGCCGAATGGATGCGCGACAACAACCTCGGTTTCATACTCAACACCTTTGAAAATTGGTGGCTCAGTAATCATCAGCCCAAAGCTGGCGGTGAACCCGACCGCTCCATCGGTGCAATTGATGTCGAAGAAGCGGGACCGACCACCACCGTCAAATCAATCGCTCCTCACCTTCCCAAACCTGCGAACGTCGCAGTTCCAGAAGGCGTCGCTCCGGCGGCAAACGAAGGCGTATGGCTTCCGGTTGGTCCGATGGTCGGGGGCGCGCAACCTATGTACTCAACACAGGTTCGTCCTGATTCGATCCACACTTCAATCCTCGATGGTCTCACCTGGATGGACCCGAAACTTTTGAAGTTCGAGTTGTTCCCCGGAACAGAAGAACCCGGCGGGAAATGGGCCAAACCCTCGCAGGTTCCAATGGATCAGCGTCTGACGCTCGCCGCAGCTTTCAATGCTGGATTCAGAATGCAAGACGCTCGTGGCGGTTTCTACCTCGACGGACAGACCAAAGGCACACTCCGTGACGGCGCGGCTTCTTTGGTGTTGTACGCCGACGGCCGGGCGACTGTTGGTGTGTGGGGTCGAGATGTAACCCTCACTCCCGATGTCGTTGGCGTTCGGCAGAACCTCGACCTCATCATTGACAACGGCGGTGGCCCGCCGAACCCCAATGGATCAGGGGCCAGCGCGAAACCAGGTGCTCCCGCTGCAGGTCTGAGCGATAACGCCGATGGCGCGTGGGGCGCCACCTTCGGCAACAAAATTTTGGCGTGGCGATCCGCGGTTGGCGTCACCGCCGACGGCGCGATCATTTACGGCTATGGCGATGGCCTTGGTGCACTCTCGCTTGCCCAGCTCATGTTGCGGGCCGGCTGTGTTCGAGCAATGGAACTTGACATCAACACCGTTTGGACGACGTTCAACTTTTATGCCGCCACTCGATTCCTTGATCCGGCTTCCGTAGAGGGCACGAAGTTGCTTCCCGATTCGTTCAAAAGTGCGAACCGTTACCTTTCGCCTGATGCTCGAGATTTCGTCGGCGTGTTTACTCGCGCGTTCTGATTGCAGCGATTCCACTCAGGCGAAGACGCAGGTGCGGTTGTCCCACACCAACACCCGATGCTCAAGATGGAGTCGAACCGCATTCGCCAACGTCGAACGTTCTACATCACGGCCCTTGCGCACGAGGTCTTCAACTTCATCGCGGTGACTCACCGGCGTAATGCCTTGAGCGATAATCGGCCCCGCATCAAGTTCGGCAGTGACGTAATGAGCAGTTGCTCCAATCAACTTCACCCCACGTTGATGAGCACGGTGATAGGGCTTCGCTCCAGCAAATGCTGGAAGAAATGAATGATGGATATTGATCATCCGACCGTTCCAACGTTTCGTGATCGCTTCGGGGAGAATGCGCATATAGCGAGCGAGCACAACGAGATCGGGTGAAAGTTCCTCTAAGACCGCAGCGAATGCCGCTTCTTGTTCTGCTCGAGCATCACCGGCAAGACCGCCATCGACAAGTCGGAACGGAACGCCATATTGCTCTGCAAGTTGGCCAGCTGCTGGTTTATCGGACACGATCGCAACAACATCGACATCGAGTTCACCGAGCGACACTCGTGTCAGTAGATCTGCTGCGCAATACAACTCTGATGAGCAAGCGATAACAACGCGATCTCGGGTTCCTGGTCGGTGCAACGCCGATTGCATCGAGAACCGATCAATCAGTTGACGCAACCCTCGATCAAATGCTTCCCAATCAACAGGTCCGTCGATTTCAATCCGCTGCAAGAAAACTGCCGAATCGCGATCGGTGTGCTGATCGGCATTGGCGATGTTTCCGCCAACGTCAGCGATCAAATTGGCAACGGACGCAACGATGCCCGGTTGATCAGGACATTGAAGAGTGAGTACAGCAAGAGTTTCAGTCGTCATTGGTCATCAATTCATGAAAGCAGTGAGGCAAGGCCCCAAATGGCGGCGATCGTTCCGAGTGCGATCATCACAATGCTTCGGGCCATCGGTGGACGATTGAGATCGCCACTTTCGTGTTCTTTCGGTGGCCGGACGAGCGCAAGGATCGTTCCGACTGCAAGCGCGCCGCCAATTGCCAGCACGAGCCATGCCAGTAGATCCTCACCGAGAAACATGTCATTCCTCCAACAGCCCAGACGCTCTGAGTGCGTTGATCGTACGTGTCCGTTGCCACCGAACCGAAGTCAGTTCGAAATCTCAGTCAATCAACGACTGTGCAAACTGATCCGCCGCCGGATTGGCGCTCCTGGCCGATGGCCTCGCAAGGACAAGGTGTCGTTCTGCCACCACGACCTGACCGCTGCGTTCCGTTCGGCCGCTCTGAGCAAGCGGCAATACCGTCCACCCCATGCCCAGTCGCGTCATCTCCCGAAGTACGTCGGGTTGATGTGATTCGGCCACAACATCAACCGTCGCTCCGCGTGCAACAAGCGCTCGTTCAATGAGTTCACGAGTTCGCGAACCGCGAGGAAACAACACCCACGGCCCCCACGTCTTGGGACCGCCGATTGCTTGATCGTTCGGCGCAACGATCACGAGCTCCTCAGTCACTACGGGGACAACATCAAGACCCTCTGTCGCAACGGGATCGACAATGACCGCAAGGTCAAGATCTCCGCGCCGCAGTTGTTCAAGAAGTTCACCCGAAGGTGCGACAACCAGGCGGAAGTCGACTTCGGGCTGATGACGGCGAAACGAGGTCATTGCGTCATGCAAGTGATGCACTGCTGCGGCATCAATCATTCCCACGCGCACACGACCAACGCCACCGTGTTTCGCTGCCGCTACCCACCGACCGAGGTCACGCGTATCAGCGACAACCCTCTTCGCATACGCCAACACCTCAGCAACTTCGTCGCGAAGCATCTGGCGCCGTCCCTGCCGTTCAAACAGCGGTAGTCCGATTCGGCGTTCCAGTTCGGCGAGGCCCTGAGACAGCGCCGAGGTGGTGACGCTCAGCGAGGCAGCAGCTTCGGAGAACGTTTCATGATCCGCCACTGCCACGAGGTAGGCCAGTTGCTGGACCGTGAGGTTCACCAACGGCGCTTCGCTGGGTAGTTGGCGTTCCGGGTCGGCCATCCGGCCACTCTACTGTTTAGTGTTTCTGTAATGAAATACTTAACTGTCAAGAAGCACCTACCATTTCGGTCATGAACAAACCCACATCCATCGCTCCCGCCACCGGCCGCCTCGGGGTTCTGACCCCCGGCATGGGCGCCGTCGCTTCCACCTTCATCGCCGGCGTGATCGCCTCCCGAAACGGCCATGCCGTTCCGGTGGGCTCGCTCACCCAGCTCGCCCACATTCGATTGGGCAAGCGCGAGGAAAACCGCAACCCACTCATTCGTGAGTTCGTACCCTTGGCCGATCTTGGCGACCTCGTGTTTGGCGGGTGGGATCCCATCAGCCCCAACGCTCTTGAGGCCGCTCGCACCGCTGGCGTTCTTGAAGACCGCGACCTCGGACCCATCTCCGCCGAACTCGAAGGCGTTGTTGCGATGGACGCGGTGTTTGATCAGAGTTGGGTCAAGCGCCTCGATGGCACACGCGTCAAGCCCATCACCGAGAAGATGGCGCAGGCCGAAGCGCTCATCGCCGACATTGAAAACTTCCGCAGCGAGAACAATTGCGATCGTCTCGTAATGGTGTGGTGTGGTTCCACCGAGGCGTATCAAGAAGCCAGCGCTGTACACATGACAATCGCGTCATTTGAAGAAGGGCTGCGCAACAACGACGCGAACATTTCGCCAAGCCAGATCTACGCCTACGCCGCACTTATTTCACACGTTCCGTTCGCCAACGGCGCACCGAACCTTTCGGTTGACCTTCCCTGCATGCGTGAACTTGCAGCCCGTGAAAACGTGCCGATCGCCGGCAAGGACTTCAAGACCGGTCAGACCTGGCTCAAGACGCTTCTTGCTCCTGGCCTCAAGGCCCGCATGCTCGGTCTTCGTGGTTGGTACTCCACCAACATTCTTGGCAACCGCGACGGCGAAGTTCTCGACGATCCCGACAACTTCAAAACCAAAGAGGTCTCGAAGCTCGGCGTCATCGATTCGGTACTTCAGCCCGAGGTCTACCCCGAGCTTTACGGCAATGTCGACCATGTTGTGCGCATCAACTACTACCCGCCGCGTGGTGACAATAAAGAGGGTTGGGACAACATCGACATCTTCGGATGGATGGGCTACCCGATGCAGATCAAGGTCAACTTCCTGTGCCGCGACTCCATCCTCGCCGCACCCATCGTTCTCGACCTCGCGCTGTTCATGGACCTCGCTGCCCGTGCCGGCCAAAGCGGTGTGCAGGAGTGGCTCAGCTTCTATTTCAAGGCCCCCCAGGCAGCCACACCGATCCCCGCCGAGCACGATTTGTTCATCCAGCAGACCAAGCTCAAGAACACGCTGCGTGAATGGATGGGCGAACAACCCGTCACCCATTCCGAGGCTGGCTGAGGCAGAACCGGCTGGTTCCCGATAAGGTCCCGTTCGTTCACACGAATGGGCCGGAAATCCGGTCCACATCACCTTCCGGAGAATCAAAATGCCAGTCCCCACCCCCGCTGAACTCGGCCCCCTTGCCGGCCTCGCTGGCTCATGGGAAGGCGACCAGGGCGTCGACGTCTCGTACCACCACGATGTTGGCGAAATCGTCGAGACCCCGTATCGCGAAAAGGTCGAACTCAAGCCGTTCGGCCCCGTCGACAATGGCGTCCAGCAGATGTTCGGCCTCGACTACCGCATGGCTGCCTACAAGCAGGGCGAAGACGAGCCCTTCCACACCGAGGTCGGCTACTGGCTCTGGGATGCCGCCAACGGCGAGTTCATGCGCTCCTTCATGGTGCCGCGTGGCCAGACCGTCATCGCCGGTGGTTCCGCCAAGGCCGACTCCAAGGTCATTGAGCTCCGCGCCGATCACGGTTCAACCACCTACGGCGTGCTTTCCAATAAGCACCTCGAAGCCAATGCCACTACCCCTTCCTACGTCTGCACCCTCACCATTGGTGATGGCGAGTGGAGCTACGAAGAGACCACGACCTACGAGGTCAAGGCCAAGGGCCTCACGATCGCTCACACCGATCGCAACACTCTCAAGAAGGTCGGCTGAACAAGCCGCTCTTTCGAGCGAACGAACCAAAGGCCTCGGCTTCGGCCGGGGCCTTTGTCGTTTTCCCCTGGCGATGCTGCCGGGGTTGGTGCCTTGATTGGTGCCGGGCAAAACGGAAACTGCCGACCCTTACGGGCCGGCAGCTATTCAAATGGTTCCCCGAGGGGAGTGCAATCAGATGACCCGAACGTTCTCGGCCTGATCGCCCTTCTGACCCTTGGTGATGTCGAATTCGACGGTCTGACCCTCGTCGAGAGTCTTGTAACCATCGGCTTGGATGTTGGAGAAGTGAACGAACACATCGTCGCCACCCTCACGTGAGATGAAGCCGAAACCCTTTTCGGCATTGAAGAACTTCACTGTACCTGTAGTCATTTCTCAACTTTTCATTTCATCGCGTTCCGTTTGAACAGCGATGTGAAGAAGAACGCTAACCACAAAAGCAAGCGAACCCCCCATCGCGGTCAAATTGGGTTCGTTTGGCATGCAAAGTGCCCGACTTGGGAGAAACCCTCAGAAATCACGCGATGCCAAGGGCCTCAACGCATCCAAGCGATCCGCGAACGCCAGATACGGTGATTTCAGGTTGAGATCCGCAAATCTCGCGAATTCACTGAATTGGTTCGAGAACCACCAGAGGAATCAGTCGTTCGGTCTTCTTCTGGTAGCCGCCGTAATGCGGTTTGTAGTCCATGATGCGCTTCCAGAGCTCGTCGCGCTCTGCATCTTCGGCAATTCGCGCGCGCATGTTCACCGCTGGTTTGCGACCAGACTTCACTGTGACTTCGGGGTTCGCTTTGAGATTCAAGAACCAGGCCGGGTTGATGTCGTCGCCACCGCGTGATGCAACGATCACGAACGCATCGCCGTTCTGCACCGGCGATGTCAGCAACGATGTGCGCTGCTGTCCTGACTTGCGACCAATGGTCGTGAGCTCCACCACCGGCATTCCATACATGTGCCAACCAAGCCGTCCGCCGCTCAACTTCAGCGTCGCGCTGTGCACCTTGTTCATTGTCTTCATCTGAAAGTCACTCGCCATGGCGTGACCCTAGCGAGGTGCGAGACGCAATGGTGGATCATTCCAACCCACCAGCATCAGCTCGCTGGCGTCGCGTCCTTCGCCTCAATTGCCTCGATGTATTCGCAGAACGCGTCGTAGGCGCGAGGCCCGTAGACAGTTCCTGGACCACCGTTCATCAGCAAGGTGACGCCAATTGCTTCGGCTACTTCTTCGCGCGTTGCGCCAGCAGACGCTGCACCGCGAGC
>CAIPQK010000042.1 GCA_903867185.1 uncultured Candidatus Nemicrothrix sp. | reverse complement strand
GCGTCGGAATCGGCGAGTTCCTCATCTGGCTCAAGTCTTGTGGTGTCGGCAGTGCCGTCGACCGAAGACACAACAGTCACGACGGTTGCCGTGACGATCCCGGCTGCCACGGTTGCGCCTGCTCCCTCGACGACTGCCGCTCCTGTGGCCAAGGTTGCTCCTCAATCCGTTGCGCCAACCACGACAATGACCGCTCCTCCTCGTCCAGTGGTCACTACTGCGCCAGTCGTGCAGTCAGATGCTGCATTCTTGGCATGTGTGCGTGAACGTGAATCGCATGGCAACTACAGCGCCTCTGATCCGACTGGAACCTATTTGGGGGCCTATCAGATCTATCAAGGTGGTTGGGATTCCGTGGCGAGCCGAATCGGTCGAACTGACCTTATTGGCGTCCCCCCGAATCAAGCTTCGTCAACTGACCAGGACCTCATCGCTGAGGCGATGCTGATTGCATCGGGTCGCGCTCCATGGGGCGGCATCTGCGGGTGACGACGACCGCGGAAGGTTCGCGGTGACCAGATGACGCTCACACGTCGTGACATTACGGAACTTCTCGAGCGGCACGGACTCGAACCAAGTCGCGCGCTCGGACAGAATTTTCTGGCGGACCCAAACACGGTGCGTCGCATCGTCAGGCTTGCGGAAATCGATTCGACCACGAACGTTGTCGAAATTGGTCCAGGCGTTGGCTCTCTTACGACGGAACTCGCGGCGACTGGCGCAAACGTCGTTGCGGTTGAACTCGATCGTCATCTGCTTCCGGTTCTTGCAGAAACAGTCGAGCCGCTGGGTGTGAGAGTCGTGCACGGCGACGCGCTCGAACTCGATTGGGCGGAGGTCTTGCCGGCAGATCGAGTGTGGAATCTTGTTGCCAATCTCCCTTACAACGTTGCGACGACGATCGTTCTTGATCTGCTTGATCACGTTCCGCAGATCGAAACGATGCTTGTCATGGTCCAGCGCGAGGTTGGCGAGCGACTCGCTGCTGGGGCTGGCGATGGCACCTACGGCATTCCTTCGGTGAAGTTGGCGTTGTGGGCGACGGCCTCTGTTGTGGCGAGAATCCCGGCCACGGTGTTCATTCCTCAACCGAGGGTTGAATCGGTAATGGTTCGGATCCAGCGCCGATCTGAGCCCATCGTCAACGTTGATCACGATGCGCTGATGGATCTTGTGCGTACTGCATTCGGTCAACGACGAAAGATGCTGCGCCGGTCGCTTTCGACCAAAGTCACACCCGAGCAGTTCGAGTCTGCGGGCATCGACCCCTCAGATCGCCCTGAGCGCCTCGACATCGTCCAATGGGGCGCCTTGACCGCAGCGGTCCACGCAGAGGCGTGATTCGATGGGTGTCATGTCTGAGGGAATCTTGCGACTCTTTGCGCCAGCCAAGCTGACGACCTCGCTGAGAATCGTGGGTACGCGAGATGACGGGTACCACCTGATCGACGCTGAAATGGTGTCACTCGATTTTGGTGATTGGCTTTTTTTGACCGAAGCGGACTCGCCGGTCGTTGAATTTGTCGATTCAGAAGGAAACGAACTGCACCTTGGCCCCGAGAATCTGGTGTCGCGGGCGCTTCGACATATCGGAAGTAACGCGAGCGTTCGCGTCGAGAAAGTTATTGCCGCTGGCGCTGGGCTCGGAGGGGGTTCGGCCGATGCCGCCGCGATTCTCCACTGGGCGGGTCGCAGCGATCCGGTTGCGGCGGCATCGCTTGGGGCCGATGTCGCGTTCTGTGTTGCCGGCGGGCGCGCACGAGTCCAAGGCATTGGTGAACGGATCGAACAATTGCCCTTTGAAGCAAAGGTCTTCACGCTGCTCACTCCGCCGGTGATGTGTTCAACGCCGGCGGTCTATCGCGCTTGGGATGACTTGGGTGGACCATCGGGAGACAACGGCAACGATCTCGAGCCTGCAGCGCTGGTTGTTGCTCCTGAACTGGCACGTTGGCGCGATGAGCTTGGCGATGCCACCGGAGTCCGACCTCGTCTCGCCGGTTCAGGTTCGACATGGTTCGTTGAAGGCGACTATCCCGGCGAGGGCCGAGTCGTTGTGCATACGAGCCCAGCTCGCTAGTTCATACTCGGACTGAAGCGGCGATTCTTTCCCACCTGAGTGGTTCTGGAGAGTGGGCCCGTACGCGGACCCACCCGGCTCTCGGGCCGGGTGGAGTCAACGAGAATTATGGGCACAAAGGGCGTCAGAGACGCCCGAGCTCACTTACCGGCAGCTCGACGCTGGAAGCGAGTTCGCTTCAGCATCTTCTTGTGCTTCTTCTTTCGCATGCGCTTGCGGCGCTTCTTAATAAGAGATCCCATGGCGGAGCGACTGTAGCGGTCCGGAGCTCACTTATGCGAAACGACCTTCTCGCGGCCGCCGATCTGGCAGATCGTGACCTTGAGAGGAGTGAAGCTCGGGGGCAGGGACTCGAACCCCGAATGACTGGACCAAAACCAGCCGTGTTGCCAATTACACCACCCCCGAAAGGTGCGGCCCCGAAAGGCGAGGCAGACCGTACTAGAAAGACATGCATGTCTCCGAGGCCGCTCTCTGCGATCGTGCTCGCCGCTGGCGAAGGCACTCGAATGCACTCTTCGCGTCCGAAACCCCTGCATTTATTGTGCGGAAGGGCGATGGTCCTCTATGTGCTCGATTCGCTGGCTGGATGCGAGGTTGGCCGGGCCGTGGTGGTCGTCGGTCACGGTGCCGAGCGTGTGACCAAAAAATTGCTCGACGCGGCTCCGAGTGTCTCGCTGGAATTCGTGGAACAGGAAGTCCAACGCGGCACCGGCGACGCTGTTGGCGTTGCCCTTACCGCCTTCAGCTCTGAAGAACTCGATGACGTCGATGCCGACATCATCGTGCTTCCTGGCGATACGCCGCTCCTGCGTGCGGAGACCATCGCTGCGCTGCTTGCGACGCACCAGAGCACTGATGCGGCTTGCACGTTGCTCACGGCTCGAGTGACCGATCCCACCGGGTACGGACGCATCGTCCGTGGTCGAGATGACCGAGTCGACCGCGTGGTCGAGCAATCCGATGCCTCAGAAGCGCAATTAGCGATCAACGAGGTCAATACGTCGATTTATTGTTTCCGGGCCAGCGTGCTTGGGCCCGCGTTGCGCCGAATCACTCCAGAGAACGCGCAGGGTGAGTACTACCTCACCGATGTCGTCGAGGTGCTTGCTTCGGCGGGGTATCGAGTATCTGCGGTCGTGGCCGAAGATGCTTCGGATACCACCGGAGTGAATGATCGTTTACAGCTGGCTGCGGCCGAGATGGAGCTGCGCCGCCGCACGAACGAGGCCTGGATGCGAAAGGGGGTCACGATGGTCGATCCCGGACGCACCTATGTCGACACGACAGTCGAGCTCGCTGCTGATGTGACCTTGTTTCCCGACACGATCCTGCAGGGTTCGTGTGTGATCGGGGCCGGGGCCGAACTCGGTCCAAACACCCGGTTGGTCGATTGCCGAGTTGGGGCTCGATCAGTCGTAGAAAATTCGGTTGGTCGGGGAGCCGAGATCGGCGACGATGTCCGCCTCGGTCCATTTGCAGTTCTCGAACCCGGAGCGATTGTTTCTGACGGCGCCCGGCCCGGACCGTTCTACACTTCAGCCTCAGAATGACCAAACAACGCACCGGCGAAAGAAATCGAATGGAACTCGTCACCAAAAAGCGCCTGCATATCGTCTCAGGTCGGGCCAATCTCCCGCTTGCCGAAGAAATTGCTGAACGCCTCGGTGTCGAATTAGGCGACGCGAATCTTGCAGAATTCGCAAACGGTGAACTTCATACGCGTTTCGGTGAATCAGTTCGCGGTACCGACGTGTTCATTATCCAATCGCATGTCGGCTCCGGGAAGATGACCGTTAACGATGCGATCATGGAACAACTCATCATGGTCGATGCGGCCAAGCGAGCTTCGGCGAAGCGGATCACTGCTGTCGCTCCGTTTTATGGCTATGCGAGACAGGACCGAAAGTCCGAAGGTCGCGAACCGATTACGGCGAAGTTGATCGCCAACATGTTCAAGGCTGCTGGAGCAAAGCGCCTCATCTCGGTCGATCTGCACTCTGGTCAGATTCAAGGCTTCTTCGATGGGCCTGTCGACCACCTCACCGCGATGCCGGTACTGGTCGATTACATGGCTGGTCTCGGCGATGACCTTGTCATCGTTTCTCCCGACGCTGGTCGCGTGAAAGTGGCTGAGCGTTATGCCAATCAACTTCATGCCGACCTGGCAATCGTTCATAAGCGTCGAGTCAAGGGGCTCAAGAACACTGTCGAAGCTCGTGACGTCGTCGGTGAAGTCGACGGGCGTATCTGCGTTCTTATCGACGACATGATCGATACCGGCGGAACCATCGTTGCTGCAGCCGAACAACTCAAGGCACGCGGTGCGACCGAGATTTACGCGGCGTGTACCCACGGAGTATTCAGCGGTCCCGCAATTCAGCGCTTGAATGACTCGTGCATTTCAAAGGTCGTCATGACCAACACGCTTCCACTTCCGCCCGAGAAGCAATCGGACAAAATCGAAGTGCTTTCGGTTGCCGGCATCATCGCCGACGCGATCGACGCGGTGTTCGAAGACACCTCCGTCAGCGAAATCTTCGACGGTCACAACCAGAGCTGATTTCTGGTCAGGTTGGGCGAATGGTGCGGTCGCAGCGTCGTCACCCTGGCCAAGTCTGCCGATTTCGTGGACCGCGGTCGGGGTGGGCAAAGGCGTGAATGCGGATGATCGAGGCCGCCGCTGAGTGGCGAAGTCCCCCAAGAACAGCCTCATGAGGAGCGGGTTCGCCTTCTCAGGGGTGTATCGGTAGGATTGCCACCCGTTTCACGAACGTCAGCCGACGGCGCGCACAAGCGCTGCCTCCAGGAGCCCCCAATCATGGCCATCACCCTCACCGCATCAACCGGACGTATTGCCGGTTCCCGCTCATCGACCCGTCTTCGCACCGACGGTCTCGTGCCTGCGGTCGTTTATGGCTTAGGCCGCGATGCAGTCGCTGTCTCGGTGCCGTGGCCCGATCTGCGTCGTGCGCTCACGACCGAAGCTGGCCTGAACGCTCTTATCACCCTCGATGTCGATGGCCAGAAGGACCTTGCCATCATCAAGGATCTTCAGCGTCACCCGGTGCGTCGTAACGTGCTGCACATCGACTTCCTGCGAGTCGACCCCGACGCTCCCGTTGCCGTTGAAGTTCCGCTCATCCTTGTTGGCGAAGCGAAACTCGTTGAGGCTCGTAAAGGCATTGTTGATCAGCCGCTCAAGACGCTCACCGTCAAGGCCAAGCCGGCTGACATTCCGAGCCAGATCGAAATCGACATCACAAACCTCGACATCGGTGTCGCCATCACTGTTGAAACGCTGACCATGCCTGCCGGAGTCACCACCGACATCGACGACAGCATTCAACTCGTGCTTGGTCTCGCCACTCGATTCTCCGCTGAAGACGGCGCCGAAGCCGGCGAAGGTGACGAAGGCGGCGAAGCTGCTGCCGCAGGCGAGTCGGCTGAAGCAGCCGAGGGCGACGCCGAGTAAGTGGCATTTGGCGGCAGGGGTGGCAATCGCCCCCGACGCGGCACGCCGGCTGACGTTCTCGTCGTCGGTTTAGGCAATCCCGGAAGTGAGTTCGATGGCACGCGCCACAACGTGGGCTTCGCTGTTATCGACCTGCTTGAGCGTCGCCACAATGGGCGTCTCAAGTCCGGCAAGGAACGCGCCCTTGTTGATGAAGTGCGCATCGGCCAGAAGCGCGTAGCCCTGGCCAAGCCGACAACATTCATGAACCTTTCTGGCGAATCGGTATCGCCGCTGGTGCGTCGCTTTGGCATTGAAGAGCAAACGGCTCTTGTCATCGTTCATGACGAACTCGATCTTCCAACCGGAACAGTGCGCGTGAAGATTGGTGGGGGACTGGCTGGCCACAATGGTTTGCGGTCGATCAAAGCTCATCTTCACGACGATTCATTTGTCCGGGTGCGTATCGGCGTGGGAAAGCCGCCGAGTAAAGACGAAGGCGCCGATCACGTTCTGAAGCGCGTTGGTAAGGCCGATCGTGAACTGCTCGCTATTGCGATTGAAGTTGCTGCTGATGCTGTCGAACTCATCGTGAGCGATGGTGCTGAGGCCGCAATGAATCGAGTGAACGCAAGAACTACCTAACTCGGGGTTGTGCCGACGAGGTTCTCGCCACTTCGCCGAGGGCTGCTTAGAACGGCAGTGTGACTTGCCGAGGCAGCAGCTGGTAGGTGGGGTTGAGAATCGTGAGCAGGCCGTGGTGCTCACTGGCCATGCCTTCAATGACGAGGTGAGTGCCGAGTTTCACGCCGCCGAGTGTGCGCCGGCCCATGAAAACGACGGTGACTCCACCGGTGGAATCGGCAAGCGTGAGTTCAAGGCTGGCGATTTGTTCCGCCCAGGGCTGAATCCGAAGCGCTTTGACTCGGCCCGCAACCTTCACGTGCTCGCGCCAGACAACGTCTTCGATCGGTATGACGCCCGCAAGGGAAAGGCGCCCAAGTTCATCGAAAGTAGCGCGGGTCTCGGCGGCCCGTTCGGCTTCAATGCGTTTTGCGTTACGTGTGAAGAGTGCCATCTCAGTTGTGAATGTCCGAGGTGCCGGACACCGCTCCGTGCTCAATTTTGTGGATGTGCTGGCCCTTTGAGGTTTTGGTGAGGTGATACGGAACGAAGGTCACATTCGCATGCGGCACGTCGCTCAGGGCCTTGGCAATGCCATCGGCAGTGTGGTCGTGGAGCAAGCGGTGCCAGCGTGATCGATATTCACGACGCGGAATGAGGATCGAAACTTCGGTGTCTCCGTCGGCGGCGAGTTCGTGGACTACTTCGAGGACGGTGCGGTTAATTCGTCGATCGGGACATTCGCGAATGTCCAGAGGGAGTTGCTTGAGAGCGAGAGCGCTCCATTCGTCGGCAAGTTCCGATGCGTGGATTTCGTCGACGGCAATGTGCACAGCCCAGAGGCGATCAGGGTGAAGTGTTCGGGCGTATTGGATTGCACGAGCAGAGGTGCGGTCGATCTTGTCGACCAGAACGACGACTGCGTGACGACGCAGAATCGGAGCGGTGGCAGCGAGAATTGCGTCACCCTCTAGTTCTGCTTTCTCCGCTTCGTATTGGTGGTTCAAGCGAACGACCACCCAAACAAAGATCGGAATGAGGACGATGATGACCCACGCGCCATGGGTGAACTTTGTGTAGGCGATGACAACCGTGACGACGAGGGTGACGATTGCGCCAAGACCATTAATGAACAGGCCGACTTTCCAACCTTGTTCCTTCAAACGGATATGACGTCGAGCCATACCTGCTTGCGAGAGTGTGAAACTGGTAAAGACGCCCACCGCATAAAGCGGAATCAGTTTCGATACATCGGCACCGAGGATGACGACGAGGACCGCCGCAGAGATGGCCAAAGCGATGATTCCGTTTGAGAAAACCAAACGATGGCCGCGTTTGGTGAGCTGTCGTGGCATGAATGAGTCTTCGGCCTGAAAGCTCGCAAGTCGTGGGAAGTCGGCGAACGAGGTATTGGCTGCAAGCACCAAAATGAACATCGTTGAGGCCTGGGTGAAGATGAACAGGAATTTGCCTAACACTCCATTTCCATAGACCGTTTCCGCGATCTGGGAGATGACGGTTCGGCCTTCCATCGGCACGGCGTGAACTTGCCCGGCGAGCCAAGAAATTCCAAGGAACATCATGCCAAGGAAGATGCCCATGACCATGAGGGTGTTTCGTGCGTTCTTCCATTCGGGGGCCTTGAACGCAGGAACGCCATTCGAAATTGCTTCGACGCCGGTGACCGCAGCGCCTCCCGATGCAAACGCATGAAGGATCAGTACGAAACTGGCAGCACCAGTTGTGGCCAACGCTTCGGCCTGTATCGGATCAAGTCGCACATGGTCGAGTCCGCCGCCGAGTGTCGCTTTGACAATGCCGACACCAATCATCAGGAACATTGAAATCAAGAATGCATAGGTCGGAATTGCGAAGATTTTTCCGGATTCCTTCACGCCGCGGAGATTGCCAATAGCACTGATCGCGATAAAACCGAGAGCAATGGGCACTCGGTAGGGGTAGACCCCGTGGAATACCGAATATAAAGCGGCAACGCCTGCGGAAACAGATACAGAGACCGTCAGGATGTAATCAGTAAGCAGCGCAACGCCAGCCACCTGGGCAGGGATGACGCCGAGATTGTCTTTCGTGACGATGTACGCGCCGCCTGCGGAGGGGTAGGCCTTAATGGTCTGTCGATAACTAAAAACCAAAATGGTGAGCACGAGCACCATGGCGATCGTGATCGGGAGCACAAGATTGAATGCCATGCTCCCGACTCCGGCGACGAGCAGCGTAAGGAGGATTTCTTCAGAGGCGTAAGCAGTTGAAGACAACGCATCCGACGAGAAGACCGCGAGTGCAACCGAATTGCTCAGTCGCTCATGCTCAAGTTGGTCTGTCGTAAGTGCTCGGCCGAGCATCTTGCTCTTGAACCTGAATGATCGACGTTCCGGGATGCTCGTTTTCTGCATCGGGGGCAGTGGAGTCGGTCCGGTTGAACTCTGATTTTCAGTGGGTGCAGTCATACCTTCGCTAGTTGACACCCACAAGGCCCCTGAGCGCAATCACCAACGGCGGGTTTCATATTGCGGAAACCTGAACCGTGTGTCGGGCGTCTCTCGCCGTGGGGAGTTCGGCGCCCGATGGGTAGTCTCGGGGCCTCACCCCCGGCT
>CAIPQK010000041.1 GCA_903867185.1 uncultured Candidatus Nemicrothrix sp. | reverse complement strand
AGATTGCCAGGATCGGTGACGCCGTCCATGGCCAACAAGAACGGTGGAGCTCCATTTGCGCCTTTCCGCTTCGCCAGATCGAGAAGATCAAAATCATCGATCTCATCGGCTCGAGCGAGAACACCTTGCGGCGATTCAGTGCGAGCAACGCTAAACAACTTGGTGCGCGTAACTTCGCGCACCGGAATTTTCATGTCGTTCGCGAGATCAGCAATGTCTTGCAAGGTTTCGTTGTTGTCCTGATCTTCAGCGATCATGACTTCGCGAACACGACGCTTACCGGCCAGCAAAAGTTCGCGCACAGCCTGACGACCCTCGACTTGATCGCCACCTAGTCCTCGAGGAATGGCCTGCCCACGTGCGATCGGACGATCGCCTTCGCCACGGGCGCGGCGCATTGCACCGGGACGATCAGATTTACGCACTGACGCAGCAGCGTGGCGAGCCTGTTTGGCTTCAACCGCTTTCTTCGCGGCCGATGACATTGGCTTACTGCCCTTCGCCGCGCCTGGTGCCGGAGCAGCCGACTTCGGAAAAGCTCCGCGCTTTGCCGCGGGTGCCCGCTTTGTTCCACCGCGAGGTGCAGCGGTAGCTTTTCGACTCGACTTGGGACCTGCTGACGGACCGGCTTTGCCGCGAGGCGCGCCCTTTGAGGATTTCGGCCCCGCAGCCTTGGCGCCCTTTGGCGCCTTACCGCCGCTTCGACCTCCGCGTGCTGGGCTCATCGCTCCACCACCGCAACTGCGAAACAGGCGATGCCTTCGCCGCGACCAATTGCTCCGAGACCCTCGGCGCGATTGCCTTTCACCGTGACTGGTGCGCCAACGGCACCCGAAAGCCGTTCAGACATTTCGTCACGTCGTGGCGCCAACTTTGGTCGCTCGCACACGACAGCAGCATCGACGTTGCCCGGTTCAAATCCTGATTCGCGCACAAGGCGAGCAACCTCGGTGAGAAGCCCGATGCTGTCGGCACCTGCCCACTTCGGGTCGGTGTCGGGAAAGTGTTCACCGATATCGCCGAGCCCAGCAGCCCCAAGCAATGCATCGGCGCATGCATGGGCCACGACATCAGCGTCGCTGTGGCCCACTAATCCGCGTTCACCGTCGAACACCACGCCGCCGAGAACCAGTTTTCGGGCTGGATCATCAGAGAACGCGTGAACGTCGAAACCTTGTCCGACTCGTACCGTCATTTCTTCAATCTACCCGAGGGTTTCAAGGAGAATCGCGGCGATGGCCAAATCATTTGGTCCAGTGATCTTGATATTGGTTGGTTCGCCATCAACAACCACGACAGTTCCGCCTACGGCTTCGACCAATGCCGCATCGTCGGTGGCACCAGCAGATGTCGCGTGGGCCTCCCGAAGAATGTCGGCCCGAAACGCCTGCGGGGTTTGAACAGCGACCAATGTTGAGCGATCAGGAGTTTCGGCCACAATGGATCGACCGGCCTGATCGTGAACAATGTGTTTGATCGTGTCGGTCACCGGAATAGCAGGAATCGCTGCGTCGGCTCCGGCGTGCACCGCGTTGACGACCGATTGATGGAGTTCCGCAGAAGCAAGTGGGCGCGCTGCATCGTGAACGACGATGACAGCAGCATCTTCCGCGATCACCGAAAGAGCAGCGCGCACCGAATCTGCTCGTTCGGCGCCACCAATCACCGCAACATCAGCAGCGCCAGATGTGACAAGGCTCTGACCTTCACGTTCCTCGCCAGGCGCAAGCACAACGACAACGTGATCTGCGGCGGCGCGGCTCACGGCAAGCGAGCGGTCAATTATTCGATCTGTACCGAGCAATTCATATTGCTTTGGCGATGTCCCATAACGACGACCAGCTCCAGCAGCGAGCACGATCGTCCAAACGGGACCATCGGAAGGCACTGCATCATTTGTCGTCATTTTGCTGACCATTTCGCAACCATGGCGCAAAGGCTAGGCGCGACAACCCTTTCTCGTTCAGAGAGCAACGGTGCTGCGCCTTAGTCGGCGCAGCACCGCTAGAGTCGAAGACGTGACTGATCGCGAACTTCTCACCACCATTGAGTTTTTCAAGGGATTCGAAGGCGAACCCCTCGATGCGGTTGTGGGTGCTGCCGAACAACGTTCATTTGCTCGTGGCGGTGTGCTCTTCACCGAAAGCGACACAGCCACCGAACTCTTCGTCGTCGTGTCTGGCCGAATCGCTATCGCCAATCGCTCGATCGATGGCCGCGAGTCGGTCGTTGCCCTCATGGAGCGCGGTGACCTTTTCGGTGAAATGCCGCTTTTCGATGGCCTCGCCCGTTCTGCCGAAGCTCGCGCCCTTGAACCATCCGAAGTCATCGCAATTTCCTACGCTCCGCTTCGCGACATTTACCGCGATCAACCGCAGTTGCTTTGGAACGTTGTCGAGATGCTGGCCAATCGCCTGCGCAATACCGACGAGCAACTCGCCGACTCAGTGTTCCTTGATGTCACCGGACGCACAGCAAAGCGTCTTCTGGAACTTGCGGGTACGGCCGATGAATTCTCACTGCCGATCACGCAAGAAGAACTTGCCGGCATGGTGGGCGCATCACGAGAACGCGTGAACAAAGCAATCGCAAGTTTCGTGCGACTGGGCTGGATCGAACAGTCCGAGCGTCGCTATCGAATTACCAATCGCGAACAACTCGAATTACGCGCTCGCTGAGTTCAGCCTTCTGGGAACATTTCTCCTACGAACTCCTCTGACATTGCCCACAATCGCTTTGCGAGTTCGGGATCGTTCGCATAGTCCGAAGGCGTCGCGAAGGTGCGGTCGGCAAGGTAGGAACCCGGCTGCTCAAGTGCTTCCGTGCTCGCACATGCCCAGACCTGTGTTGACGCACCAACATCAACATTGACGAGTGTCGGCATTTTCATACCCGACTTCTTGGCTCGCGATGCGAGATCGCCGAAATCGTCCTTCGTGAAACTTCGAGCCAAGTCAGTCATCACCATTCCAGGATGCACCGCCCACGAGTGCACTCCCAGATTGCCGTAACGACGTTCGAGTTCCGTGGTGAACAAGATGTTGGCGGTCTTTGACTGACCATAGGCATCCATCTTCGAATACTCATGGTTTTCGAAGTTCGGGTCGTCCCAAATAATCCCGGATGTGAAATGTCCGGCCGAACTCAAGTTGACGATTCGTGATGGCGCGCTCGCCTTCAACAATGGAAGCAAACGGTTCACCAAGACGAAATGGCCGAGATGATTGGTACCGAACTGCAATTCGAATCCGTCATCGGTCTTTCCGTACGGAACTGCCATGATGCCTGCGTTGGCAAGAAGCACATCGAGCCGATCGTGTTCGGCGACAAACTTCTCGGCAAACGCGCGCACGCTGTCGAGAGAGCCAAGTTCCATCACACCGAACGAAAAGTCGCCACCGGGAACCAACTCAAGCAACTGGTCAACACCAGCACGCCCTTTGTTTTCGGAACGCGCCGTGATGATGACTGTGGCACCGGCCGCACCCAGTGCACGAGCAGACTCTTTGCCTAACCCGGTTGTTGCTCCTGTGACCAGAACGACCTTTCCAGAAAGGT
>CAIPQK010000040.1 GCA_903867185.1 uncultured Candidatus Nemicrothrix sp. | reverse complement strand
GTTGAATCAGGCGGAGGGCAATTTCTCCTCGTGCTTCGCGCCTGACCGCACTACACGTTGTCAACGCATGTCAGAGGGCTTCGCAAGTACCGTGGCCACATGACAGCAAGCCCGACTTCACACCGACGCCGACTTCCAATTCTGCAAGGCGTCCTTCCGCTTGATCGCAAGCAGGTTCCGGCCAACGTTCTGGCAGGCATCACCTTGGCAGCGCTCGCGATTCCTGAAGTCATGGGTTACACCTCGATCGCCGGCATGCCCGTGGTCACTGGTCTCTACACAATCTTGTTACCGATGCTGGCCTTCGCCTTCTTTGGCTCATCGCGTCACCTGGTCGTTGGTGCAGATTCTGCAACGGCTGCGGTCATGGCTGCCGGACTTGTTGAACTCGCGCAACCGGGCACCGACAACTACGTCGCACTCGCTGGCGTGCTCGCGCTCATGGCAGCCGCGTTTCTACTTCTTGCTCGCCTCATTCGACTTGGGTTTCTGGCTAATTTTCTTTCACGCTCAGTACTTATTGGTTTCCTCACCGGCGTTGGCATCCAAGTCGCCTGCGGTCAGGTCGGCGGCTTGCTCGGCATACCCGAAGGAAAAGGTCTCACCATTAATGGCGACCTCTTCGACAACACGATTACCAAACTGATATCAACGTTGCAGAATGTGGGCTCAGCAAGCTGGGCCACCGTTGCTGTTTCGGTGAGCGTTCTCGTCATCATCGTCGGCGGGAAGTTTGTTACCAAAAAAGTTCCCGGTGCCCTCATTGCCGTCGTCGGAGCAATTGTGCTTTCTTGGCATTGGAATTTTGCATCGCACGGCATCGCCACCCTCGGACCACTCCCCGGTGGACTCCCGAAAGTTGGACTACCACAAGGAATTCACTATTCGGATATTCCAGCGCTTATGGGCACTGCAGTGTCGATCTTCATTCTGATCCTTGCTCAAAGCGCCGCTACGTCTCGCGCCTACGCCGCGAAATACAACGATGAGTTCGATGAGAACGTTGACCTTGTCGGCCTCGGTGCTGCCAACATCTTTGCCGGGCTCACCGGAACCTTTGTTGTGAATGGCAGCCCGACGAAAACCGAAATGGTTGACGGTGCAGGAGGTCGTAGTCAGCTCGCGCAGATCACAACAGGACTCATTGTCCTCATCGTGTTGCTCTTTCTCACCTCGCCTATCCAGTACATGCCAAAAGCGGTATTGGCATCGGTCGTCTTCATGATTGGTTTGCAACTCGTTGACATCAAGGGGCTTCACAGTATTTTCAAAGTACGTAAAGACGAGTTTGTCGTCGCCACTCTTACCGCGGCCACCGTCGTCTTACTCGGCGTTGAGCAAGGGATTGTGCTGGCAATCGTTGCCTCGGTCATCGGTCATCTCCGCCGTTCGTACATGACTGCGACTGCCGTGATGGTGCCCGATACCAATGATCCCGGCTACCACTCGCAACCAGTCGATGCTGAA
Source organism: uncultured Candidatus Nemicrothrix sp. (assembly GCA_903867185.1). GTDB lineage: Bacteria > Actinomycetota > Acidimicrobiia > Acidimicrobiales > Acidimicrobilacustridaceae > Acidimicrobilacustris. Next base: position 20,165 of record CAIPQK010000040.1, on the reverse strand, counting down.
GTTCGCACGATCCCTGGGCTCGTCGTCTATCGCTTTGCTTCTGACCTCTACTACGTCAATGCCAACCGTTTCCTGGAAGACCTCAACGCTCTCGCCAATTCCGCCGAACCGCTGGAGTGGATCTGCATCGATGCTGGAGCAATTACCGATGTTGACTTCACCGGTTCACTCACAATCAAACAGGTGCAAACTGAACTCGCCGAGCACGACATAAAACTTGTCGTTGCCGATGCCATGACCAGCGTGAAAGAGAAACTCGATCGGTACGGCATCACCGCTTTAATTGGCGAAGATGCCTACTTCCCCACCGTGGAATCAAGCGTTCAGGCATTCACCAGTAAACCGGCAACAACAAAATCTGACCCGAAGGACTAATCAGTCCCGCTCAGCAGCGAGCTTTGCCGTTTCCCAATCGCCGATCATGGTTCCAAACGTCATTGGGTTGTAGATGTCTTCTTGGTAGGAAAACTGATTGTTCCCTGCGTACTTCACAAGACTGAAGTTGTAGGCGCGATGGACCGATCCATCTCCCGGGTCAGCCATAACAGACCATGCCTGGAAGACAACCCAACCGCGCTCATCGTCAACGATGTGCCACTCGATGGGAAAGTCTGCGATGCAATTGCCCGGATACTCCTTCACCATTGAACGGGTATAAAACGCCTGAACTTCCTCCCGGCCGTTCATCTCTCCGATCAAGTGCTCTTTATAGAAACAGTCCTCGGTGAAATGTTGAGCGAAGGCGGACCAGTCTCCCGTTCGTGCGCCCTCATCGGCCGCCGCCACGTAAGACGAAAATGCTCCTTCGATTTCTTTTCTACTCCAAGCACCCATGACATCTCCTTTTACGTAAGTACTACTCAAGTCGTTGAAAATTCTGACCAATCGATTGATTCGCTGCGTCGTTTGTAGTCATCCATTGAAAATGGCCATTGGGTAACAACACGCCCATTTGGCGCCCGGTAGTACCCATTGCAATCGGCGTTCCACACATCAATCCCATCAATCGCCGCTTGCACGTCGAGGTTGTACGACTCCATCACCTCTGGCTTCACCTCAAGAGTTTGAAGTTCATCGGCTTTCATCCGATGAAGCAACTGGAGTACGTGTTCGGTTTGATACTCCAACATTCGGATAATTGAGCCGTTATTCATGTTGGGGCCATAAAGCATGAAGAAGTTGGGAAACCCGACTGTTGTGACACCGAGGTAGGCCTGCGCTCCTTCCGACCATGCATCGGAAATCGAGACTCCGTCGCGACCAGTGATGTCAACCGTCGCCGCAAACTTGGTTGCGGCGAATCCGGTAGCCAGCACAATCAGATCGACCTCTCGCTCAATGCCATCGCCAGTTACAACAGCGTTTTTTGTGATTCTCGCGATTGGCTCAGTGACTAATTCAAGATTCGGTTCATTGAAGGACTTGAAATAGTCGTTCGACAGCAATGGCCGCTTGCAACCAAACGGATGATCCGGCGTGAGTTTGGCCCTCACCTCTGGATCATTCACCACACTCAGTGCCGCGAGTCCGTACTTCTCGCTCAGTTCCAGAAGGTCTTTCAGCGCAAAGGTCATTCCACGATTCATCCGACCTTCAATGTCACTGCGCATTTCGAGCAATGGTGTCGGATCGTTGCGAAAAGCTTCGAGTTCGGCCTCGGTGTAAGGGGTGTCCTCCTTAGGAAGGATCCAATTCGGAGTTCGCTGAAAAAGATGAACCTGACTGGCCGTCTTTCGAATCTCAGGAACGAACTGCACTGCGCTCGCCGCACTTCCGATAACGGCGATGCGCTCGCCGGCGAAATCATGTGACCAATCCCAACGCGCCGAGTGAAACATTGCGCCCTCGAAGTCGTCTCTCCCTTCGATCTCAGGCCAAACCGGGTGCGTCAACATTCCAACAGCGCTTACGAGAATCTCCGCTTGAAACCCTGCACCCGATTCGGTTGTGACTGTCCAGATGGACGCTGCTTCATCCCAAGATGCCGATGTTACGCGATCGTTGAACCGACAATGCGGTGTTACCCCGTACTTATCGGCAACGTCACGCATATAGGCGAGGATCTCTGGCTGGCGGCCATAGGGCTTGGTCCAGTCCGGTTTGAACTCAAAGGTGAACGAGTACATCGCCGACTGCACATCGCATTCGCAACCCGGATAGCGATTGAGGTTCCACGTTCCGCCGACATCGTCGCTGGCCTCGAGAATGACGAACTCGTCAAACCCTTCCTCAAGGAGACGTTTGCCCATCACGATTCCGCCCGGGCCCGCCCCGATGATTACGACTCGCATTGGCTGACGACCCCCGTGTCATGACAACTCGATTGAGCCTACGCCGGGAGACAATTGCGTGTAGGAAGAGAGCATGAAGGGTTCAGCACGCGCCATGGTGCAAACAGGTCCCGGAGTCCTTGAGCTTCAGGAATTCGCCATTCCCGAAGCTGGTGACGACGGCGCAGTCTTGCGAGTCGAAGCCTGCGGAATCTGCGGCACCGATCTTGAGACCTATCGAGGATCGATCCCACTTCGTTACCCGGTGATCCCAGGACATGAAGCCGTCGGCATCATCGAACACATCGGCGCTTCTGCATCGCAAGCTTGGGGTGTTGTCGCAGGAGACCGCGTGATTGTCCCTGCAGAGTTGGCCTGCGGGCAGTGCGTCTCCTGTACGGAAGGAAACCCCTGTCTCGCCTCGCCCGGCACGCACGGATTCCTTCCCACTTCGATCGAACCATCGCTCTGGGGCGGGTTTAGCGAGTACATGTATTTGTCGCCTCAGTCGCGCCCGATCAAAATCACTTCCACAATCGATGCGTCGATCGCGGCACTGTTCAATCCTCTCGGCGCCGGGTTTGCGTGGGCTGTCGATGCGCCGAACTTGCAATCGGGGCAATCAATCGCCATTTTCGGTCCCGGTCAACGCGGCCTTGCCAGCGTCATCGCGGCAAAATCGGTAAGCGCATCTCAGATTTTTGTCACTGGTTTCGGTGCACGAGACAGTCGCAAGCTCGAACTCGCGGAATCGTTCGGTGCTGATCTCGCCATCAACACCGAATCAAACAGCGTCGTCGACGCAGTACTTGCAGCAACAGATGGAAAAGGCGTCGATGTTGTTGTCGACACAACCCCTCATGCTCTGCAGCCCATTCACGACGCGCTTCGAATCGTTCGCCCTGGCGGAACGATTGTTCTCGCGGGCATGAAAGGCAGCGCCGTCGACGGATTCCCCACCGACGAAATCGCAATGCGTCGGCTCACCATCAAAGGTGTTCGCGCTGTTGACGCGGCCAACTTCAAACGAGCAGTCGCGCTTATCGAGCACTCACCCGAGTTAGTCGCCCAACTCCACACTCATAATTTCTTGCTGGAAGACGCAGCAAAGGCAATCGAAGTGCTCGCAAATGGCGATGGCATCGCCATCACTCTTCGCACCTGACCACATACCGCACAAGAACATTCGAGCTCGCGACGTCGCCGGGAAACGACTGAGGGCGGCCGCCGGTTTCCCGACGACCGCCCTCAGTTTCATTACGACGGCGCTAGCCGCCTCAAATCAGCTTGCTGCTGCAATGCGGTTGGCGTTGAGCTTGGCTCGATCGACAACCGGTCCCGTGATCTTCACGAGATACTTCGGGTCACAGGCCTGGGTACCGATGGTGGTCGGCAGAACCTGCTCGTACTTGGTTCCCGTGAGCTTGAGAACCATCATGCACTGACCAGGCGTGTTGGTGCCTGGGTTGGTCGGTGACTGAAGGCCACCTGAGGTGTAATCGACCACCTTGCTGAGGTTGGTGAGAACACAGTCAGATGTGAGTGTTGACCCACATGACTGCGCACCCTGTGCCCAGAGGAGGAACGCTGCAGTTGCCTGAGCGCCAAGAAGGCTGGTGGATCCACCGTTGGCCTTGAGGATCTCGAGGTACTTCGCAACTGCCGGAATCTTGTCGGCTTGTTCAAATGGGTAGTAGGCCATCATCACGTAGACGTTGTCGCCGTTGCCAGAGGTGTTCCACTTGGCGAACGGTGTGTCATAGAAGTTGGCTTCGTTGATCCAGATTGGGTTGTACCCGATGGACTTGGCTGCATCGAGAATGTTCTCGAAGTTCGGAGCCGGTGAACCGGAGAAGTACACCGCTTCAGCGCCACAATCCTTCAGACGCTGAACGAATGGTGTCCAGTTTGATTCGCCGCCGATGTTGTACACCTGTGAGCAATCAAGGTAGGACCAGCCTGCTGTCTTGGACGCAGCAACCCACTTGTCAGTCGAATCAACTGTCGCGGCGTAGTTGGCGTACATCGTTGCAGCCTTCTTCACTGCAGCCGGGAACTTGTCGGCCAGAAGGAACGCGCTGCCTGCATCTTTGTAGTCAGCTGGGTTCGGAGTGGGCTGCACCATGAGTGGAGCATTCGCGAACTGAGGTGACACGGTGTAGGTCGGAACAGCAGCGAGCTTGCATCCTTGACGGATGGTCTCCTGTGCTGAGTCGAGTGACCAGCCTTCACCAACAAGCATGAAGTCCTTCGAGCATGCTTCGGTCATGACGTTGGCCACGTTCATGATGGCGGCGTCGCCGTAGTTGCCTACGACCTGACGACCGTTGATGCCACCCTGATCGTTACACCACTTGATCATGGCCTTGATGGCGTCAGACATTTCCTTGTTGAGGCCAGGAGCTGCTGCGTAACCCGCATCGTCTCCGTAACCAATCGTGATGGAAGTGTCGGTCACGCCCTGGGCGGTTGCGCCCTTGGCGTCGCCCTTGCCACATGGCGAGGCCATGGTGCCGAAATCGGTTGCCGAGGCAACCTTCGTTGTTGCACTGCTGCCACCGGATGAACGGCTGCTGCCGCCACACGCTGCAGCGAAAATGCTGAGCACGGCGACAAGCGCCACAACCAGCACGGCGCCGCCAGTGCGACGCTTCGACCGGCTCTTCACCGGTGTACTTCCATTGCCTTTAGGCACTGAATTCCCCTTTGTAGATGACTGTTGTACCGACCGAAATCGGGTGTTCCACTCGATACAACAAGCGAAACCTGCACTGCAGCGCACTGAAATCAGTGCGGGGTCGGTCGTTATGGCCTCCCCCTTGGACCGACACCAAGGTGACGGCCGACACCGACGTTACTGTCCCAATTCGGAAGTGACAAGCGTCATCGTGCCGAGAGATCTCTTCTCCCCAAAGGGTTCTGTCCGGATTCCCGGGGCTCAGATGCCCCTGTGGGCCAAATCGGTGCGATCCCTTGCCCCGACGGTGAAATCGGCCTCCCATAGGAACGTTGCCGCCGGATCGAAGGCCACGGTGTAGTTCCAATCAAAGACACAGACCCGCTTGGCGATGAGCCATTGCCCGGCCCGAAGCTCGAACCGGTCGACGTAGCGAAGGGCCATGACCATGTCGGTTGCTTGGCCAGATTCATCGGCTCGGCTCACATGGTGAGCAACGCAATAGGTATCGACCTGAGCCACATCGCCGTCAAGGCGAATATGAGGGAGAGCAATGAAGTGCGTGGTGGCCGCGAAATGAGGCAGCACCGTGCACACCCAATCGGCGAATTCTTCCCCCGAACCGCGAAACGAATTGTGATCATCAAAACCATCGGGGTGGTAGCACGAAGCCATCGCTTCGCGGTCGAGTCGATCGGTGCCGCGAGCGAGCCGCTGAATCACATCGGTGATCTCGGCGCGTGCAATGAGGTCGTCAGTTGTGAGCATTCCCGCAGTCTCGCGAATGCTGGCCACTCGCGCTCAGGATTGTTCGAGCTCAGGCCATTCGCCAGGGTGCGGTGCTTCTTCAGACTCAAGGTCAGGAAGAAAGACGAATGCCACAATCGATCCACACAGCGCGACGCCAGCACACACGAAGCATCCAAGGTGCATTCCTTGCATGAACGCGTCAGAAGCGGAGGTTCGGAAAAGCGTTTGAACCTCGGCAGGTGCTCGAGATGCAACCACAATCGCCGCAGCCATCGAAGCTTTCGCTGCAGTAACCGCTTCAGCAGGAACCTGCGGAAACTTTGCGAGGAACTCACCGATCTTTGGCGCGTAGATCGAGGCGAACACGCTGCCCACTACCGCCACACCCAACGTTCCACCGATTTCACGGGTGGTGTCGTTGACCGCTGCACCCGCGCCTGCTTTTTCTTTCGGCAATGACGACATGACGGCTGCGGTTGAAGGTGATGTAACAAGTGAAAGACCAGTCGCGATGAACGCCATCGAAATGACAACCGGCCCGAAGTACGCGGTATCGGCATCACAGAAACCAATGATGATGAAGCCGATCATCATGGTGAGCAGGCCAGTTCCCACAACACGCCGAGGGCCAAACCGCAACGCGAGTCTGGCCGCGTTTGGTGCCGTGATCGCGGCGAAGATCGCAAACGGGAGGGTATGCAGACCAGCAGACAAGGTTGAGTACCCGCGCACAAACTGGAAATACTGCGTAACGATGAAAATAAATCCAAAGAGTGTGAAAAAGGCGATGGCGATTGATCCGGCAGCCGCGCTGAAACGTGCGATGCGAAAGACACGAACGTCGAGCAGCGGGTGCTCTCGGCGAAGTTCGTAAACCACAAAGACGGCGAGCAAGACCGCGGCGCCGATGAATCCGCCGATCGTCGCCACTGAGTTCCATCCGGCATGTGGTCCTTCGATGACGGTGTAAACGAGCACGCCAACACCGAGGATTGAGACCACAGTGCCGACCCAGTCGAATGCGCCCGAATCAGGGTCGCGCGATGTGGGAACCAGGAACCATCCAGCGAGAAGTGCGATGGCAACGATCGGAACGTTCACGAGGAAGATCGATCCCCACCAGAAGTGTTCAAGCAAGATGCCGCCGGTGACTGGCCCAAATGCGACAGCCATACCCGACACCGCTGACCAGGCACCGATCGCCTTCGCTCGTTCCGTCGGATCGGTGAAGACATTCGTGAGAATGGCGAGCGTTGCGGGAAACACCAGTGCGGCGCCGATGCCCATCGCGGCGCGAGAAGCAATCAATTGTCCCGAACTGGTTGAGAATGCCGCGACGACCGATGTCGCAGCGAAGATCACGAGCCCAGCCTGCATTGTGCCCTTGCGACCGATGCGATCGCCTAGTCCGCCAGCGGCAAGCAGCAGCCCGGCGAACACAAGGCTGTAGGCATCGACGATCCACTGAAGATCAGTAGTTGACGCGTTGAGATCGCGGCTCAACGTAGGAAGTGCCACATTCACGATCGTGTTGTCGACAACAACGAGAAACACGCTGAGGGCGAGCACAACCAGAATCCACCAGCGCCGGCGATAAATAGTTTCTGCATTCATAGAAGTCTTCGTTCCCGGTTTCGGTTTCGGACCAGTTTCGACGAAATGTACACAGTCGGGCTAGTCGAGTGGATCAACAGGAATCTGCAGCACTCGTCTGACACCTGGCTCGAGTTCGGTGACATGGCCCTTGCCGTGTTCGTCCTCAGCGAGAACAACTCCTCCGGCCGGCAAGGTTCGCGTTTCTCCATCGCTAGTGGTGATCCGCACCCAACCATCGAGGAAGACAACGAACTGTCGACGCGGGGCATTGTGCGCAGCCGGAACCTGATCCACGGCTTGCACAGTAAGGAACTGCACACGATCAACATCAACACCAGGAGAAACCCAAAGTTCGGCCACGCCTCGTTCGGCCGGAATCACCGAACGATCAAGCGAGACCTCTTCGAAGTGACTCTCACCATCTTCATCGGCCCAAATCCGCAGGTAATCCATTACGAGAAACCGAGCCATCCGGCGACAGTTTGCAGCAACACCACAACGGCAAGAGTCGCAATGACAACCACGCAGATAAGGGCAGCAAGACGGAACTTTGGTCCATTCGCTGCGTTACCAAGCACTGATCGTCGGTTCGCCAAAATCAAGATGAAAATCAAAATGATTGGTGTGATCAAACCATTGAGGACCTGCATGTTGATGAGCAGCGAAATCAGGTTGCCCGGAACCAACGCCACTGCCGCGCCGATCACGATCAACGTGGTGAACAGCCCCATAAACAATGGAGCTTCGCGGAACGTCTTAGAAACCGAACGCTCGACTCCCACCGCTTCAGCGACGGCGTAAGAAGTCGCCAGCGGTACGACCGCGGCAGCCAGAGCAGACGCACCAAGAAGGCCGATACCGAAGAGAACCTCTGCGGCTGACCCAGCGACGGGTTCAAGCGCTTGGGCCGCTTCCTTCGCCGATTGCAATACTCCGGTGCCGCCGATTGCAGCAGCGGTTGCGATGATGATCGCCATCGAGATGAAGTTGGCGAACAACGCACCAGTAACGGTGTCGATGCGAACCATTCGATATTCGTCTGGCCCGCGTCCGCTATCGGCAACGGCGGCGGCTTGATAGAGCTGCATGTACGGCGTGATCGTTGTGCCGATAAGTGCGACCACGAGAAATAGGAATTCCTTTGTTCCCAGCATGTGCGGAATGAGGGTGTTGCTTACGACCGCTCCCCAATCTGGCTTTCCGAGAATGGCAGCAATCGGATAGGTGATGAACGCCAGTCCAAGCAACAGGAAGACTCGTTCGGCATAGCGATAATTTCCGAACACAACGACGGCCCAGATAGCGAGCGCTCCAATTGGAATCGAGATGTATCGAGAAACCCCGAAGAGTTCGAATGCTGCGCCAATGCCCGCAAATTCAGAAACGACAAGTCCGAGATTGGCGATAAGTAAACAGACGATGGCGAATGTCGAAGCACGCAAAGGAAACTGCTCGCGAATAAGCGACATCAACCCTTCGCCGGTGTATGCACCCAGTCTGGCGGACATTTCCTGCACGATGACCAGAGCAACAGTCACCAGTGTCATGACGAACAACGTTCGATAACCGAATTGCGAACCAGCTGATGCGTAGGTCGCAATACCACCGGCATCGTTGCCCGCGTTTGCGGCAATGAGTCCTGGACCGAGGACGGCAAGCCAGATCAACCAACGGCGCCGACGTTTGGGCGCGGGCGCACGCGCTCCAGAAGCCTTCACGGGATCGTTGGTTGACTCGGTCATGACAGGTCAGTTCACGCGAGCAGCCGAGCAAAGGGCCGGCGGCTGGAATCGTGTTGCGGAATAAGTGCGTCAACCACATCGTCAGCAAGGATTCGCCCGATCGGACGTTCGTCATCATCGACGACAACGATCGATGAACCACGGTTCTCAACAAATGACTCGATCACATCTTCGATCGGTGCTTCCACCGTGACAGTGACGGGCCAAGGTGAACCGATGAGCGAACGAAGTGTGTCTTCGGGCTTGGCCATAAACAGGTCAATCATCAAGATGTCATCAAGCAATGTGCCATCGCCATCAAGAACAAGAACTGATTCGAGTCTCGCGATGTCTTCTGCTTCCTCAAGCAATTGGCGCGCAGCAGTCACTGTCAGGTCGGCGTCGAACGCAAAGAGTGCAGTGGTCATAAGGCCACCTGCAGTCTCTTCGTCGTACCCAACCAAGCGAACAAGAATCGCAGCATCTTCTTGGTCCATCGCCGACAACAACTCTTCGCGAGTTTCATCGTCAAGATCTCGAAGAGCCTCAGCGGCTTCATCGGGCTCCATTTCCGACAGGAGAGCGGCCGCTTGTGCGGGATCTGCGTCACGAAGGAGCACTGCCAATTCGTCAGGTTCCATTTCCTCAAGTGCGTCGGCTGCAGTTTCCGCATCGAGCGCAGCAAGAAGCTCTTGGCGCTGCGATCGACCGAGTTCCTCGAGAAGATCCGCGAGCTCACCAGGGCGAAGTCGACGAAGTTCACTATTGGCACGGCTTAACCGCACTGGTTCGCCCGGATCGGAGAACGGCTGAATGGCGGCCCAGTCGATCACTCGATCGGGATGCGGACGCACTCTCCAACGAGCAGGACCAAGACGGCGCAACAAAGTTGAGAACCCAACATCGGCACCCACCAACCGGTAGCCGCCACCAACGCGCGCAAGAAACAGATCTGCTGCTCGAAAGACGCGTACTCCATCAACGTCGACCATCTGATGATCGATCACATCGTCGACAAGTTTCACTTCGTTGTCGCGCCGAGCGAACTGACGAAGGTCCACCTTGGCCGAACGCAGCACAACGCGTCGTTGCTCCATCTCGCCGATCTTGTCGGCCGATACCCATGTGAGCTGTCGACCAACGCGAACCACCAGACCGGTGAGAGGTGGATACGGCTCGCCTTCCCAACGAACAACAAGGTCAACCAAACGGCCGACTTCGATGCCGGAGGAATGCACAACCGGCGCGCCAGTAAGTCCCGACACAGAAAGCAGGGACTCGGCAACAGCCTCGAGGGCAAGGAGACGTTTTGTTCGTTGTTTACGGCGTTGCGCAATGGCACGCGGTGCATTGAGGGTCTGCGGCATAACCGACTCCAGAACTAGAAAACGGACGGACCACGCCCGCTCTACCTCACTGAATCCGAATCACGAAGACTCTCAGTTGGAAGCAAAGAAGGCGACGTACGACAGAAAGCACGTACTTGGGGGCTCGCTTGCTGGCATAGGGGTCACCTCCTTGAGATATCGACGCCGACGTTCCGTCGACAAGACAACCTCCTTTCTACCATCTGAGGCCTCATTTGGCCCCATCGGATTGCGCAGACGCAGTGAATTCGCACTTCGTCCATGCACCGTTCACCGTCAGGCAGGATGGAGCAATGGCAACTGCACCAGTGATTCTCCTGCCCCCTTCGGAAGGTAAAGCCGAGGGCGGCACTGGCCTGAAGTTGAAGATCTCAGCTCTGTCATTTCCTCAGCTTGAAAATCAGCGCACAGAAGTTCGCTCTGCTCTCACCATTGCGATGAACGGCCCTGAAGCAACGAGATCAAAATTGCTCGGCGTTAAGGGAACCGCTCTTGCATCAGCAACCGCATCAAATCTTGCAGTACTGACATCGCCAACAATGCCGGCGATCGAGCGTTACACGGGCGTGCTTTATGACGCGCTTGGTATCGACTCATTGTCAGCGCGCGATCGCAAACGATTGAACAAACAGGTTCTGATCTTCAGCGGACTGTGGGGCGTGGTGCGTCCCGACGACATGATCCCTGATTACAAACTGAAGATGGGCGCAACACTCGCCCCGATCGGGAAGCTTTCGACCTGGTGGCGTGAATCGATCACACCAGCACTTGAACAATCCGTTGCCTCGGCAGTCGTTTGGAATCTATTACCGAAGGAACATGACAGTGCATGGGCTCCGTTCGGTTCCGTCGAGCGCAAAACTAAAACTCCAAGTGCGATGTTCTCGGTGAAGTTTCTCGACGAGGGAACTCCCGTAAAAGGCGAACGCACTTTCACTACGGTCAATCACTGGAACAAGTTGTTAAAAGGTGCTCTCGTTCGATACATCCTCGAAACAGGTGCCGACGACCCGAAGGCACTCACCAAGTTCCGCCATCCCGAGGGCTACAAATACGACCGTTCACTAAGCGAGACAACACCGAACGGAATAGTTCTGAGCATGGTGCGACCAGCACGATGATGCACAACGACGAAGTCGCCGTATCCTGAAGCGATGGTGAATGCGAGAAATCCTTCATCGCTTGAGCGCATTGATCTTCCCATTGAGGGAATGACCTGCGCCGCGTGTGCCACTCGCATCGGCAAGGGGCTTGGCAAACTCGAAGGCGTCACTCAGGCCGATGTGAATCTTGCGGCAGCACGCGCCACCGTTCATTTCGACCCGTCGATCACGGGGCGAACCGCATTTGCCGAGAAAATCGAATCTCTCGGCTATCACGTCCCCGCCGTTGATCGTCATGACGAAGCCGAAGCCGACTATTCCAGAACTCTTGGAATTCGTTTGATCTTCGCAGCCGTACTCACGCTCCCGCTGCTGCTCATTTCAATGGTTCCAGCATTTATGTTCACCAACTGGCAGTGGGTCGCTTTTGCGCTCTCAACGCCCGTGGTCTTCTACAGCGGTTGGGGGTTTCACCGCGCCGCAGCGATCAACCTCCGGCACGGCACTGTCACGATGGACACGCTCGTCTCAATGGGAACGCTGGCTGCTTGGACTTGGTCGACCGTTGCGCTCGTGTTCTTACACGCGGCAGATACGGGTTCGACGTCGATGAACGCAATGTCTGGGATGTCGTCGACAGCCGACACTCCTCATGTCTATTTCGAAACCGCCGGGGTCATTATTTCGCTCATCCTCTTAGGAAAGTGGTTTGAAGCTCGCGCTCGTCGTCGTTCCGGCGATGCAATTCGAAAACTTGCCGAACTCGGCGTCAAAACTGCTCGCCTCGAAGACGGAACAGAGATCCCGTTTGAGGAACTCACTGTTGGTCTTCGCTTCGTCGTACGGCCCGGAGAAAAGATTGCCACCGATGGCGTCATCGTTGACGGTCACTCGGCCATCGATATGTCAATGATCACCGGCGAACCAGTCCCGGTTGAAGTCGGCCCAGGCGATGATGTTGTCGGCGCAACGGTGAACGCAAACGGTCACCTGGTAGTTGAAGCAACACGAGTTGGTGACGAAACAGCCCTCGCTCAAATCGTGAAACTTGTGCAAGACGCGCAAGGTTCACGCGCCCCGATTCAACGACTCGCCGATCGGGTCGCCGGCATTTTCGTACCAATCGTGTTTGGCATCGCCATCGCCACCATCGTCGGATGGAGCGTTACCGGCCACTCCGCGCAAGACACATTCTCCGCCGCGGTTGCCGTCTTAATCATTGCGTGTCCCTGCGCACTGGGTCTTGCCACACCGACGGCGATCATGGTTGGCACTGGTCGCGGAGCGCAGCTCGGCATCATCATCAAAGGCGGCGAAGTGCTCGAACAGACTCGTCGAGTCGACGTGGCTGTTCTCGACAAAACCGGAACCCTCACCGAGGGCCGAATGGAACTCGTTGATGTCATCACCATGTCAACGACAACCGCCGATACTGCTCTTCGATTCGCGGCCGCGGTTGAGGCGCGTTCCGAACATCCCATTGCTGCAGCGATTGTTGCCGGTGCCGATTCCCGTCGCCCCGGTGACGCATCCGGCTCTCAAGTCCAAGGTTTTGAGAACCTCCCCGGCAGAGGCGTGACCGCAAAAGTCATGAGCGATTCGGGAATCGAATGGACCGTTGGGGTTGGCCGCACTGCGCTCTTCGAACCCATTGATCAGCAACTCACCGACGCTCAGGAGTTGGCTGAGTCCGCCGGACGCACAGCAGTCCTCGTGGGTTGGTCGGAACATTCTGATGGCCCGCTTGTCGCCCAAGCGGTGCTCGTTGTCGCCGATCAACTCAAACCAACGAGTGCCGAAGCCGTTGCCGATCTTCATGCACTCGGTCTTGAGGTTGTGCTTCTCACTGGAGATAACCGTCGCACTGCTGAATCGATCGGGGCCGAAGTTGGCGTCGACCGCGTTGTGGCTGAAGTTCTCCCCGCCGACAAAGTCGCTGAAGTGCGCCGACTTCAAGAGCAAGGCCACATGGTCGCGATGGTTGGCGACGGCATCAACGATGCGCCCGCACTTGCCCAGGCCGACCTCGGAATCGCCATCGGCACCGGGACCGACGTCGCGATCGAAGCGAGCGATCTCACCATTGTGAGCGGAGACCTCCGCGCCGCTGCCGATGCCATTGCACTGTCACGCCGAACGCTCGCAACGATTAAGGGCAATCTGTTCTGGGCGTTCGCTTACAACGTTGCTGCCATACCGCTCGCTGCGTTTGGCGTATTGAATCCGATGATCGCCGCCGGAACCATGGGATTTTCCTCGGTGTTCGTCGTCACAAATTCGCTTCGTCTACGAAGGTTCAAAGGCGTTCGCCGTCACTCCCCCGCAAAGGATCAATCATGACGACCCGCACCTATTCCGTTCCCGGCATTTCCTGTGGTCACTGCAAGGCAGCCATCGAAGGCGAACTCGCACCGCTCGACGGCGTTGAAAGCGCGCTCGTGGACATCGACGCAAAAACCGTCACTGTCATCGGCGAGATCACCGAAGTCGATGTTCGCGCCGCTGTTGATGAAGCGGGCTACGAGGTTGCCTCAGTCAGCTGACCAATCAACCGGTGAACTTGGGCTCTACAGGCTCTTCCGGACGAATCGGATTCAGAATGTCGTAGAGACCATCGTGTTTGACCATACCCAGTCCGCTGGCCATGTCGAAGCCCACTGTCGCGGGATACACGCCGACTTCGTGCGCATCGTTGTCGCCAAGAGTGATGTCGAGGATGGCTCGTTCCGCGTCGGCTCCCCCATTTTCTGCAATTTGATAGAGCAGTGGCGCAACAAAACCAAGGCGTGCGCCTCCATGTGCAACACGCGCACTTGATTGCAACGCGAATGCCGCCGCCGTTAAGGGTGTCGATGCTGACGTGCCACCTACGGCTCGCCATACACCTTGATAAAAGAGGAAGTACCCAGGATACTGGTCGGCAAACGCTGAAATATCCGGAAGCGGTCGATGCGTCCCAGCTCCAATTTGTGGCTGCCATGACTGCCTGCGCACGTACAGACTCAAGCCGCCGCCACCGCTTCCAATAATCTCGTTCTGCGGTATTGGGTTGATGTAGAAGTGGCGATCGTTCCAAACCCCTGAAGAAACGATTTTATTATCTTCCGACAATGTGAGATTCGTGCCGCCTACGGCAGTGACCCATCGGCTTGAGCCAGGGAACTGTGCCGAAATTGTGTCATCGGGAGTTCCAGCACCATTTGGATAACAGCCGGTGGAACCCGTATCGCCCGATGAAACGAATGCTCCAATTCCCGATGCCGCTGCAGTCGCAAGCATCTGATCAAAAATACTCAACTCAACTTCAAACGCGGGATCGTCCTCCGCGAAGTTGACTTCGCAACTCCCAAAACTTGCGGTGAGAACATCAGGGGCGACGCCCCCGGTCATTGCCGCATCCAACGGAGCAGAGAAGAGCTGCAGGAATTGACCCATAAGGGTTGACGCTGTCGGTTCAACACCAAACCAATCAATTCGCTCAGCTTCAGGTGCCAACGACACCACTGTCTGAATATCAAGCGTGGTCTCATCAGACGTTGCCGCATCGAAAACCGGCGAACCAATGAGATGATCGGTCACCGGCGTTCCCTGCAAGCCGAAGCACTCTCGCCACCCAGCGATGTCTGAAGGCAGATAGGTGTTGAAATCCAAAATGGCGATTCGCGCGCCTTTGCCTCGGAATCCAGCGTCCCAAAGCCGATCAATTCCATTCGCAGTGCGAAGTTGTGCGGGCGAAAGTCCCATCGGAAATCCATATGGAGAAACCGAGTCCGCAGCCGCGCACGCATCGGTCGGAGTTCCTGTTCGCGACGGGGTTCCTCCATCGGCCGGCTGAAGGACCGACGCGCTGCTAGGCGAAAGGTGGTTGATGTTCGATTCTGGCGTTACCGATAGCGGCACCAGAGAGTTCGAAGAGGTATCCCAAAGCACCGTTGCTCCTGCGACTCGATCAATCGCTTCATCAAGCGGACTAATGAGCGAGTCGACTGCAGTGGTCGGGGTAAGCGCAACGAGCCCTGCTGGCACTCCTGCCACCGTGTAGGCCCCATAGGTCGCTCCCATCATTACTTGCAGCACCGAAAGCGGAACCTTTGCCGTTGCGTAGGAGTGTGTCGGGTCTACCGTCGCCTGAACGTTGTGCGCCGTCAACCAAGTGGTGAGGGTTTCGACCTTTTGGTCGGATGCATTGAGTTCTCTCGCGTTCTTGGCAATCGATTCATACTTCCCATACTCAGATGATGTCGGATCCGAAACTGCGATAGCCCGGCGTTCGAGTTCTGCGCGATCTGTACGGAAACCGAATGTCATTTCAAGTTCGCTGGAAAGCGGAACCATCGACGTGGGAGTGAGTGCCCCCTTGTTCCACGCAGCGACAGCAACGGGCCCGACATGCCCAAACTCAACGACACTCGTCGCTCGGCTTTGTTGTTGATCGATCGAAACAAATGATCCAGCTGCTAGCACCGCTCCGACAAGTGTCATCCCCAGCAAATTGCGGAGCTTCATGTGCATGCCCTCTATATCGATCCGCTTCTGAGGCCAGACCGTACTTCAACTGCTCGCTCACGAACCGCGTCAAGATCTTTGAGCTTGCGCATCGAACCAAGTTGGTTGCCGAGTCGATGATTCGATCGAAGCGCGGGCTCGTTTCTGGCTAGAAAATCCCAATAGAGCGTTGTGAACGGACACGCATGTTCACCGATTCGCTTTTTTGGGTCATAACGGCAGTCACTGCAGTGATCGCTCATCTTGTTGATGTACGCACCACCCGAGGCATAGGGCTTTGTCGACATCCGTCCACCGTCCGCGTACAGCGCCATTCCGATCACGTTCGGCAACATCACCCACTCGGCACCGTCAATGAACGACTTCCACATCCATTCCACGATCGCACCAGGACGAACACCCGATGTGAGTGCGAGATTGCCCAAGATCATGAGTCGTTCAATGTGATGGGCCCATGCGCGTTCATCGATCGCCTTCACTGTGTGCGATACACACGCCATTTGCGTTTCGCCACCTGTAAACGACACCGGCAAAGGTTGATCGGCGTTCAGAGCATTTAGCTCCCGATACTCCGGCATCCATAGCCAATAGAGACCCCAGACATATTCACGCCAGCCGATGATCTGACGGATGAAGCCTTCCGCCGACGCAATCGGAATACGTCCTTCGTTAAATGCATTGTGCGCAGCATCGACAACTTCACGAGGATGAAGCAGGCCGATGTTGAGATACGGGCTCAACATGGAGTGCGCAAGTTTCCACTCTGACGACAGCACGGCATCCTCGTGCGGGCCAAACAGTGGCAATACCTCATCAATGAACTGCTGAAGCCGTGCCAAAGCGCCGGTGCGAGTCGTTGCCCACAGCCCATCGAACGATGAACCGAACGCATCAGGCGCACGCCGTGCAATGTCGGCGATTACGTGAGCGTCGATCGCATCGAGGGGATCGACAATCGGACTTGGCCACGACCGGCCGTCTTTCGGCGGAGGCTCTCGGTTTTCTGCGTCGTAGTTCCAGGTTCCGCCGACGGGCTTGTTGCCATCCATGAGGATGTTCAGTCGTTGGCGTTGCCACCGATAGAAGTCCTCCATTTTGAGGTTGGACCGACTTCCGGCCCAGGTCGCAAACGATTCGGCACTGCAGAGGAACTGGTCATTGGCAATCACGTTGACATCGAGTTCTTCCAACATTGCTCGCCCATCGAACGACATGGGCGACATCGCTGTTACTCGTTCTGGTTTGAACTCGGCCTTGTGAGCCGCGAACCCCGCCCGCAATGACGGAGCGTGGCGATAGTCAACTGCAAAACCTTCGACCCGAAGTTCCTCGGCGAATCTGCGCATTGACGCCAGAACAAAATGCAGTCGTTGCCGATGCCACCTCCCTGATCCGACCTTTCCATCGCTTTCGACCATGAGCACTCGGGCCTCGCCTGGACGAACTCCGGCGAGTGCACCGGTGTCACGACGAAGTTGATCGCCAAGAATCCAAACCGTGTCCACGGCAGGAACTTAGGCGTTTACGAAGCAGCAGGAGGGGCCGAGTGCTGACGAATCCACGAGTGCATCGCGATTCCTGCCGCAACCCCGACGTTGATGGAGCGAGTGGAACCGAACTGAGCGATTGAACACACCATCGCCGCTGAGGCACACGCCTCGTCGCTCAACCCTGGTCCCTCTTGTCCAAACAGAAACATGGTGCGTTCGGGAAGAACCGCTGTCTCAATCGGAACTGCGCCGGGAACAATGTCAATTGCCACCACGTTCAACTCATTACTTGCTGCCCATTCCACAAGACCAGCGATGTCTTCGTGATGATGTACATGCATATAGCGATCAGTGACCATCGCTCCACGACGATTCCAACGCTTCTTCCCAACAATGTGGATACCGGCAGCATTAAACGCGTTCGCCGTCCGTACAACGGTTCCGATATTCAGATCGTGCTGCCAGTTTTCGATCGCGACATGAAACGAATGCCGGCGTGAATCAAGATCGGCAACGATCGCTTCGTTCGACCAATAGCGATAGCCGTCGCCAACATTTCGGCGATCTCCGTGTTCAAGAAATTCCGGATCGAACCGCGGATCATCGGGCCACGGCAATGGGTGAGGCCCAACACCGACTTCACGGTCGTCGTTCTCCGGCGATTCATCGCCTTCGTGAGCATCGACCATTGCGCTTACCGCCCAAGCAGAGCGGAGCCGCCCGCATCGTCAAGCAAGTAGCGAGCCATGAGCTTTCCGGTTTCTTCGCCATCGCCAAGTGCACATCGACGAGAGTCATGAAGGATGGTCGAACCGTCGGGTGCTGCAACAAGCGCGTGACAATCGAGTTCATTTCCGTCGATGACGACATACGCCGCAACCGGCAGATCGCAATCGCCGCCAAGTTCGGCGAGGAACGCTCGTTCGGCATCGACACACAAACGACTTGGCCCGTGATCGACTGCAGAAAGCAACGAAAGAGTTGGCGCATCGTTGGTCCGGCATTCGAGAACAAGCGCGCCTTGCGCTACCTGAGGCAGCATCACCGAGGGCTCGAGCACCTGCACGATTCGATCGTCCATCGAAATACCAAGTCGTTCGATGGCTGCGGCGGCCATCACGATGGCATCGAACCCTGCAGCCTTTTCAAGTCTGGTTGCAATGTTGCCGCGCAGCCCTGAGAACACAAGGTCGGGACGCAACGATGCAAGTTGTGCCTTACGACGAATAGACCCGGTCGCGATATGTCCACCCTGCGGCAATCCGTCGATGGTTGACCCAACCAGAACATCGCGCACATCGCCACGCTCGGGAACGGCAGCAATCACAAGCTCATCGGGAGTCAGTGCAGGAAGGTCTTTGCCGGAGTGCACCGCGAAATCAGCGCGGCCATCGAGCACCGCTGCTTGGATCTCTTTTACGAAGACACCCTTCCCACCCATGGCGTCGATCGGAATATCGAGGCGTTGATCGGCCATCGTCTCGACGATCACCTTCTCAATCGACAGCTCGAAACCGCCCACGGAAGCATGACGCTGGAGCAGTTCTGTCACATGATCGGCCTGCCACAACGCAAGAGCGCTGCCCCGCGTGGCTAATCGGAGTGTCACTGCGTCGGGACCGCCCCCGGACATAGTGGAATCAGAGCTCAAAGAGATCGCGAAGGGCCTCGGCAAGGCGTTCACCGCGCGGCGAACCAGCAGCATCTTTCAGTCGCACGGTTGGCTGATGAAGCAACTTGGCCACGATTCCCTTTGTTAATGAATCGAGGGCCTCGAGTTGACGTTCATCGAGGTCACCAAGACGGGCACGAAGACGCTCGAGTTCGGCAAGACGGATGTCGTCGGACTGTTCGTGCAAACGAGAAATCAACGGCGCCACTTCACGAGCTGAACTCACGGCCAAGTAACGCTCGAGTTCCTCACCGCACATTGCTTCAACGGATGCGACTTCGCGTCGACGCTCGGCCATACCTGCTTCGGCAAATGCTCGGAGGTCATCCATGTCGAGGATGGTGACGCCCGGGATGTCGGCAGCCGCAGGATCGACGTCGCGGGGAACCGCAACATCGACAACCAGAATTTCGCGATCGCCCCGGGCTCGCATGACTCGTTCGATGTCTGCGTGTTCGATGATCATCGAGTTGGCCCCGGTGCCCGTGAGCAGAAGATCGACTTCGGAAAGAGCGGCATCGAGATCGGCAAGGCGGATTGCAGTTCCACCAACTCGCTCTGCGAGATCTGCGGCGTTCTCCCACGTGCGATTGGCGATGCGGATATCGGAGACGCCGTTGCTGGCAAGCGCACGAACCATGCCCTCGCCCATTTCGCCAGCACCCATCACCAAGATGGAACGACCTTCGAGCGAACCAAGGCGCTGCGCGGCCATGGCGACTGCAGCGGTGGATACCGATGCGACGTGGCGGCCGATGCCGGTTTCGGTTCGAGCGCGCTTTCCAACTTCGAGGGCATGACGGAACAACAAATTGAGTTGAGACCCGGCAGCGCTTTCGGTCTGCGCAATGTCCCATGCCCGGCGCACCTGTCCGAGAATTTCGGCCTCGCCAACGACGGCCGAGTCGATACCAGACGCAACGCGGAAGAGATGTCCGGCCGCAGCATCGGCATCGTGCACATAAAGGTGATCGGCAAGTTCTTCTGGAGCAGCGAAGGCAAGTTCAGAGAAG
>CAIPQK010000039.1 GCA_903867185.1 uncultured Candidatus Nemicrothrix sp. | reverse complement strand
TGCGACCGTTCCGCCGAAATTATGTACTCGTGGGCCGAAGCTTCTTCCTATGCGTCGCCGTTTGTCGCGAATCCAGATGAGCGCAGCCATGTCGTTGCCACCATTGATTTCGACGACTCAGTCTCAGCTGATGACGTCAACAAGGTGCTGCGTGCCAACGGCATTGTCGATACCGACAGCTACCGCAAGCTCGGACGCAATCAGATCCGCGTCGCGATGTTCCCGGCGATCGATCCCGAAGACATCGAAGCGCTCACCAAGTGCGTCGATTACGTGGTCGAGAACCTCTAACAATTTGCTCGGCTACGGCCGAGGTTTGCGATTCCAATCCAGTGGACCGCCCGGCGCGAGTTCCTCGGGCACTGACTTACCGAGTGTGTGCGCCTGCCAGGTGACTTCGTCGTTCATTGAGAGCGGGAAGACAACGTTATCGAGCGACATGAGGTCTTCGAATTGTGCTGCCCACGATTCGGGAGCGTGATCGTTAACCAGCACACCGTGGTTCTCGGCCAATGCAACGCGCGCAGCTCGACCTCCGCCTACCGAGAACGATTCACCTGACACCTCACACGATTGGTGACAGAGCCACACCACAAAAGAAGCAACATCTTCTGGTGGATAGTGATCGGCGAAGAGCGATGCCATAGGACCCGGAGGCAACGACCGAGTCAGGCGGGTGTAGGCCGACGGCATGATGTTATTGGCGAAAATGCCATGTCGACGACCTGCAGCGGCAACAGAGCGAGTGAAGCCATACATCGATGATTTCGTCGCTGAATAGGGAATTGTGGTCGATGCACCGAACATCGCCGGCGAACCAGTCATCACAATTCGACCACCACCCCGTTCGATCAGGTGAGGCCACGCAGCGCCGGTAACGGCGATCGAGGTCTGCAACGTCGCATCGATTGTTTCGCGCCACTCTTCGGCAGACTTTGGGCCCATGGGTGAACCGGCGCCAATACCCGCGTTATTGATCACGATGTCAATGCCACCGAATGCATCGAGGGCAGTATGGATGATGGCGCCACCTTCGGAAATCGCATTGTGATTATCGGCAACCGCTTCGATTCCCTTGGCATGAAGTTCATCCACCACCGATTGAGCGACGGGAATATTCTCGCCATGCGGGCGCCCAACATCGTTCACGACAATGCGGCAGCCCCTCTCGCCGAGCATGTGCGCGTAGGCACGCCCTAACCCACCACCAGCACCCGTAATGACAGCAATCTCGCCGCTGAAGACAATGTCCTCAGCCACGAGCCATTCCGCCTGCGACGACAATGTCGTCGCCAGTGACGAACGAGGACAGATCACTGGCGAGATACATCACCGGGCCGATGATCTCTGCCGTTTCGGCCACTCGCTTCAGCGAGGTCGCCGATGCAGCACGTTCGTAAAAGCCAGGCGCCATACGTTCGGCACCATCGGTCAGCTCGCTCTTCACTGGACCCGGACAAATCGTGTTCACGCGAATGTTCCACGGTGCGAGTTCTTTCGACAGTGTACGCCCGAGATTGATGAGACCTGCTTTTGAAGCACCGTAAGCACCAACGCCCGGACCGCCGCTGTAGGCGCCAACCGTCGCAATGTTC
>CAIPQK010000038.1 GCA_903867185.1 uncultured Candidatus Nemicrothrix sp. | reverse complement strand
TGGGTCTGGTGGCGGCAATCCTCACCTCTCGCGACACCAACGCGAATCGCGCCGATGTTGCGTCGCCTTCCGCATGATGAAACTCGTTCCATGGGGAGCAGATCGGGTTGATGACATCGTCGACCTCATGTTGCGCGTCGCCGCCGATGAAGACCTCACTCCCGACGAAATGCTGACGGCGTGTCATGAGCGATCAGGAATCGTGATGGCAACAGAAGATGGCGAATCAGTAATAGCGGTGGGTGTCGACCGAGATCTTGACGGGCAACTGGTTGCTTCGATTCGCTTGATTGCCGTTGGCCCCAATGTCCAACGATCAGGTCGAGGCGGTCTTTTGCTTCAGCACGCAGAGCAGTGGGCCACTGAACGCGGTGCGCGTGAGATCTTCGTTGGAGGCGCAGTCCCGTTCTCGTTATGGCCCGGCGCGCCAGTGGAATCTTCCGTCGGCTTGCTGTGTGCGACGAACGGATATGAGACCCATGAGTTCTGGCAGTCGTATTCAGTCGCCACCACCTATCGGGCAGAGGTCCCCGATGGCATCACTATTCGTCGGGTTGTCCATGACGATGACGTGACCCGTGTTCTTCTTGCCGCAACCTCAGGATGGCCGCGCAGCGCCGACGAGATCGCACGAGCCCTTGAACATGGAACCTGCCACGTTGCCCTTCGTGGCGAGAGCGATCCCGTTGTTGTGGGAATCGGGTGTCATTCAATTACGCGTGCGGGATGGACCGGTCCACTCGTTGTTGACGAGGCCTATCGTCGGCGAGGAATTGGTCAGGCATTACTTGGGCAGATCTGTCGAGATTTGATGATCGCTGAGTTTGACCGCGTCGTGGTCGCCGATCTGCCCGACGCTGGTGCGCGTTCATTTATTGAATCTTCAGGAGCAATTGCTGCCACTCGTTACCAACGAATGTCAAAGCGATTGGCTTAGCTGCGTTCAACCGGCTCGCTGAAGTTCTCGAAGTTCGCGGTAGCCAATAAGAACAGCGCCGGAACGTTCAAGCATCGTGCGCAGGCGTGAGTCGTGGCACACGAGATGAAGATCATCGACTCGTGATGCCCAATCGGTGCCGATTGCACGAAGTTCGGGCGTGTCGGTTGCTGGATGGACGTACATCTCGGTGACCCCAGGGCGGAGTTCGAAGACTGCGTTTTCGATCGCTCTGCGACTTCCCACCCCATTGACATAGAGGAAATGGTCGGGGGAGATAATCCCTTCCTCGGCGGCAAGGCGTCGGAAGGGAAAACCAATTGCCCGTTCGGTTGACGCACCAGAAAGCCGAAGCGGAAGACTGAACTCAACGGCGAGGTCGAGATACACATCGAAAAACTCGGGGCGCAATTGCAGCGCGCCCATATGCGAATCGAGGTGACTCACATCGAAACCCCACAGGATGGCTCGTTCGATTTGCGCTCGACATTCACGTCGCACTTCGTCGAGGTCGGCATGATCCCAAAGGTCGGCAACAGTGCGGGGAAAGCCGCCGTCACCATCGAGCAACGAGGGGGCGTGAGTGATTGGTCCCCATCGGTAACGTTCGAATTCAGCATTGAGGGTGAGGTGAACACCGATGTCTTCACCGCGGAAATCCGATGCTGCTTCACGAGCCCATGCGCACGGGACCATGAGCGTCGCGCTCGTGCATAATCCCTGACGTAACGATTCATACGTGCCCGTGTTGGCGGCATGACACAGCCCAAGATCGTCGCTGTTGATGATGACCAGACGGGAATCAGAGGAGTGGCCGAGGCGTTCGGCGAGCGTTGTCACGGCTGTCACGGTATCT
>CAIPQK010000037.1 GCA_903867185.1 uncultured Candidatus Nemicrothrix sp. | reverse complement strand
TGGGTCTGGTGGCGGCAATCCTCACCTCTCGCGACACCAACGCGAATCGCGCCGATGTTGCGTCGCCTTCCGCATGATGAAACTCGTTCCATGGGGAGCAGATCGGGTTGATGACATCGTCGACCTCATGTTGCGCGTCGCTGCCGATGAAGACCTCACTCCCGACGAAATGCTGACGGCGTGTCATGAGCGATCAGGAATCGTGATGGCGTCAGAAGATGGCGAATCAGTAATAGCGGTAGGCGTCGATCGAGATCCCGATGGACAACTCGTTGCTTCGATTCGGTTGATTGCCGTTGGCCCGAATGTCCAGCGGTCAGGTCGAGGCGGTTTATTGCTTCAGCATGCAGAGCAGTGGGCCACTGAACGTGGCGCGCGTGAGATCTTCGTTGGCGGCGCAGTTCCGTTCTCGTTATGGCCCGGCGCCCCGGTGGAATCTTCCGTCGCCTTGCTATGCGCAACGAATGGATACGAGACCCATGAGTTCTGGCAGTCGTATTCAGTTGCCACCACCTATCGGGCAGAGGTTCCCGATGGCATCACCATTCGTCGGGTGGTCCATGACGACGATGTGACCCGTGTCCTTCTTGCTGCAACCTCAGGATGGCCGCGCAGTACAGACGAGATCGCACGAGCCCTTGAACACGGAACCTGCCACGTTGCCCTTCGCGGCGAGAGCGATCCCGTTGTTGTCGGAATCGGGTGTCACTCGATTACGCGTGCAGGATGGACCGGTCCCCTCGTCGTTGACGAGGCTTATCGTCGGCGAGGCATTGGTCAGGCATTACTCGGGCAGATCTGTCGAGATTTGATGATCGCGGAGTTTGACCGCGTCGTGGTCGCGGACCTACCCGACGCCGGTGCGCGGTCATTTATTGAATCTTCAGGTGCAGTTGCTGCTACTCGCTACCAACGAATGTCAAAGCGATTGGACTAACTGCGTTCAACCAGCTCGCTGAAGTTCTCGGAGTTCGCGGTAGCCAATAAGAACAGCCCCGGAACGTTCAAGCATCGTTCGCAAACGTGAGTCATGGCACACCAGATGAAGGTCATCGACTCGTGATGCCCAGTCGGTGCCGATTGCACGAAGTTCGGGTGTGTCGGTTGCCGGATGGACGTACATCTCGGTGACCCCAGCTCGGAGTTCGAAGACTGCATTTTCGATGGCTCTACGACTGCCTACTCCGTTGACATAGAGGAAGTGGTCGGGGGAAATGATCCCTTCCTCAGCGGCAAGGCGCCGGAAGGGAAAACCGATTGCCCGTTCGGTTGACGCACCAGAAAGTCGAAGCGGAAGACTGAACTCAACGGCGAGGTCGAGATACACATCGAAAAACTCGGGCCGCAATTGCAGCGCGCCCATATGCGAATCGAGGTGACTCACGTCGAAGCCCCACAAGATGGCTCGTTCGATTTGCGCTCGACATTCGCGCCGCACTTCGTCGAGGTCGGCATGATCCCAAAGGTCCGCAAGCGTGCGGGGAAAACCGCCGTCGCCATCGAGCAGCGAGGGGGCGTGAGTGATCGGGCCCCATCGATAACGTTCGAATTCAGCATTGAGAGTGAGGTGAACGCCGATGTCTTCACCGCGGAAATCCGATGCCGCTTCACGAGCCCATGCGCAGGGAACCATGAGCGTCGCACTGGTGCACAATCCCTGACGTAACGATTCATACGTGCCCGTGTTGGCGGCATGACACAGCCCAAGATCGTCGCTGTTGATGATGACCAGACGGGAATCAGAGGAGTGGCCGAGGCGTTCGGCGAGCGTTGTCACGGCTGTCACGGTATCT
>CAIPQK010000036.1 GCA_903867185.1 uncultured Candidatus Nemicrothrix sp. | reverse complement strand
TCCAAGACCATTCGATTGATCCAACAACTTTCGAGTCGACTGACCGTCGGCATTTTTGTGATTGCCGCATTCCTTCTTGGTGCAGCTGGACTTCTGATTCTCAATACCATTCGAATGGCGATGTTTGCTCGCCGCCGTGAGATTGAAGTGATGAAACTCGTTGGCGCAACGAATTGGTTTATTCGAGTCCCATTCATGCTTGAGGGTCTCGTACAAGGCCTTGTCGGCGCCTTTTTAGCGATTGGTGGGCTGGCCGCGTTTAAGCCCTTCTTTCAGAAGTGGCTTCCAAGTGCTCAGGACATCCCGCTCGTCGGTGGTTTCCAAGTGAGCGGCGGCGAGATGACGGTCATCTTCATGACACTCGGCGTCGTGGGTATTGCGATTGGCGCGATCGGCGCCGGAATCGCTGTGTCGAGATTCCTCGACGTCTGAGTTGTTTCGAGTCCGGATGCTTCAGTCGCTTTAGCGAACAGTGCAGCTCGAGGTATCAGGAAACGAAAGTGGAATCGTGGAGAGTGGCGATTCCGGTAGCAACGTCGTAGATAAAGCCAGCGACCGCAGTTCCGACCGGAAGGTAAGGGCAGCTTCGAACGGCTTCGATGTCGGCCTCGAGAGCCGCGATCTGATCACCGATGAGATGAAACTCAAGTTCCTCAGGATCGGAACCGGTGGCAGCGAGGACCTTTGCTCGGAGACCAGGAAGATCGATCTTGGCCGCACCACAATCGTTGTGATGCATTATGGCAATTCGGTCAACTTCAAGTTGGTTCACTGATTTGATGAGTGAGCGGATCATGTCGGGGGTGATGCGAGCCCCGGCATTTCGCATTACATGGATATCGCCGACGTTGAAGCCAAAGATGGCGAGCGGATCGATTCGGCAATCCATGCAGGTCACCACCGCAAGGTGCTTGCGGGGGATGGCCGAAAGCTCTGCATTTGGGAAAGCGGAGGAGTAGGTCGCGTTGCCGTCAACTAAGTCTCTGAATGAATCCACGGCCGGGATCGTAGGCGGGGAAATCCTTGTTACCGACATTTTCGGGAGTTTTTTCGGAATCCTCCGATGCCGATACTGTCAATTCATGGCGTGGATCGATGTGATGGACAGCGAGCACCTTGTTTCTGGTCAGATCACAACGGTCGAGCGGAACGAGGGCGACATTGTTCTGTGGCGGACGACCGCGGGCAAGGTGGTGGCCTGTGATGCCCGTTGCCCACATCAGTGGTCGCATCTCGGCACGGCCGGGGCCGTTGATGGAGAGGATCTCGTGTGCTTGAGCCACTTCTGGCGGTTCAATTCCGACGGAGCAGGATCGAAGTTGTCGGCCAGTGGACGGCGTGATGAAAAGAGTCCGATCGAAACATTTTCGGTCCGAGAACAGGCCGGGCGAATCGAAATCAAGGTCGCTGACTGACTCTCGACGGGTGCCGCATCTTCCCGGCAGGTCATTCCTAGAATGAGTCCACTCAAGTCCCGAAAGGACCGCAATGCCCCCGAATCCCGTATTGAACGACAAGCGTTTCGAACAGGTCATCGCCGAGGGGTATGGAACTGCGCCCGTCGGGCGAACGATGACCATCGGCGGCACGTTGTCGGCACTCGGCGTCCTGTTCGCGATTATCTGCGCATCGGGATGGTTCGGCTGGTCTCAGGTTCATCAGACGACGCAAGATGTTTTTGATCAGACAACAGGTCAAATGGTCACCGTGAGTACGACAAGTTTCCCTGCATGGGTATTTCTTGCTGTGCTCGTCGCCCTTGGCTTCGCATTTGCAACGTTCTTCAAGCCCAATTGGGGGCCGGCAACAGCACCGTTGTACGCGCTCTGCGAAGGTGCGGCGCTGGGGGCAATCTCGGCGTTCTATAACCAGTTGTACGACGGCATCGTTGTGCAGGCAGTTCTTGCCACGCTCAGTGTTGTCCTTGTGATGTTCGTCTTGTATGCGACTCGGATCGTGAAAGTCACGCCGAAGTATGTGCTCATCACGATTGCTGCCACGTTAGGGATCGGCGTGATGTATCTCGTCACGTTGTTGTTTCAACTCTTCGGCGCAAACATCACATTCTGGAATAGCCCAACGCCGCTTGGCATAGGCATAAGCGTCGTGATCTGCATTGTGGCAGCAATGAACCTCGCCCTCGACTTTGCCTTTATCGAACGATCAGTTGCCTCGGGTACGACGCCTCGCCGGATGGAATGGCTCGCAGCACTTGGCGTCACGGTCACGATCGTGTGGCTCTATCTCGAAATTCTTCGGCTTCTGTCGCTACTTCGCCGCTGACCTCGGGATCGTTTTCGAACGAATTACGAGTTCGGAGTCGATCGCTGTTTGCGTCGCCATGCGCGCACAAAGACGGTCGTAAACACCACGAGCAGCACTATGGCGGCAAAGAGCAACGGCAATCCTGCTGCGCGTTCATTACTCGAATCGTTCATTGGCTTCTGCTGTTGTTCGATGAAGTTCATCCCAGGGGCGGTGCCGTTTGGGCCAATGAGTGTGGACGTCGTAGCTCCGGTCGGCGCCGTTGTCGTAACTGTCATCTCGGTGGTCTCCACGGATGAAGACTATGTCGGTCTGATCCCGCTGTTGTGCTCAAGAGATCAAAGAGTTGGTCTTCGGTTCGCCATTTGGCCGGAGTGTTACGCAAGAATCTCCATGTGACTGGAATCGAGATGGCGGACATCTTTACGTTTAGTGAAGCGAATCAAGAGCGCGCCGAAACCGTTCTTCGGCAAGCCTTTATTGCCGCGCAAATTGGCATGCCATCTGAGGATCCTGAGACTGCTGTTGAATCGCTTTGGGTCATCCTTGAAGCGCTAGTGGTTGAACACGTTGCCCCCACGGATGCGATCGAACAGGCGAGAGCGGAACGCCGAACCGATATCGGTAACCACTGGCGACGAATGGTCATTGCGGCTGTGACGCAGACGTTCGTGTTGAGTGGCGGATTCGTTCAACCGGATTCACTCGCGGCAGCGGTTGCCGACCGTGCACAACTTCTCATCAGTGGAGAGTTGTGGCATACGCGTCGACCTCCAGCGCAAGGGGCACTTGTGCTCCGTGTGCATTCGGCTCTTGAACGTCTCGATGTAACAGCATCGTCGGGCCAGCACCCAGGTGCAGCGGACGCTGCAGCCCTCGAAGACCTCATCGCCTGCGCCACTCTCGGGGCAGTGATGGCGGGGGAGGCGCTTCCCTCGCAAGAGAACGAAGATCGTGGCTCGATCGATGAGGCAAAAGGGCGTTGGGCGCGCTCAACCGAATCGGTTGCCGCGGCCTTTGGGATCTCAGGTGTCGAACTTGTGGCGATTTCCAAATCAGGATGGGCCTGCACTGAGTGTGAATGCGTCTTTCTCGGCCGTGTCGATGCAGGTATTGCCTACCCTGATCGCTTCGCACCGATTGGCCGATCTGGGCCTTGTGATCAGCACCTTTCCTGCGACTGCCACCAGGCACCACTGCAACGGCGGGTCCGCTGACCAATTGGCCGTGCGAACCCGCCGAGTGCGGAAACTGCCGATTGTGAAAAGGGTCAGTAAATGATGACGCCGCGGATGTTCTTGCCGTCGCGCATGTCCTGGTAGCCCTCGTTGATCTGGTCGAGGGTGTAGGTGCGAGTGATGAGTTCATCGAGCTTCAGGTGGCCGCTTCGGTAAAGGCCGAGAAGCTTCGGAATGTCATAACGCGGGTTGGCACTTCCGAAGATGGTGCCAACGAGTTGCTTCTGCTGCATAGCGAAAGCGAACAAGTTGAGCTGCACGTCGTTTTCGTTCATGTTGGCAACTGCGGTGAAGACGAGTCGTCCGCCCTTGCCAACCATGCCCATGTACGACTCGAGATCGGCGCCCTTGCCCTCACCGACGGTGACGATGACCTTGTCGGCCAAGCGACCCCATGTCAGTTCGCCAAGAAGTGCTTGTGCTTCGGCAACATCTGACGCAACGTGGGTTGCGCCGAAGTTCTGCGCTTGTTCACGCTTGAACTCAACCGGATCGAGTGCAATGACATAACGAGCACCAGCGAGGTGCGCGCCCTGCACAGCGTTCATGCCAACGCCACCGGTTCCGATGACAACAACTGTGTCGCCGGGGGCTACCTCGGCGGCATAGGTGGCAGAACCCCAGCCAGTGGTCACGCCACAAGCGACAAGGCATGCCTTGTCGAGGGGAAGATCCTCTTCGACCTTCACGAGAGAGTTGATGTTCATGACGGAGTGCTCTGCGAATGTGCCGAGACAGCACATGGTCGCAAGGTCGGTGCCATCGAGGAGATGGTGACGAGAGGTTCCGTCCTCTTGGCGACCTGAAAGAAGATGCGCGCCGTTGTCGCACAAGTTCTGCTGACCCTTTGCACATGATGGGCAGCGACCGCAGGAAGGGACAAATGAGGTGACGACGTGATCGCCAGCCTTGAGTTCAGTGACGCCAGGGCCCACCTTCTCGACGA
Organism: uncultured Candidatus Nemicrothrix sp.; assembly: GCA_903867185.1. Taxonomy (GTDB): domain Bacteria; phylum Actinomycetota; class Acidimicrobiia; order Acidimicrobiales; family Acidimicrobilacustridaceae; genus Acidimicrobilacustris. The sequence continues at coordinate 10,368 of CAIPQK010000036.1, read as the reverse complement.
TGCCGCCACCCTCGTGTCCGAGAATGATCGGGTACTGCTGCCAGCCGAGCATTTCGATGATTGCTGGGTCCATGGCCATATCGCCGGTGACCATGTGCTCATCGGAGTGACACATGCCGCTGGCGACGAAGCGAACGAGCACCTCGTTGGCTTTTGGTTCGTCGAGCTCGATTTCTTCGATCTTGTATTCGGTATGCGGGCCGTACAGGACGGCTGCTCGTGTCCTCATGGGAACTCCTAGTCAGGTGCGCAGGGCTGGCCTAGCGGCACAGCCTGAGCAATCTATGCCCTTGAGCGTGTTGGGGTGTCAGTCGGCACAGCACCGGCGACCCTCGTCATGTTACATTTTTTTCATATCCGCCGAACTTATGTCGCACGTGGTCGGTGGCCATCACCAACGAACCGAGGGATCCATGAGCACTCCGCTTGCCAATCGTCTGGGTATTGAATTTCCAATCTTCGCCTTCTCCCATTGTCGAGATGTTGTCGCGGCAGTGACGAATGCGGGCGGCTTCGGTGTGCTTGGGGCTCTTGCCTTCGGGCCCGAGCAACTTGAGATCGAACTCAATTGGATCGATGAACACGTGAAGGGAAAGCCCTACGGAGTCGACTTCGCCATGCCGGTGAACTACATCGGCAAGGGCGGTGGCGAAGACGCGTCATTCGATTCGCTCGACGCCATGATCCCGACCGAACACCGTGAGTTCGTCGATGAACTACTCACTCGCTTCAACGTGCCGGAACTTCCGGCTGATCTTGCCGTAGGCCGAGTCGCCGCTGCCGGCCTTGGGGTCGACGAAATGGGCCCCAGCCAGGTTGAGGTTTGTCTCAATCATCCGAACGTGAAGATGATTGTCAATGCGTTAGGCCCGCCCCCGATGTACGTGATCGAACGAGCCCACGAAGCCGGGATTCTTGTTGGTGGTCTTGCGGGATCGAGGGTGCACGCCGAGCGCCAGGTTGCAATCGGTGTCGACGTGATCGTTGCGCAAGGAACCGAAGCCGGTGGTCATTGCGGTGAAATTTCAACGATGGTGCTCGTGCCCGAGGTCGTCGACGCAGTAGGGCCGGATATTCCGGTGCTGGCCGCAGGTGGAATTGCCACGGGCCGGCAGATGGCCGCTGCCCTCGCGCTCGGAGCGCAGGGAGCATGGACGGGTTCGATGTGGCTCACCGTTACTGAAGCTGACACCAACCCGGTTGCACTCGAAAACATGTTGGCGGCGACATCGCGCGACACCGTTCGGTCGAAGGCAATGACCGGCAAGCCCGCCCGCCAACTCCGTACTGCGTGGACCGACGCATGGGAAGCAGAAGATTCGCCCGGAACCCTGCCGATGCCGTTGCAGGGGATCCTCCACCAAGAAGCTGGTCGACGCACCCAACGTGTGGGCACCCGCGAATTGATCGGCTTTCCGGTAGGTCAGATCGTTGGTCGCCTCAACAAGGTTCGTCCCACCAAAGATGTCGTGCGTGAAATGGTGGAAGAGTGGATTGAGACAACTGAACGTATGGCATCAATTCTGAACGACTAAGAAACGAACCGTCACGACGACCCACTGTGGGTCCTGACTGGCAAAACTTTGAAGTCCCCTAGAGGAGTCCTTATGACCAACACGTTTGTAGATACGCCCGTTCTTCACGATGCCGAGACCTACGCGCACGGCGTTCCCTACGACTACTACCGGTGGCTTCGTGAGAATGACCCCGTCGCATGCCTCGATCACCCCTCGTATCAAGGTGAGAAGTTATGGGTGGTGACTCGCTACGCCGAGGTGCAGCAGGTTTCTCGAGATGCCTCGACCTATCGCAACGCACCCGATCCCTTCATTGACGATGGAATTAACGAACCGGCATCCGGCGGCAGCGATCAACTGATGATCAGCCTCGATGCTCCGGATCACATGAAGCTCCGCAAGATCATTAATAAGGGATTCACTCCGAAGCGTGTTGCCGAGCTGGGCGACATGCTGCGCACGCGCACCAACGACATCATCGATGGGTTGGCCGACCGCACAAGCGCCGATCTCGTTCATGACCTTGCGTTGTGGTTGCCACTTCATGTGATCGCCGACATGGTCGGTGTTCCTGAAGCTGATCGTGCCCAGGTTTTCGACTGGACAGAAAAGACCTTCGGGTTCGATGCTTCAGTAACCCCCGAAGAGCGCGCGCAGGCCGCAACCGACATGTTTATGTATGCCGACGCCATGTGTGCCGAGCGAGCCGATAATCCGAGTGATGATCTCATGAGCGTTTTGCTTCATGCCGAGGTCGAAGGCGAGAAGCTCACTGCGTTCCAGATCGAGTTGTTCTTTATGCTCCTGCAGAACGCAGGTTCGGAGACGACTCGAAACTTGATCACGACCGGAACGCTCGCACTGCTTCAGAACCAGGATCAGTACGACATCGTTCGAAATGATCTTTCCGTGATCCCAACAGCTATTGAAGAGTTGTTGCGTTTCTCTACTCCGGTGATCCAGTTCACCCGCACAGCAACAGTCGATACGGAACTTGCTGGCAAGAAGATCAAGGCCGGCGAGCGGGTGCTGATGGTGTACGCCTCGGCCAATCGTGACGAGCGTGCGTTTGAAAACCCCGACTCCATTGATGTTCGACGTAACCCCAACGACCATGTGGCGTTTGGTGCTGGTGGCCCGCACTTCTGTCTTGGCGCCAACCTGGCCCGCATCGAGGGTCGCATCATGTTCGAGGAAATTCTCACTCGTTTCGAAGGTCTTCGATTCGTTGGAGATCCCGTGGATTATCCGCGCGTTCACTCCAACCTCATCGACGGCTTTGCTCACGTGCCGATTGCGTGGGACAGCATCGCTGCACCGGCGTAAACATTGAGTTCTGGAAGCGAAGGAAGGCCGGCCCTTGTGGGCCGGCCTTCTTTCGATGTCAACTGCTGTTTCGGTTACGCCTTCACCGCTTGAATCTCAAGTTCGATCTTGATTTTTTCGCTGACGAGAGCACCGCCGGCATCGACCTTTACGTCGAAGTCGAGGCCGAAATCGCGTCGGTTGATTTCACCGGTCACGCTGAAGCCAACACGAGTTCCGCCCCACGGATCGGGGGAGACGCCTTCAAATTCAAGATCAAGTTCGACAGACTTGCTCACGCCCTTGATGGTGAGATCGCCGGTAAGGACGTACTCGGCTCCATCTCCGCGGAGGCCGGTGCTGGCAAATGTCATGGTCGGGAAGGTTTCGACATCGAAGAAGTCGGCGCCCTTGAGATGTCCGTCGCGGCCTTCATCGCCAGTGGTGATTGATGCCATGCCAATGGTCGCTTCGACGGTAGAAGCGAGTTTGTCGTCGGCGATCGTGAGAGATCCAGTGACCTCGCCGAAAGTACCGCGGACCTTGGTGATGACGAGATGTCGGGCGACGAAGGTGACGGCGCTGTGGCTGGGATCGATGTTCCAGGATCCTGGAGTGAGGTCATCGAGATTGGGCATGGGGACTCCTGAAGGTTGAGGTAGTTGCGAGCGCAAGTATTCCACAGAATTCCTTGCGGTCGCAACTATTGCGTGCTCATCAGTTATGATTTCGCCATGGCGACTCGAGACCAACAGCAATCGGTGGCTGTCGACGAGGTGAACTGGCTCGACGAGGAGGAAATGGTCGTCTGGCGAGCAATGGTCGATGTCAATGCCTCAATTCAGGCAGCGGTTGAAGAGGACTTGACGAGTCACGGGCTCACTGCTGGCGACTACGGCGTGCTCGCTCGATTATCCGACGCCCCAGATCGTCGACTGCGCATGTGTGACCTGGCGTCGGCATTGCATCTTTCGCCATCGGGACTGACTCGACGAGTTGACGGCCTTGTGAAGCAAGGACTCGTCTCACGGGAGCCTTCGGAGAACGATCGTCGCGTCATGCTTGCGGTTCTTTCCGATGAAGGAAATGTTCGCTTACGGAACGCCGCTCCCGGCCATGTGGGAACCGTTCGACGACAATTCATCGATCACCTGTCACGAACGCAACTAAGAAACCTCGCGAACGCATTGACAGCGGTGCAATGCGGAACACTTGCTGAGTAGTTCGGCGCTGCTGGTTCATCGCACGTTCGTTATTCGAATTTCTCGCCGAGCATTCGAAGGAGGCCAATCAAGTCCTCCGGTTGATCAGGGTCCTTATCGCCAGGAATCCAGCGGACGGGACCTTGAGTTCCTGTCCAGTGGAACGAACCATGGGTTTCGTAACGTTCCCACCACACCGGCGAACGCGGATCGCGCCCGACCGTGATTCCCTCAAACGGTGACATCGCAAAGAGCATCTGCACTTCAGGATGGTCGTCGACCGTCACGCCATCGATGGAGAGTGAGAGCCTCCATGTTCGGCCGCCGATTGCGTCGAATGAACATTCGAGTAGGTGGTCGCCGGGGGAGAGCGATGGACCAGTGACGATCGCGAGATCGCCGCGGCCGGTGTGATGAACAAGTGCGGGCCGCTGACCTTCGATTACGTAGAGGCCGTAGCCACCGCTTTGATCGCCGTGGGATGCAATGGTTCCGATGGAACCTTCGTGGACAGTAATCGGTGCTTCAATCCGGAAAGAGCGAAGCCAAATCAACATCAGCGATCGCCAACGTTCGAGCGTCGGCGTGCCCGGCCAGATTGAAAGTGGTTCTTCGAAGACTGCAGTGCGCGGAGGACGAAGCACGTATTTGAGACCGATACCTTCATCGAGCGGGTAGATCTGGCCGTCCCACGCAGCGTCGTCCCACGCAGCGATGAGTTCAGCGAGCTTTTCCGGCTCACTCTGAGCAAGATTGTTGAGCTCAGTGCGATCAACGGCGAGGTTATAGAGCTCCCATTCGCGATCGTCGAACGGTGTCATCGGCTGATGGAGTGTGACAACTTCCCAACCGTCTCGGTAGAAGCCGCGATGGCCGATCATTTCGTAGACAGCTTCGGTTCGCTGATCGGGCGCATCGGCCGACTGGAGTGTCGGGGTCATGCTCGATCCAGTGATCGGCTTGACCGAGTCTCCGTTTCGCTGAGTGAGGGGTTCGATGTTGAGGATGTCGAGCAGGGTGGGGAAGATGTCAGAAACGTGCGAGTACTGGTGACGGAGCGTCCCACCGTTGAACCCGCCGTCCTTCCATGAAACGAGAAAGGGAACGGTATGCCCGCCGGCATGAGTGTTGATTTTGTACAGGCGGAATGGTGTGTTGCCCGCCATCGCCCAACCACGCGGGTAGTGCGGCGATGTTTGCGGCCCACCTATGAGATCGATACGTGACAGATCGGTCTCGATGTCATCGCCTTCATGGCCGACATGGGCCATGTATGCGCTGGTGCCGACCATTTCGCCTTCACGAGAGGCACCGTTGTCGGAAGTGAAGATGACAATGGTGTTGTCGAGTTCGCCCATGTCGTCGAGCGTGTCGAGAAGACGTCCGGTGTTGTCATCGACATTGGTGACCATGGCTGCGAACACTTCCATGTAACGCGCGTAAAGCTTCTTCTGGTCATTGGAAAGTTCGTCCCATGGTTCGACGTCATTGTTGGCTTCGGTGTTACGTGGGGCCAGTACGACCTCGTCGCCAAAGATATTGAGTTCCTTCTGACGGGCAAAGCGACGTAAGCGAAGTTCGTCCCAGCCACTGGAGTAGTTGCCCTTTTGAGCAGTGATATCTGTGGCTTTGGCGTGCAGTGGTGCATGAATTGCACCGTGTGCGACGTAAAGGAAAAAGGGTTGATCGGGAGCCGAGGCTTTGCCCGCCTTGATCATGGCAATGGCTTCGTCGGTGATGTCGTCGGTGAAGTAGTAGTCGTCGGGATAGGTGTCGGTATCGACCGGTGTGTTGTCGCGAACCAAACGATGAGGCTGATGAAGATTTGTGAACCCGTCGAGGAATCCGTAGAAGCGATCAAAGCCCCGTTGGCAGGGCCATGAGTGGCGTGGGCCAGCATCGGACTGGTCGGAGTCTTTGGCGAGATGCCATTTGCCGACCATGTACGTGGCGTAACCGTTTGCTCGAAGGGTTTCTGGGAGCGTGATCACGTCATCGGCGAGTTCCATCGCGTAACCGGGAAATCCGGGATCGGCATGTGCCACGGTTCCGACGCCAGCAGCATGAGGATTCATGCCGGTGAGCAGAGCAGCACGCGTAGGAGAGCACATAGGAGTTGAGTGGTAATTGGTGTACTGGAGGCCGTTACTCGCAAGGCGTTCGATATTCGGTGTGGCGATTTCGCTTCCGTATGGCGAAGTATCGGCATAGCCGAGGTCATCGCAAAGAATGATGACGATGTTGGGCGCGTTTTCAGGGGAGACCGGACGCTCTGGCCACCACGATTCAGACGTGGCGAAGACGCGGCCAACTTTTCCGCCGAAACCGGGATAGGTGCCGGAGGTCTTGTTCTCGCTCATTGAATTCTTTCTCTGGGGGAAGTGTGGTTACGCGACGATCGATGCGTCACGCAACGAAGCAATTCGCTCGGAAAGACCGAGTTCGGTGAGGATTTCGTCGGTGTGCTGCCCGAGTGCGGGAGCACCTCCGGCAAGAGATGCTGGTGTCTCATGGAACTGCGTGGGATGCCTCGGAAGTCGGGCCCTACCAACAACGGGGTGGTCGAACTCTTCGAACATTCCGATCGCGACAGCGTGAGGGTCATCGACCATTTCTGCTGCCGTGAGAACCATTGCGAATGCGACCCGTTCTCGTAGAAATCGTTCGGTTGCCTCTGCTTGTGTGAGATTCGCTGCCATCGCGTAACACATGTCCATGATCGGTTCGAGAATGTCGCGGTTCTTGCGACGTTCGCCGACGGTTTTGATGCGAGGGTCATCCCAGCCTTCGACATCGAGGGACCTGCACATTCCTGCAAAGTCAGCGTCGGTGGTGGGAACCACGATTCCCCATCCATCAAGAAAGCGCATCGGCGAAAATCCGGCATTGAAACTCGAAGGCATTGTCCCGTCGGAATCAAGAAGTACTTCGTTGCCAGCTGCTTCGGCCCAGAGGAACGAGACACAGGCATCGGCCATGCCCATTTCGAGATGCTGTCCGCCGCGTCCGCTGGCTCGGGCAAAGAGCGCTGCAGTTATTGCCTGCGCGGCATAGAGGGAACTCACCTTGTCGGCAGCATTCTGACGAAGAAAGGTGGGTGGACCGCCACCAGGTTCGGCTTGGGTAGCGGCGAAGCCGGCATATGCCTGAATGGACGTGTCGTACGCGCTGCGATCTCGATAAGGGCCGACGGGCCCGTAACCGGAGATAGATGCGTAGACGACATCAGGATTGATTTTTCGAATTGCGTCGTAGCCAAGTCCGAGTCGATCAATGACGCCGGGTCGAAAGTTTTGCAGTATCACGTCAGCATCGGCTGCAAGCTGCACCGCGATTTCTTGTCCTTCGGCGGTGGTGAGGTCGAGGGCGATGCAACGCTTCCCGCGATTGCACGCGAGGTAAAACGCGCTCATGCCGTTTACGGCAACTCCGACCCAGCGGGCGATGTCGCCGATGCCGGGGCGCTCAATCTTGATGACATCGGCGCCTTGATCGGCCAGGAGCGCTGCGGCATAGGGGCCTGTGAGGGCGATCGAAAGATCGAGGACCTTGACGCCAGAAAGAGGTCCAGTGTGAGCGGTTGAGTGAGTCATCAGGGTTCTTTCTTATCCGATTGAGATCGATGGTGCTGCGAAAGCGGAAAGAAGCCTGAGTGGCATGGATGGGACTGAGACGTTGGAGTGAACTCCTGATATTCGTCGACCATAAGATGAAGAGATGGATGGTCGATTGGACGGTCGTAGCGAACGAAAAGTGGCGAACCGAGAAATCATCCTTTCCGCAGCACGACAACTGATCGACGCAAATGGATCGCATGGATTCTCGATGCGCGAACTCGCGGCGAAGGCCGATGTGAGTGTCGCCACGCTTTACAACCTGTTCGATTCACGTGAAGCGATTGTGAGTGCCTGTTTCGAAAAAGTGATTACCGATCTTCGTCCCGATTTCGACGCATTTCGTGGTGTTTCGGACCTGTCTGTTCTTTGTGAAGTCTTGGTCGCCAGCTCTGACCTCATATTGAACTCAGTTTCTGGCGCGATGTATCTCAAACTCTCTGAGGACCTCTCGGTTGTAAAACCGTTTCTCGTCGAGCACCGTGCAAGCGAAGGGTTCGCCCCGGAACTTGAGGCCGCTATTCGCCGGGGCGAGTTGAACGAGCACGCCGATGTCGACGTGCTGCGAACTGTTCTTGAAGCTGTTGTCGGAACAGCGATGCGACTCGAAGCGTTAGGGAGTATCTCAAAGGAAGAGCGACGACTCCGGATCAGGTCCGGTGCGAGATTGGCGTTGCTTGCAGAAGCGACAGACCTCGGCCGGAACTCCTTCATGACCGATCGATCACACCAATAGAACACCGCTGCTAACGGTTCTCGAGGCGGTTGAGCCCAAACGGGCCTGACCAAATGAAGCGCCCTTGCATGTCGAGTTGTGGTGTGCCGCCCAACGCGTTGTAACGAGCGCCACCGAGCAGGTAGTGAAACGTCGATTCGCCCGTTGTCCAGTTCAAGCCTTCAATGGTCCACTGGCCGTCTCGTGTTCCAAACGTGTACACGGTGTTGCTCGGCATACTCACGGCGGGAACGGAGTTCGGGGAGGACACCTGATTGTTTGCCCACGCATGTTCGAGCATCCGGGTCTCAGGATTCCATTCATATTTATGAAGTCCGAGTGGCCTATAGGCGGGGTCGCTGCCTAGCCAGAAGACAAACAGTCGCTTGGCTCCGGGAGGGAAACCCTCGGGTATCGACGCTGGTTCGTTGTTCACTGTCATTGCGCCGTAACCACAAACAGTGATCGATTGTTCCGTTTGAATTTCTCTGAGGCTTGGATCGCCCATGTCGGCGCGACCGAAACCAGCGATGCGTCGAGACAATGTCCCTGAGATCTGGGTCCAGTCTTCGGGGATGTTGTCGCGCCACATGAGGGTGATGTTGACGACGTTGGCGCCGTCTCCGAAGACTACGAAGCGGTCCTCGTCGCCAAATCCCATCAAACTCGGCGTGGTGCCGCAACCGAAGCCATTTTCATTGAGGTATGGCTCTGTCCATGCCCCGTCGGACTCGTCAGTCGAAAGTCGGGATCCTGTCCAGACGACTTTATGCATGTGATCGTTCGAAGGTAGATAGATCCCGCCGGCGTCGTCCACGCACAAGCTCTTGCGCATCCATGAATGTCCGCCCCGACCAAGTTCAGCGAATCGGGCGTTGGTGAATTCTTCAGCACCCTCGCTGTGGCGCAACTGGATTGCTTCGTAGGAAGTGAAATCGCGATCGACGGAAAGCACCCATCCATTCTCGGTGCTGACAATTAATCGACCGTCATAGGACATGTTGATGCCCACGAAACTTCCGGTGACTTCGGGTGGACGTTCAAAGCGACGGCGCGCCACAATCGGCGAGTCGGGGTCGCCAGGAACCGCATCGCCAAACGCAACGACGTGATCTTGGTACCCAATGAAGTAGTTGCCATCGCAATCAAGTACGTAATACACGCCGGTAACGCCCGTTAAGTAGGTCGCACTCAGCGAAACGGCGTGCATGACCGCGTCCATGCCTGTAAGTGAGTCGAGACCTTCGAGACCGGCTTCGTGTGCAGCAAGGTCGTAATCGGGGCCGATGTCGAGCTCAAGGGTCGCCAGCAGTTCCATGGTGTCGTAATCGAGTTTGGCGATGCGGCCGCGTGGGTTCACCCAAATGACGCGCCGACCATCGGAATACTCGGAACTAATTGCAGCACCAAAACAACCCGGACCGACGGGGGAGTAACTCAGTCGATTGGAAACCGAGCCGGTCGGACCTACTGGCCCAACGATGCCAACGGCGTCTTGCTGGGCGGGGTCATTGTGGGCCATTGAGCTTTCGCTGTCGGCAAGAAAATGATTCCTTGGGGCAAGTTGCATGGGTCGAGCTGCCATGCGCCGACACTACGGTCGCTTCATTCTTATTGCAACAGCGTTCCAAATTAAATGGAATGCCGTCATGGTGAAATCGGGCCTTTGAAATGCCTACCTAGTTCCCGGTGGTACCAGCAGCGAGGGTGCTCACTTTGAATCCGCCGCACGCCGTGTAGGTCGAGGCGATTGTGAGTGATGCGGTGTTATCTGGCGGGTACACCATGATTTGCACTGATGCAGGGTCGCAGGCCGCGCCCATGCCGGATGCGCTCGTGTGCAACGTAGCGCTGGCGCTTGCACCTGGCTGAAGCGTCAGCGTTGGACCTTCGGTTCCTTCACGTGACGCGGGTTGGCCAATCTGCTTGGAGGAAGAATCAAGAAGTGAAACTCCGGGGAAGCCCCGCATTTCGCAGACCTTGGTGCTGGTGTTCGTCAGAATCAGAGCCTCATA
>CAIPQK010000035.1 GCA_903867185.1 uncultured Candidatus Nemicrothrix sp. | reverse complement strand
GATATTGAGCGTGACGCTTGGTATCGCTGGTCGTACTCCTCTCTTTCGAAGGGAGCGCGAGCAAACAACGAAGGCTCCGCCCGTGGTGGTAACGACGAAACTCCTGGCGGGCCCGAACTCGGCGAAGACGGCGGTCCCCAAACCTTCGAAGGGCCGCTTCTCGGCATGCGGGCCGGCGCCGATTTCGGAACCTTCGTGCATGAGTTGTTCGAGGTCATCGACCTCTCGGTACCCGATGTCGACGCCGAGGTGCGCGCCGTCATCGAAACCTCGGGCCGAGCTGCATCGTTCGATGCCGATCCCGAGGTCTTGGCCCAGGGCCTAATGCTGACCATCGATACGCCACTCGGTGCCACGGCCGACCACGCCACGCTTCGGACCATCGGTTCCAGCTGCCTCAACGAGTTGGTGTTCCATTTCCCGCTGGCCGATGGCAACTCGCCTGTCACGCCGAGCGATCTCTTCGAACTGGCCGCCGCGCACGACGACGATCAGTTCTCTGACTACTTCAAGGCATTGGCCGCGGGCAATCGCATGTCGGCCATTGCTGGTCTCATGACCGGCAGCATCGACTCGGTGATTCGTCTTGGCGACGCGTCGAACGGCACCTACGGCCTCATCGACTACAAAACCAATCGCCTGCACACACCGGGCAACGTCGCGCCGATCTCGGCCTATGGCTACGAATCCATGAAGCACGCCATGGAGCACGGCGACTACCCATTGCAGATCCTTGTGTACAACGTTGCTCTTCACCGTATGTTGCAGCTTCGGTTGGCCGGCTACGACATCGATCGCCATATCGGCGACTCGAACTATTTGTTTGTACGCGGAATGATCGGTCCTGACACCGCAGTCATCGATGGTCAACGTAACGGCGTGTTCGCCTGGCGTCCTTCGAGCGAACTGATTGTGGCGGCGAGCAAGCTGCTCGGAGGTCAGCCATGACCGAGCCACTTGCTGTCCTCAATGAATTGCGATTCGACTCCGAAACCGGAACCGGTCTCTTTGAGAACGCCGACATCGTCACGGCGTCGATGCTTGCTCGTCGCGCCAACTGCACCGATGAGACTGTGCTGCTTGCTCTTGGCCTTGCGGTCTGGGCCCATCGCAACGGTCACGCGTGTCTCAATCTCGACACGTTGAACGAAGATGTGGCTCGAGCGATTTCTCGTTCAGGTCAAGAGTGGGTGCTGCCTGGGTTGCCAACAGCGAAGCAGTTCGACAAAGCACTGCGCGCATCGCCATTGGTGCGAGTGCTTGATGCGCAGGGCACTTCGGCCGAAGCGTCGGCCGACACTCGGCCGTTGGTGCTGATTGAGAATCGTTTCAGTTCACAGCGACAGTTTGCCGACGAGGTGTTGGTGGCCGAATCGGTTCGGGCGCTCATTGCTCATGGTGACGATGTCACCTCGCCTGCGGCGCTCGCACTTATCGACCGCGAACTCGAAGTGTCGGACGATGATGCTCGTCAGAATGAACTGGCCAAATCAGTGCTCGCTCGCTCATTCAATGTGCTCACCGGCGGCCCAGGCACCGGCAAGACCTACACACTCACCCGTTGTTTGTTGGCCTTTTTGGTGGCTGCTGAAGAGCAGGGCCAAGAGGTGTCTGTAGCTGTTGCCGCACCCACGGGGAAGGCCGCGACTCGGGCGAAAGAACTGCTCAACGAGTTCGCCGACATGCTGGACAAGAGCGAGAACCGTCCGTCCGATGCGGTATTGGCGCAATTGCGG
>CAIPQK010000034.1 GCA_903867185.1 uncultured Candidatus Nemicrothrix sp. | reverse complement strand
GATCCCGGCATCATCACGGCAATGGTGGAAGAGCACACCGCCAGGCATGCGCCGATGCAGCGCACCGGAACGCCGCAGGAGATTGCGGCCATGGCGGTGTTTCTCGCCTCGAATGAAAGCTCCTATTGCACGGGCGCAGAATTCGTGGTCGATGGCGGGTTCACCGCTGGTTATCCCGCACCGGGTTCGCCAAACCCTTATTGAGGAAACTTGCGATTGCGGCGTTGACTTGATCGGGCACTTCAAGTTGCACAAAGTGCCCTGAATCGGAAACCACCTCAAACTGAACATCACGAAGGATCGAGCCCAGCAACACTTCATCGGCAGGTTCTGCGGTGAGCCAGAGCACAGGGCAATCGACCGATCGCGCCAGAGAAACGGTATCGATGGCGACGGAAGCGAGATCTTCTTGAGCGACGCGTCGAGGTACTCGCATCGCTGCGGCTACGACACTGTCGGCAAGTTCGGGGCGTCGGTCCGATACGAACCCTCGGTAGATCCGTTCGAATGTCGCGTCATCGGCGATCGACGAGACCATTTGAGCGAGGGGAGAGTCGCTTTCAGAACCGCGAAGGTCGGCTTTAGGGCTGATCCTCGTGTCAAGGAGTACAAGCGCCTCGCAACGTTCAGGAGCATCGGCCGCAAACTGCAGGACCGATGGGCATCCGCCGGCGTGACCAACAATCACTGCCGAGGCAATCTGCTCGTGATCGAAAACAGCGGCCAAGTCGTTGGCATGGCGTTGCGCGTTGTAGCCATGCTGGGGCGCGTCGGATGTGCCGTGGCCGCGTCGGTCGATGGCCAGGACTCGGTAGGTATTTGAAAAGGCAGCGAGTTGAGCTTCGAAGTGCATGGCATTCGAGCACCATCCATGAACGAAAACGATGGTCGATTCGCCTTGACCGCCAACTACATAGTGCAGCGTTGTTCCGTCATCGATAGTTACGTAGCGATCTTCCATCGCTCAGGAATTGATCGTGAGAACGGCGCGTCCGAGGTAGGCACTCGCCTCGAGTTCGTCGAAAATTGCCGGGAGGTCTTCGAGGCCACCGACTCGTGAAATATGGCTCTTCACGACTCCACGAGCTGCGAGGTCAACAAGTTCACGCATGTCTTGAACGGTGCCTACTGCTGAAAAGATGATGGTGGGATCTTTGAGGAACATCATGAACGGATCGATTTCGAAGGAGCCTTGGCTGGTGGCCGGGAGCCCGACAGCAACGAAGAGTCCCTTCTTGCCCAAGATGTCGAATCCGAGTTGATAGCCAGCGATATTGGCAGTGAACACGATTGCTGCATCGACGCCCCCGAAATCGCGGGCGATGACTTCACGAGCATCATTGGCCTCGATCGCAACCTCAGCGCCCATTTCCTGCGCGAACTTCAATCGGTCGGCGCCGACATCGATGGCGATAACCCTGTAGCCAAACGCAGCAGCTAATTGCACGGCATAGTGGCCAAGCCCACCCGCAGCGCCGACAATCGCAACAGTTCGGCCTGGCGTGATGCGGTGAGCGGTGAGCTTCTTCACTGCGCCGTAGGCGGTGAGACCCCCGCAGGCCAGCGGAGCTTCCATGTCGCTAACTGAGTCAGGGAGAACAACAAGGGAAGGCGCCCACACCGCAAAGTGTTCGGCAAAGGTGCCGATGATTCCAGTGGAGTTTGCACAATGTCGAGGCTCACCCTCGATGCAGTAGCGGCATTTCCCACACCAATACTCGCCACCGGTTCCTCCGAGTCCAAGGATGACTCTGTCGCCGATCGAGACCGATGCTTCGGCGCCAGGACCGAGAGCTTCAACGATACCGATTCCTTCGTGGCCAAGGGGTCCGTCGCCAGTAGCGAACTTCCAATCACCACGAGCGAGATGAAGATCGGAGTGGCAAACCCCGCATGACGACATACGGATAAGTGCCTGATCGGGACCAGGTACTGGGAGATCGCTTTCGCGAACCTCAACGGCTCCTGCGACACGCTGCACGGATTTCATCGTTCCCCCTAGAAGAGATGACCTGTGAAGGAACATTAGGGCGACAAGTGCTTGTGAGGTCGGAGATCTCGGTCAGAATGCTCGAATGGAACCTTCAGGAATCATCTTTGCCGCTCTCGATTGTGATGCCGCTGTCATCGAGGACTGGAACCGTTGGTACGACCTCGAACACACGCCCCCAAACGTGATGCTCGAAGGTGTGATGTTAAGCAACCGTTACGTTGCCACTCCTGATCTTCATGCCGCGCGTCAAACCGCTGATGGCTCACCCTTTGGTGCTGGGCGAGCTTCGTTCATAACCGTCTACACGCTTACCGGCGATCCCCAAATAGCCTTCGATGACATGAGCACGCTTCGTGAGCGGTTGATCGACACGGGGCGTATGGCGTTCCCCGAGGACCAGAAAGCCGTTCGCGAAGGCGACTGCTTTCAATCGGTTAACGCGTTTGTTTCTTCACCAACCAAGTTGGTTCCGAAAGATGTTCCGTTTGTCGGACATACCGGAGTCGTCATTCGCCACCGTCGCGGTGGCCAAACGGAATCGCTCCAGCGTGCTGCTCGACTGGTTGATTTGGATTTTGTTCACGGGGTATGGAGTCTTACGTCGCGGCTGCGCGAAGGGCTCGATATGGACATCGTGTTCGTCGAGGGCGATGCCGCGCAAGCAGCGCGAACATTGCGGACGGTCGAACCAGCCGATAGCGCAACTGAAATCCTTGTCGATGCTCCGTACGACCGGATCAACCCAATGCACTACCCATGGGCTGATTCGATTCGGAACTCTGACCTTCCGAAAACTGTCGCGCTGTAACTCGGCGAAATCGCTAGCTGGTCATCCCGCCGAGGCCGACAAGGCCGCGTGCGAGTTCGATCTCGCCCATGTGGCGAAGTCCATGTTGGTAGAGCCAGCACTCAAATCCATCGAGCACGGTGATTCCTTCTGGTCCGGCAACCCTCGCGCTGTAGGTCGAGGCAACCTGAGGCGGGAACGGCCGCGCAATGATGAGGCGCGTGAAATCAGCAGGATCCATCGTGGCGAGATACGCCTCTGTGCGGTCGAAGACCGCGCGCTGGTACTCCTTGAACGCTTCGAAGTCGCCGACTCGCTGGTGGACCATTTCGTCGACGGTTCGCTCTTTGCCGTGGTCGTTGATCGCCATCTGAACCCTTGACTGCCATTCATCGCTCCAGATCGGCATCTGGCCAGTGATGAACATGAAGTTCGCATCTTCTTGATTTGTGTAGTGGAAGAGCGAAAACGCAATAGGGAGAACCTTCTCGCGCTCGAAATGATTCACATGCTCGGGCCCCATCGTGCTGACCGCTTGGTAATAGAGCGAATGCATGGCGGCCATGCGCCGTTGAAGCGAATCGAGGATGAGTGCAGTCACGAATTCACCTTTGGTAAAGGGGTGCGGCTCGGTTCAGGATGATTTGCGTCCGCTCATTGACAGCTTCTTCGAAGCGTCCTTCTTCGACCATCCAGAACCGGTTGGCGTAAAGGCCTTCGATGACCTGCTCGGCAACTTCGGAAAGTGGAGTGACGGCGACCGGAGTTCCGGCTGCTTCCATCGATTCGATCCACCCAGCCATCTTGTGGGTGTGGTCGATCGCAACTTCAGCTTCGTAGCCAGGAGGACGCTCGGCGGCTGCCCAAATTCCCGTGTTCAGAACTCCCTTGGTCTTACCCGTGGGGAAGAGAACCGAAACGCCAATCTTTTGGTTGACCTCGTTGAGTTGTCCGTAGAGGCATTCGCTCAACGTGACGACAGCGGCTTTACATGTCGCGTACGTAGGAGACATGGCGATAGGCGAGAAACCACCGTTATTCGACGATGTGTTAACGATGTGAGCTTCTTCGTCCTGCGCAAGCAACGTCGGCACAAAGGCGTTGATGCCGTTAATGACGCCGTAAAGGTGAACGCTGAGAGCGAAACGCCAGTCGTTGATTTCGTGCTCCCACAATCGACCATGAGCGCCTGAGGCAACACCGGCGTTATTACAAACGACATGAACCTTGCCGAATTCAGCGAGAGTCGCGTCGCGCAGCGCTTCGACTGATTCGAGGCTGGAAACGTCAGCAGTTATGCCAATGACCTCAGCGCCATTTCCGCGTAGTTCGTTGACAACACCATCGAGTTGTTCGGCCCGAAGGTCTGACAGGACGACCTTCATTCCCTCGGCCAGAAAGCGCTCACCCATGGCCTTTCCGATACCACCGGCACCACCAGTGATGACTGCGACTTTGCCCTTAAGTTCTTTCATGATTCCCCCTGTGATCGAAGCCGAACTCTAGTTGGTTCGATTATGCGTCCGCGTCGCAGAGTGGCGCTCGGTTAGAGCCGTGTGACGCTGTGAAACGACTGTCGAGTTGCAGTTGTGACGGGCAGATCTTTGCCCAACTCGCCGGCAAGGTTGAGGGCCTGATCAAGGTCCTTCTCTCCGAGCGACTGCAGATGAAGCAACAGATCGCGGAGGGACTGAGGGTCGTTGTCTGTGAGTGGCGATGGGCCCCCGAGCATGAACGGTGAGAGCGCCTGATCGAAGACCCCGGTTTCGGCGATGGTGTGTTGGAGAACGCTGAGAGCGACGCCAGCGCCAGCGGCAATTTGCATAGCTTCATGCACGGCGGCCATGCAGATATAGCCAGTGGCATTTCTGGCGAGTTTCAGCGCAAGACCAGCACCAAGCTCGCCCGCGTGGATAATTTCTTTTGAAAATGCTTGGAGCACCGGTGATGCGGCCTCGACTGCGTCAGCAGATCCACCGACCATGGTGAGAAGCGTTCCGGCATTGGAGCCTGCTTCGCCGCCACTGATGCCTGCGTCAATCACGGCAACGCCAACTTTTGCACCAGCGTCAGCAAGGATTCGAAGGGTCGAAGGCGAAATCGTTGAGTGAATAGTTACGACAGCACCGGGTTGCATCGTTGTAAGGACGCCGACACTACCGGACACCACGTCGATGGTCTGCGCGTCGTCAAAGACAACGATGCACGCGACGTCTGCTCCGCGGGAAGCGTCGGCCGGTGAAGAAGCAACGGCTGCAGCCATCTCTGAATAGCGCTGAAGTGATTCAGCACTGATGTCGAACAGCGACACGTCGAAGCCGGCATCGATGACATGCGTTGCCATTGGCCCGCCCATGCGGCCGAGGCCGATCATCGCAACCTTTGTCATTTTGGCGCCTCATGGCCGGCGATTGCCGTCTCAGAAACGCGAAACAACGACCCACTGCTCGGATATCCGACGTAAGGGATGAGTTGGATGACAACTTCACGTACCTGTTCCGCCGTTAACTCCCCGGTCCGAAGCGCATTCGCGAACTGAATGCCAAGCGTGTCGAACTCGTGCTGTGCCGCGAGTACTCCCATGACGAGGAGTCGCCTCGTGGCAATGGGAAGAGCGTCGCCCGTCCATACCTCTCCGAAAAGGTGTCCGATCATGAGATCAAAGAAATCCGATGAACCGTGTTCCGCTAACGGAAGATCCGGTCCGTAGATTTCTCGATATTTTGCGACGCCTTCGGCGTAGCGGTCGGCGTCAGCTCTTGGGCGCTTGGGCATCAGGTCCTCGGTCCTTTGTTCCGAACGGTCTCTGTCATCGAACGGCAGGCAAGGTTGACACAACCCTCCGGGATCTCGCTGAAGTGGCGTGCAAGTGATTTGAGCATTGTGAAGCAGGACTGTCGTCTTTTCCGCTACCTTGCCCCCACACAGTTCATTACTTGAGGGGGAATGATGGGTTCAACAGTTGGTCAGTTCTGTATCGCAGTGAACGATCTCGAAGAATCGGTTCGGTTCTACACAGAGATCATGGGTCTCGTGGAACATGGTCGCACCGAAATTCCGAACGTGAATGAGGTGCATCTCGCTGGGGCGGAAGGCGAACACGGAGGTCGGCTCCAGCTCGCGAAGTTCAATCCGACGATGACCCCTCAGCCAATCGATCATGGTCGAGCGCTGTGGAAGGTCTACATCTATGTCGATGACGCAGTAGCGACGTGGGAAAAGGCCGTTGCGGCTGGCTACGAATCCCACATGAAGCCCGAGCGACTTGAGCGCTGGCCAGTCATCGTCGGGTTCATTTCTGATCCCGACGGATATCTCATCGAAATCATCCAATCCGAAGGACCGCGTCCGGGGCACTGAAGCCTGATTGGCAGCACACACGCACGACGAGAGGGCCGGAGGATTCCCATGGGGGCCTCCGGCCCTTCATCGTTGCGATGCTAGGCATAGGCTGAACGGATTGGGGCGGAAGCCTCAGTCACTCGAGGGGGAATCTGATGAATGCCGACGATCTCATTCTGGTCAGTGTCGACGATCACATCGCCGAACCGGCCAACATGTTTGACGCTCATGTGCCTGCGAAATACAAAGAGTTCGCGCCGCGAGTCGTTACCGACGAAAACGGTATTGAGCAGTGGTGGTACGGCGACATCAAAGGCCGCAACCTTGGGCTGAACGCCGTAGCGGGAAAGCCGCGTGAGTATTACAACATCGACGCCTCTCGCTATGACCAGATGCGACCAGGTTGTTGGGACGTTCACGAACGAATTCGCGACATGAATGCCGGCGGTCAGCTCGCTGGTTTGAATTTCCCGAACTGGACCGGATTCTCAGGTCAGGTGCTTAACCAAGGGCCAGATCTTGCGATCAACGAGATCATGATCAAGGCCTACAACGACTGGCACATCGATGAATGGTGTGGCGCGTACCCCGGACGATTCATTCCGTGCGGAATCCTCCCGCTTTGGGACGTCGAGCAAGCAGCAGCAGAAGTACGTCGTCTTGCAGCGAAGGGATGCCACGCCGTCACCTTCTCCGAGAACCCAGCGGCGCTGAACATGCCTTCGATTCATTCGGGTGCATGGGATCCACTGTTCGCAGCATGCGTTGAGACCGAAACGGTTATCGCGTGTCACCTTGGTTCATCATCGAAGAGCGCAGCGACGTCAGCTGACGCCCCCGCTGGCGTCGCAATGACATTGTCCTCAGCTGGAACGGTGTACACACTCGTCGACCTCATTTGGGCGACGTTCTGGGAGCGCTTCCCGACTCTCAAGTTCTCACTGACCGAGGGCGATATTGGTTGGATCCCGTATTTCCTCTGGCGCGCCGAGCATGTCAACGATCGCCACGGTGGTTGGATCGACCATGACTTCTCAAAGACCGGGGGACCAACCCAGATCTTTAACGACCACATTTTGGTGTGTTTCATAAAAGAGACCGTTGGCCCGCAACTTTTCAACCACTTCAACCTCGACAACGTGTGCTGGGAATCCGACTATCCCCATTCCGATGGCACCTGGCCGAATGCGCCTGAAGAACTGTTGAAGACTCTCGCCGGTTATGACGATGCGACGATCAACAAAGTTTCTTACGAGAACGCGATGAAGCATTACAACTTCGATCCGTTCGCGTACATTCCCAAGGAAAAGGCCACAGCCGGTGCACTTCGGGCGATGTCGCCAGATGTCGATGTCGTTACCCGTACGGGCCGTCTTGCCGATGAGCGCGATCTGGCTCAGTGGAAGGCCATTATCAGCGGTGGCATGGCAGCAGCGAAGCCGTAACTCTCAGTCCGCGGCTCGGAGTTCCACTTCGAGCCCCGACTGCAGGACCATTCCTGTAAGCGAGTCGATGCCAGTAGCGGCACTCGTTAACGCGCAAACGTTTGCGTCGCCCCATCCATGACTCAGAACTACAGAATCGTCACGCAACGTTTCATCGGCCAACAGCTTCGCGGTGATCGTCCCAAACGCAGTGGCGACCGATGCGAGTTGTGGGTTCCCTAAGGCGGCGACAGCCGAAGGCGACGCGTAGATTGCTGGTTGTTCCAGCGTTCCGCCTGGTGGCGCGATTTCGCGAAACTGCGAGTTCATGAGTTTGAGTCGGCGGCTAGGCAGTAGGACTGACGGAACGTGTTGTGGTGGGTTCTCTAAACGTTCAGCGATATTTGTCTGGAGTGCGGAGGCTTCGAGGCGCCACATTCCGGAAGGTAAGACGTTGGCAGTGACCCATCCATAAATGGCACCTGAAGAAATGGTGAGCGATGGCGTACTCATCAGTGATTGCGGATCGATGCTTCGATCGACAACCTTCATGAGGAGCTGCGTCTCGGTTTGATCATTGAGCTCGATGTCCCGGGGGAGTAGGTCGAGTCCAAGTCGGTTTGCGAGTTGCGCGAACATCCACCACACAGGACGTCGTTCGTGGAGCGGCTGCACGACTGCCTCGGTGAACTGCGCCGCAACGGCGAGTTGGAATGAATCAAGCAACCAAGTCAGATCAGCGCGTTCGAGTTGATCAACAGCGGGGAGAACGTGGGTCGCAAGGTCAGTTGTCTCGGTAGGAAGCACGTCTATGACCACGAGAGTGGAGAGGGATGACAGGGCGGCGAGCGTTCTGTCTCGATCAGGTAGAGCCGTAACGGGGTTCCCGCCGACGACGATGAGCGTTGTGATGTTTCCGGCTTCGATCTCTGGCACAAGTGCAGAACACGGGTATTCGCCAAATCGTCGCGGGAGATCTGGTCGACTCTTGGGACCAGGCTCGGGGGTTCCATCGGAAACAGGTAGGTCTCGTTGGTCGAGCCTGAGGAGGTACCCAGGGTTAAACCACATTCCTCCGGGAGCGTCATACGAGTCGGTGACGATGTGGAGTACCCATAAAAGGTATTCGGTGACATTCGCGTTTGCCGACATGGAAACACCAGTGCCGGTGAGTGCACTGACGCGACCGGCCGACAACACCGCATCAAGAAGTGCCTCGAGCGATTCGATCGCAACGTCGCAGGATGTGGACACGAGTTGATCGTCAAAGAGGGCGACCATGTTTGTTAGCGATTCGGCTCCTGTTGCGCGCTGGTCGAGGGTTGAGGCTGCTGGATGTTCCTCTAACAGTCGTCGCACAAGCCAGCCGAGGACGAGCCAATCCGATCCGGGCCGAATCTGGAGATGGCGATCAGCGAGAGCGGCAGTTTCCGTGCGACGCGGATCAATCACCCACAGTGCGCCGCCGTCATTTTGAAACTCACGAAATCGTCGAACGGGATCAGGTATTGCATTCGAATGGCCATGAGAGACGACAGGGTTGCTGCCGAAAAGCAGAAGCAGCTTCGATGATTCATGATCCCAAAGCGGAGTGAGGCCTGACCAGCCTCCGACGAGTTCGGCAATTAGGGGTTTGCTCGGAGTGTCGATTGTCGTTGCGGTGTATTTCTGTTTCGATCCGAGAAGCGTCAGGAATCGTTCTGCGGCACGGCGCCCGGCTGTGTCGAAGGCGGAACCACTGGCCAGATACATGGCGATCGAATCTGGTCCGTGATCGCTCAATGATGCAGAAACTCGATCGGCGATGTCGTCAAGCGCGTCGTCCCAGTCTGAATGCATACGTGTGTCAACTCGTCCAGCGGAAGGTTGATTGAGACGTCGATCGTCATGATGGAGAACGCCGAGCGAACGACCCTTCGCACATGTGTATCCACGTGAGAGGGCGTGTGACTCGTCTCCTCTGATTTTCGTAATGACTTCGTCCTCGACAGTTACGACGAGTCCGCACATCGCATTGCACACTCGGCAAAAGGTCTGAACGTCCACTCGGAGATCCTGTCACGGGTTCAGCCGAACGCTGCGCTGAACGTATTACTCAAGACGTGATGGATCCGGATCTCGCCACATCAGCCACACCGGAGGACTACCCGGAACACTGATTTCGTTGAGAACTTTGAAGCCAAATCGTTCGTAGAACGGAAGGTTCTCCGGCTTTTGGGTTTCAAGGTATGCCGCCTCAATCTCGCGATCGCAACGAGTCAACACTGGCATGAGAAGTTCGCGCCCTACGCCTTGGCCTTGTCGAGTGGGGTCGACGCCAAGAAGCGCGAGATACCAATGCGGTTGCTGCGGATGAGCATTCTCGACGGCAGTGAGAAGTTTGATTCCCGTTCGTCTGTTACGTCCTGTCAGTAGCGCCCGAGCGCAGGCTGCGTAAATACGGAATTCCCGCCCTTTGGAGCGCGGTGTGCCACCGGGAGGAAGCCACGACGCCGAACCGACCAAGCGATTGCCGTCGACAGCGCCCCACACCTGACCGTTATTCATGCAGTCTCGTAACAGCGCGCCGAGGAAGATTGGAAGGATTCGATGTTCTTGGCCGGGGTCTTTGGCAAAGAACCCAAACAGGGGATCAGGCCAGAAGGCGCGACTCGTCGTGGCAATCGCTTCACCCCGTTGAGAGCGATCGATTTGCTCGATCTTTGCCATTAGGGCAGCGGTGAAGACTGAGCGCCGCGAATGAGTCGGCCGGGTAGGTCGCCGGTGGGAACGCCGTCGTTCATCACGACCGAGCCGGCGACAATCGTCGATCGATAGCCCGCCGCACGTTGAACCAAACGTTTCCCGTTTGCCGGGAGGTCGTGCAACATTTCAGGAACACCGACGGAAAGCATTTCGAAATCAATCAGATTGATGTCGGCTCGTTTGCCCTCTTCGAGAGTGCCTCGATCATCAAGACCCACTGCCTGAGCAGTGTCACGAGCCTGTTGTTTGACGAGCCACTCAATTTCGAATTTCTCCGAGGATGCAACGTCTCGCCCCCAGTACTGCAGCATCCATGTTGGAAAGCTGGCGTCGCAGATCATCGTGCAATGGGCGCCTGCATCACCAAGACCGGGAACAGTATTGGGGTGAGCGATCATTTCACGCGTCGCCTTTAAGTTCCCCTCGACGAAGTTCATCACTGGAACATAAATGCGACCATTGCCATTGTCAGCCATGAGTGTGTCGTACGCCCCTGCGATGTCGAGACGTTCATCAAGCGATTGGTCGTAGCGAATCGGATCGCTTAGAGCGAACATTGTGCTGGCGAGGCCATTCATGTCTCCGCCAGTAGCTTCAATCTCAGCGATGATCGTTGCTCGGGTTGACGGATTGGAGAGAGCAGATACGCGATCTACGTGGTCGAGGCTCATAAGTGACTGATAGGTCAGTGATGGCAGCAGAGGGTTGACGCGGCCTTCGAGCGACATGATGAGTCCGACGGGTCGAGCCGCAACCTGTCCGGTGATTCGTAAGCCGTCGTCATTTGCTGCCTTGATGAGACCAAGAATTTTTCGGTATTCGTCGGGCGCGAACTCAGGTCGCTGTAGAAGAGAAACCGAAATGGGACGACCGCTTACTTCGGCCATCTCGCGAATGAGAGCGAATTCAGCCTCAAGGTCGAAGAGATCGGCAACGATTTCGAGAACACCTTTGCCTGTGGCCCCGATAGCGCGAGCAATTCCGACAAGTTCTTCTCGCGAGGCAGTGAGGCTTGGAGTATGTCGACCATCAGCTGACTTGTGGGCAACGGTGCGCGAAGTTGTGAAGCCAAGTGCACCGGCACGGATTGCATCTGCTGCGATCGCTCCCATTTGCGCAATCTCATCTGCGGTAGCGCGCTCGGCATGATCTGCACCGCGGTCGCCCATGACATAGCCGCGAATCGCAGCGTGACCAATCTGCGCGGCGAAGTCGATGGCGTGCGGTGTGCTGTCGATGCTGTCGAGGTACTCGGGGAAAGACTCCCAATCCCATGTGATTCCCTCGTGAAGCGCGGTGCCAGGAATGTCTTCAATACCTTCCATAACTTCGATAAGCCAGTCATGACGATCAGGTGCGACTGGCGCGAATCCCACACCGCAATTTCCCATGACAGCGGTGGTGACGCCTTGCCAAGACGATGGCGTGAGGTAGGGATCCCAACTCACTTGACCGTCGTAATGAGTGTGGATGTCGACCCATCCGGGAGTGACAAGAAGCCCGGTGGCATCAAGCTCGGTTGCGCCTCGCGCGGCGATTTTGCCGATTGCAGTAATGACGCCGTTATCGACGGCGAGATCACCGAGAAATCGGGTACGGCCAGTGCCGTCGACGATGGTCCCATTGCGGACGACGAGATCGTGCTGAGTCATGTGATGAGGGTAGTCATCGTCACGCTGACGTGCGCTTGATGTATCGACACGTGGCCTGTAACTACACTTTCGGCGGCGTCGCTTACGGGGACGACGCTATGGCAGGTCTCGCTCCCCGTTCCTTGGGGAGTGTCATGGGGTCAGAACAGGTCGCAGTCGTCACCGGCGCCAGTCGTGGAATCGGCAAGGGAATCGCTCTTGAACTGGGAGCCGCTGGTTTCACGGTGTACGTGACGGGAAGAACCGTGGACGCGGGAATGATTCCGGGCACTGTGGGCGAGACCGCCGCACAGATCGATGAACTGGGCGGACACGGAATTGCCATCGCTTGCGATCATCACGATGACGCGCAGGTGAAGGCGGTATTTGAACGCGTTGAAAAAGAACACGGACGCCTCGATGTGCTCGTCAACAACGTGTATTCAGCGCCCGATCTTGTCCCGTGGCTGGGAAAAAAGTTCTGGGAACTTCCGATTGAGGCGTGGGATCAAGTCATCGACATCGGTACTCGTTCGCATTATGTCTCGAGTGTGTTTGGAGCACCGTTGATGCTTGCGAATCGCAGCGGACTCATCGTCAACGTGTCGTCTTCGGGTGCGGTCAGCTACGGACACAATGTCGTATACGGGGTGGGTAAGGCAGCTGTCGACAAGATGACTGCCGATATGGCGATTGAACTTGATGGAACAGGCGTCTCGGTTGTGTCGTTATGGCCCGGGCTTGTGCGCACCGAACTTCTTGATCTCGGAGCGCAGACCGAGGGTGACGACATCTTCATCGAACTTCCCGGTGAAGGTCGCTTCGATCTTTCCGGCGCCGAGTCGCCACGCTTCCTCGGAAGAGCAGTTGTGGCTCTTTACGGATGTGCTGACATCGCCGAGCGTTCCGGAAAGCCATTTTCTTCAACGGCCCTGGCCCGTGAGCTTGGGTTTACTGATCTTGACGGAACAATCCACGAGGTTCTGCTTCGCCCCGAAGCGTAAGTACTGCTCAATCAACCGTTTCAGATCATCCCGTTGATTCGGGAATCGCTCGCAGCATCAGTGGGTAGCGAGGAGTACGGTCGTCAATGGAAGTGGGGGCTCGTGAACTTCGATCTTGTCATTCGCAATGGAACTGTCATTGACGGCACCGGATCATTGCGTGTTGTCGCTGACGTCGCTGTCTCCGACGGACGAATCTCGCGCATCGGTGAGGTTCCCGAACATGGACAAGTCGAGATTGATGCGGCCGGCTATGTGGTCACTCCCGGCTTCATCGACGGACATACACACATGGATGCTCAGGTGTTCTGGGATGCCGCCGGTACGAATTCGTGTTGGCACGGCGTGACGACAGTGGTGATGGGTAATTGTGGTTTCACGATCGCGCCCGTTCGAGCTGATGCTCACCACCTAGCAGTTCGCTCAATCGAACGTTCTGAGGATATTTCAGCAGCGGCGATGGCGGCCGGGGTGCCCTGGGACTGGACCACATTTGCTGAATATCTCGACTCGATCGACCGCGTGCCAAAAGCCATTAACTACGCCTCGAATATTGGTCACAGCGCCCTGCGCAGCTGGGCCATGGGCGAGCGAGCGTATTTCGAGCAAGCAGATGCTGCAGATCTCGATTGCATGAAGTCTGAACTCGCCGACGCGTTGCGTGCCGGTGCATGGGGATTTACGACCTCGCGCACCGTGCATCACATGACGCCTAGTGGCGATCCGGTTGCCTCTCGGCTCGCTGAATGGTCCGAGGTTGAAGAACTCATTTGCCTGATGGGGGAACTCGAATCTGGGGTTTTCCAGTTCGTGGAAGATCCGCCTTCCGACTCTGAGCGCGCCACACGCGACCAGGAGCTTTCCCAACTTGCAGCGAGTTCCGGCGTGCCGTTCATCATTGGAGCGACCTCGGGCTCGACTCGACCCCTCGAGTTAATTGCCGAAACGAAATCGCTGGGCGGAACGATGACGGGGATGACCCATCCGCGCGGAATTGGCACGATGTCTTCGTTTAAGAGCCAATTGCCATTCGACACGGTGCCTGAATGGGCAGCAGCTCGAGCCGACGGGCAGGAAGCGTTCTTCCAACGTTTGCGTGAACCTGAAACGCGTCTTGCACTCGTTGAAGCAGCGAGTAGCGCTCAGTACGACGCAACCTATGGGGGAGAGGCTCGCCCTCCTGTGTTTGATCGAATGCATGTACTCGAGTCGCCGGTACCACCTCACCGAACGGTCGCCGAAATTGCCGCCGAACGAGGAATCAATCCAGTTCAAGCGATGGTTGAAATCGGTCTCGAGAGCAATTTCGAAGTGTTCTTTGTTCAGACAATGTCGCCGTTCGACGAAGTGGCCGTGCTCCGTTCGATGAAGTCGCCAGGCACGGTCATGACCTTCTCCGATTCTGGCGCTCATGTGAGTCAGATGTCCGATGCGTCAATCTTCACGCACCTCCTCGCCTATTGGGTTCGAGATCGTGGCGAATTCACACTTGAAGAAGCGATTGAAATGATGACGAGAGCGCCTGCACAGGCTTGGGGATTCACCGATCGCGGCGTTCTGTATGAGGGAATGGCGGCCGACATCAACATTTTTGATCCGGACACGGTCGCTCCGGAACTGCCGACACTCGCCCATGATCTGCCAGCAGGCGCTCGCCGTATCGTGCAAAAGTCAACGGGCTTCCTCGCAACGATCGTTGCCGGCGAAATCACAGTTCGAGATAGTCAGAGCACCGGTGCAACGCCGGGGCGCCTCTTGCGCGGTACACCTCGCAGTAAAACTGGAAAGGCCAGCAAATGAGTAATCTCCCTTGGGTTATTTCTGTCGATGACCACGTCGTGGAACCCAAAGACGTTTGGACGTCAAGACTGCCAAGTGCACTCCGTGATCGTGGTCCGCACGTCGTAGAGGACACGTGCGAGATGACGTTTAATCCCACAACGGGAGCCCATAGCTTCATCAAGGGCGGCAAGGGTCCGATCGCAGACTGGTGGGTCTATGGCGACGCGCTTCGGCCGATCCCTCAAGTGATGGCCTGCGCCGGATTCGCTCCCGAAGACTTCACACTGCAGCCGATTCCATTTTCCGAAATGCGACCTGGTTGTTATGACAGCGACGCCCGCCTGGCCGATATGGACATCAATCATGTCGAGCGATCGCTGTGCTTTCCCACCTTTCCCCGGTTCGCCGGTCAGATGTTTTATGAGGCGCCAGATAAAGAAGTCGCGCTTCTCTCGGTGCGGGCGTTCAACGATTGGATGATCGAAGAGTGGTGCGGGCCGAGTGGGGGACGACTCATTCCTCTGTGCATCATTCCCTTGTGGGATGCACAACTCGCGGCAGTCGAGGTTCGTCGCATTGCCGCTGCAGGTTGTCGGGCGATCACGTTCCCTGAACTCCCGACGTTTCTAGGCCTCCCTTCGATCCACGATCGCGACAAGTTCTGGGAACCGCTATGGCAAGCGTGTAATGAAACCGGTGTCACGATTCATATGCACATCGGATCCGGATCGAAAATGCCGCAGACAAGTAGTGATGCACCGTCGGGTGTGGGGGTAGCGATCACATCTGTCAACGCGTTTATGGCGCTCTCTGATTGGCTGCTTTCAGGCGTTCTTGCCCGTTATCCGAATATCAAGATCGCTTTTTCCGAGAGCCAAGTTGGTTGGATGCCGTACGTGTTCGAACGATGCGATCGGGTCTTCCACCAGAGTTCGGGTTGGTGTGAAATCAATCCATCGGTAACCGAATTGCCATCGTCCTATGTCCCGGGTCGCGTCTATGGGTGCTTCTTCGACGACATGGTTGGCATCGAAACTCGTCATCTCATCGGCGTCACGCAAATGCTGTTTGAAACCGATTATCCGCATCAAGACTCCACCTGGCCGAATACGCCTGATGTGGTCGCTCGGATTGCTGAGCGTGTGAGTGCTCGTGAACTTGAAATGATGGTGCGCACGAACGCCATCGACCTCTTGGGTCTCGATCCAGTCAGTTTGGTTCCCAGCGGATCGGCATAAGCCCCACCGATCGAAGAGATGGTCGAGAAAGCCCTCTTCGATAGAGGCCGCTGAGCCTGACATCGGACTCGAGGTTCAGGGACGACCGACTCCAGCGATGTCGACATCGATGGCTGCGATGATCCCGGACGGCGACTTTCGAACTTCGTCGCGCCGCCAATCGGCAGCGGCGCAGATGAGGAGCGTTCGTCGATCGGCTCCGCCGAGCACGCACGCGACAGGAATGAGTCCGTCGATTCGATACTCGTGTGTCGTCTCGCCACCCGGAAGGGCGCGAAAGACGCGAGCGCCAATTGGGTCAGCAACCCAGATCGCTCCTTCAGCATCGAGGCAGATTCCATCGGGCGGAGCGAACTGCGGGCCCTCGCTCGACGGTTGCAGGGACGCGTAGATCCGTCGGTTGGAAAGTGTTCCATCGCTAGCGCGATCGAAAGCGGTGACGCGAGCGGCGGCACTTTCTGCAATAAGCAGTGTTCGTTCATCGGGAGTGAGGATGTGTCCATTGGGCGATTCCAAGTCGTCGGCGGCGACAAACCACGAGCCATCACTGCGCACCGCAATGGTTTGACCCGGGCGGCGCTCGCCGCCTTCTTGAATGCGGTGACCCATATCGCCCACGTACGCCGTGCCATCGCTAGCCACGATCATGTCGTTCAGCGAACCCCGGGCAACAGAGGAAAGATCTGCATGAACCGCTATGACGCCGTCACTGGTGATTCGACGGAGTTGCTGTGTCTCCATGGCAACGATCAGCAAGCTGCCATCAGGAAGCCAGCCGAGACCGGATGGCTCATCGTCGTTCATCTCGGCTTCGGTCCGTACGTCACCTTTGAGGTCGGTTGAGATCACTCGATGACCGTGCATATCGCTGAACCAAAGGCGCTGGTCCTGCCAGCGTGGGCCTTCTCCGAACCAGAGACCATCAAGAACTCTTCGATGTGCGCCGTCTGTCATGGCCTGAGCGTAATAAGTCCCGCGGCTTCGGTAGCGGGCAAGGTGCCTCATGGGGAGCGCCCTGAGCGTGAGTCGCACGGTAATCAGAGAGGCTCTGAGCGGCGATAGTGGGCTGCGACGCACGAACTGGTCGCTGAGATCGCCCCGCGCGAGGCGATCTCGGCTCCGCCAGGAAAATTATGGGTACAAATGTCGCCTCGCGTTGCGGCAGATGGGTCCTTCTGTAAAGATTCTGCAACATGGATTCAGGAGCATCGCCCCAGCGCCGGGGCCCGATCCTTGCTGAGAAATTCAGCAATTCCGCCGCTCTTGGGTGCGCGCGAGACACAGCAAAGGGTGGCAAGGTGTCAGACGTGAAACGATCCAAGTTCTCGGTGCGTTCGATTCTCGTCACTCTCGCAGCGGTCTTTGCGGTGCTCGCCGCTGCAGTCGCTGTTGCTCCCGCTGGGGCAGACCCCATTGCCGACAAAAAGGCCGAGGCTGCGCAGATCGGAGCACAACTCGCCCAGCTTCAGGACCGCCAGCATGAACTCGATGGTCAGTTTGAACAGGCCAACTACGAGTTGAGCTTGGCTCAAGAAAAAGTCGCAGCAGCCAAAACTCTCGCGGCCCAAACCGCGATCGAAGCCGACAAGCGCCGTGCAGATCTTCGTCATTACGCCGTCGCTGCATATCAAACTGGTAATGACAGCCCTGAGTTTGATGCGCTCATCAGCAACGATGCTGAAACGGGAGTTCAGAAGCGTTCGTATCTGCAGTCGATTTCAGGCAGTCGCCAAGATCTCGTCGATGCACTGAATGCCGCCCGCCAGAAGGCTGAGGAAGATGGCATACGTCTGAAGGTCGCCGAAGACGCTTCTTCATCAAAAGCCGCCGAGATTGAACAACTCAAGAGGGCTGCTGACGATGCGACAAACCAGCAGGCGGCAATTAATGCAAAGGTTCAAGGCGAACTGAAGGTCCTTGTCGATGCCGAGAACGCACGTATTGCTGCTGCAGCTGCTGCTGCCCGTGCCGCGGCTGCGAATGCACGCGGAGGCGGCGGTACCTCAATGGCGCCAAACCCGAATGCTCCCCGAGTAGGCCAGGGAGCTGCCGGTGCAATCGCTGCCGGGCGTACAAAGTTAGGCGCCCCCTATGTGTGGGCTGCGGCCGGACCCGATGTCTTTGACTGCTCAGGCTTTGTGATGTGGGCCTATGCGCAGGTTGGAATTTCGCTTCCGCATTACAGCGGGGCGATGTACAACGCCACAGTTCGCATCTCCGAGTCGCAGCTTCAACCTGGCGACTTGGTCTTTTGGGATCCCCAGGGCAGCGGTGGCCACACAGGTTCACAACACGTTGCTATCTACATTGGCGGCGGACAGATGATCCACACCGCACACGGCGTTGCCATTACGCCGCTCGACTGGTGGACCGGCAACCCGCCATCAGGTTTCGGTCGAATCCCGTAAATCGTTCGGCCGCGCGTCACCGCGAGTTCCATTACTCGTGGAATGTGAAGCCTCGGTAGTTGTCGCTCGCGACGCCGTCGCAAATGTCGCGGTAGGGGCCAACGCCGGCGATATAGGGCATAAACACCCGTGGTTTGCCCGGCACATTGGCACCGAGATACCAAGAGTTCCCTTGTGGGAAAAGTGTGAAATTCGCGATCTCATTGACGTGGGCAACCCAAGCCTCTTGTGAATCATGGTCGGCATTCATTGCTCGAAACTGATGGTCGGCCATCCAGGCCATCGCATCGGTGGCCCATTCAACGTGCTGCTCAATGCTCACGATCATGTTCGTCATGACCGACGGGCTACCTGGCGCGGTGATCATGAACAGGTTCGGAAAGCCGTGAGACGCAATACCGAGGTACGTGCGAGGACCAGCAGCCCATTCCTCTCGTAACGTTTGACCCTGCTCGCCAACGATCAGTGGATTCAGTAGCGGTCCGGTCATTGCGTCAAAGCCGGTAGCAAACACGATCGCATCGAATTCATGGAGGGTGTCGGTCGTTTCGATGCCGCTTTCGACGATCTGCGTGATCGGTGTTGATTGCAGATCGACGAGGGTCACATTGGAGCGGTTGTAGGTTTCGAAGTAGCCGGTATCAAGGCAAAGCCGCTTCGCACCGACTGGGTACGACTTAGGGCAGAGAAGTTCGGCGGTGACTGGGTCAGTCACGATCGACCGAATTCGATCACGCAGGTAGTCGGCGACGACTGCATTGGCAACTGGATCGATCATGACGTCGTTGAACGAACCAAGGAAACCAAACAAGAAACCTTCGTCCCATATTGCATCGAATCGGCGCAGACGCTCGTCAGCCTCAACCTCGTGAGCTGACTGCTCGGGTTGAGGGCCCACAACTCCGCCGAAAGAAACGCGCTGGTCGGCTCTGTGTTCGCGATACCGACGTTTCAATGTCGCTACTTCTTCGGCATCGAGCGGCGAGTTCTGGGCGGGGACGGCGAAATTTGGTGTTCGTTGGAAGACGGTGAGTTGCGCCGCCTGTTCTGCGAGAAGCGGGATGCTCTGAACGCCGGAAGATCCTGTGCCAATGACAGCGACGCGTTTGCCGGTGAGATCGACACCATCGTGAGGCCAGTGCGAGGTGTGCAGTATCTGTCCAGCGAACGAATCAATGCCTGCGATCTCGGGGTCCTTTGCCGCAGACAGTGCGCCGACCGCCATTACGAGAAATTGTGACGTCCAGTGGTCGCCGTGGTCGGTCTCGACTACCCAGTTCTGATCTGTTGAGTCCCAGGTTGCACTGGTCATGCGGGTGCTGAATCGAATATCGCTTCGAAGCTGGAACCGATCAGCAACGTGGTTCACATACGAAAGAATTTCCGGTTGTGTTGCGTATTTCTCAGACCAGTCCCAATCCTGCTCAAGATCAGGGTCAAACGAGAAGGAGTAGTCGAGCGAGCGGATGTCGCAACGGGCGCCGGGGTAGCGATTCCACCACCAAGTTCCGCCAACATCTCCTGCCGCTTCGATGCCCACAGACTGCAGTCCCATGGCACGTAAGCGATGATGCATGTAGAGACCAGCAAACCCAGCACCGATAACAAGAACATCAGTGGATCCTGATTCGGCTGGCCTTGACGATGGCATGCGTCCCCCTGATTTCGTGTCCAACGTGAACCACGTGCTCATCAGTCAAGTGTCGATGCGGCTGGCAAGCAAGTAACCACGGCCAGGTCGGAAGGTGTTTCCTAGGACACGGTTCTAGGCAAGACTCATGACTAGGCATTGAAAGTCTTTTAGGAGGGGCGATGACCGCAACAGAAACTCCCTATGTGAACCTGCTTGATCCGCAGTTCTACGTCGATCCCTGGGCTGCGTATCGATGGCTGCGCGCGAATGATCCGGTGTTCTGGGACGCTACCCATCGCATCTGGGGAATTTCTCGGTACGAGGACATCGTTGAAGTCGAGAAGAACTGGAAGTTGTACACATCGGTTGACGGTTCCCGTCCGGCGACCGACCAACGCGACGACACCTCGATGATTAATCGCGACGACCCGGAGCATCAGCAGCAGCGGATGTTGGTGGCCCGTCAGTTCACGCCACGTGCGGTCAAGCAGATCGAAGGGAGGATCCGCAGCATCGTGAATGAACTCATCGACGATGTCGCAAGCTCTGGAAGGTGTGAAGCAATCGAGTCTCTGGCTTCGCCACTCCCGGCGATTTTGATCGGAGATAAACTTGGGTTCCCGCGCGAACTCTGGCCAAAGTTGCGCGAGTGGTCAGAAGTGACGATGTACGAATCAGGGCAGAACCCTCCCGACGGGACTCCGGCTGCGTTCTCGGAACTTTCGACGAACGCCATCATGGAATTCGCGGCAGCGACGATCGAACTCATCGCGGAACGTCGAAAGGAGCCGAAAGACGATCTCATCACTATTTGGGCGAACACCGAAGTCGATGGCCATCGCTGGTCAGACGGAGAAATTATCTCCGAGTGTTTGCTGCTTCTGGATGGTGGTGCAGAGACCACCCGAACGGTGATTGGTTCGATTATCCGCGAGCTCGCGCTTAATCCGGAGCAACGGCAACTATTAATCGACAACCCGGACCTTCTCGGTGAGACCGGAGTTGAAGAGTTCATACGATGGGTGACACCGATTCTTAATATGCGCCGCACTGCAACCGAGGACCATGTATTTCGCGGAAAGAACATTAAGAAGGGCGATCAACTTCTTCTGATGTACGCCTCGGCGAATCGTGACGAGTCAGTGTTCGAGCAAGCAGAAGTTTTCGATGTGACGCGAACCCATAACCACCATGTCGCGTTTGGATTTGGCACGCATTTCTGCTTGGGATCCTCGTTGGCTCGAATTGAGATCAGGGTCATGTTCGAAGAACTTCTGCGCCGGATCCCCGATTGGAAGCTCACTCCAGGGTCGGAATCGAAGATTCTTGGCGCAACCTTCACCCGTGCCTACGATCGAATCGACATTGAGTTCACCCCTGCCTGAGGTCGATCGAGAGGCAGGTGGTGCCAGATTTTGGTGCTGGTAACTGCCTGAAATACGAGGCGGCCAGCGTCCCCGGTCCGTGGGGACCGGGAAGGCAGACTCTACGCATGACATCGACTTCATCTGGATCTGAAAACGAGACCGCCGCGGCGAAGAAGAACTCCGCTGGACGCGGGCGATGTATCGGCGTTGTGCTGCTCATCTTGGTGGCATCAGTTCTTCTCTTTGGCACGGCCGCTGACGTGTGGGTGAAGCGACAGGTGCTCAGCACTCCGAAGTGGGTAGCTGCGAGCGACAAGATCCTCGCTGATCCAAAGGTGCAGGCTGCGCTGGCGACATACATCGTGGATGAGATTTATTCGAGCGTCGACGTGAAGGGTGCTCTGGCTGATGAACTTCCTGACAGCTTGAAGGGCTTAGCCGCTCCTCTTGCGGCGGGGCTTCAAGCACCGGCATCAACAGCGGTGCAGAAGATCCTTTCGACCGACCGTGTGAAAAAGGTCTGGCACACCGTTAATGAGAAGGCGCATCAGGCGCTTGTGAATGTTCTTGAAGATAAGACCCGAATCGGATCAACGAGTGACGGCAAGGTCACGCTTGATATTGGCGAGATCGTTCGGATCGTAGGGACGGACCTTGGAATTCCTTCTTCCGTGATGGACAAAATCCCGGCCAGCGTCGGTCAGATCACAATCTTTGAATCCAGTTCGTTGGCTTCACTTCAGACAGCAGTGAAGGTCGTCAATGTCCTCGGACCGATTCTGTTTGTTCTGATCATCGTGATGTATCTGCTTGCCGTTTGGCTGGCGCGCGGTCGCCGCCGACTCACACTTCGGAATGTCGGGTGGTCAGTCATTGTCGTCGGACTGATACTGACGACTATGCGCCGGGTGAGCGGAAACTATGTGGCCTCAATCATTACTGACCCGCAATACAGCCTTGCCGGAAAGTTCATCTTCGGAGTCCTTTCAGAACTCCTCTTCAACACGGCGTGGCTCTTGATCACTTGGGGTGCGGTGATCGTGCTTGGAATGGTGCTTATCGGTCCAAGTCGTCTCGCTACGTGGGCTCGTCGTTCACTGGCTCCGTTGTTCAACGCCGACCAGATTGTGTTCTGGGCTGGAGCATTCGTTCTCTATGTCCTGGTTCTACTCATTGTCCCGTCTCCGGCGTTCAGGACACGGTGGTCGCTGCTAGCGCTCACCGTTCTCGTTGGGTTCGGACTTGAGATCCTCCGGCGTCGTTCACTCCGCGAATTTCCCGGCGCGCATCTCGGTGTCGATTCCAGCCGGCTGGGAACTGCAGCATCGACAGCGTGGGCAGGAATAACCTCGCGATTCAAACATGACTCGCATGGATCTCACGTCGATCAATTGAAGGACTTACGTGAACTCCATGGATCTGGTGCGTTATCCGATGATGAGTACGCGTTGGCGAAAGCCAAAGTCCTGAACGCAGGAACTGCTCAGGAAGGGTCAGGCGGGGTCGGCGAACTCAAAAACGCGATGAAGCCTGGTCAGCTTGAGTGAGCTGATCTTCCAGCCGGCGGTCGTTCGCACATAAGTCTCGTGGTAGTGGCCGTAGCCGTGGAGATACTTGATCGGACTGCCTTCCGGCCACCACAGTTCGTCTTCCATCGCCCAGATTCCCGTCGCAGTGTTTTCATCGACAACGGTAATTTCTGGCATATGGCCATGATGGGCTGTGGTGACGTCGCCGATCTGGGAAATTAAAAAGGGCAAGTAGGCGTCGATGCCATCGATGACGGTACCGCTGTCCACCGTCGTATCGATACGCACGTCCGTTGTGAAGACCTCGCGAAGCCCGTCCCAATCTTTCGTGTCCATTAGGCGGAAATAGCGCGCCTTGAGCTGGTGGATCTGATCGAGATCTGACGAGTGATCCATTACCAAAGTGTTCCGTTGTCGACGACGAGCGATGCGCCGGTTGTTGTGCTCGCCGCGTCGGAAGCGAGATGGGCGAGTGCTTCGGCGATCTTGATCGGAGGCATCATCCCCGGCAGCACCCCCATCATCTTTGGGAAATGGGAGAAGTCGATGTCACCTTTGACGTTGGAAAGCGCATTGGTGCTCATAGCGGTATCGACGCCGCCAGGACAGACAAGATTCACACGAATGCCGTCGACGGCAAGTTCAACGGCGAGTGCCTTCATGAACATGATGAGGCCTGCCTTTGAGGCGCAGTACGAAGAGTTGTAGGGCTGACCTTGGAGGCCGGAAATTGATCCGACAGTGACAATGTTTCCTTTTGAAGTTCGCAGATGGGGAAGAGCTGCCTGAGTGACAAGCATGGGGCCAGTGAGGTTGACCGCCAGATGACGGTTCCAAAGTTCAAGCGTGATGTCGTCAACCTTCGAAAACCAGTTGACGCCAGCCACGTTGGCGAGGATGTCCAGACCGCCCAGTTCTTCGATTGCGGCGTCCATCGCTGCGGTCACTGAAGATGGATCAGACACATCGCAATGTCCGATCCCTGGAGCCTCGGCGATGTCGACACCGACCACGTTTGCACCCTCCTCACGGAAGAGTTGGACGGTGGCCTCGCCGATTCCTGCGGCTGCACCAGTGACAAAGACTCGTTTCCCTGTAAATCGCATGGGCGGACTCTAGTGTCGGGGGACTACAGATGTGAGGGGCCGAAAATTCCTACGCAGGAGCCACTCACCAGCATGGGGGATTGAAATGAATTTCACGCCGACACCAGATCAGTTGCTTCCTGACCTCACGCTCCGCCAGGAGTTCGTGTTGCTCGCTCGTGCACTCTGGCGAGAGGGATACGCCGATCATCTCGCTGGGCACATCACGGTCAACATGGGCGACGGGACCTTGCTCTGTAATCCGTGGTTCATCACATGGGATGAATTGCGGCCTTCGCAACTCATTCGGATAGATCTCGACGGAAAGGTTATTGAAGGGGACTGGCCAGCGCCGCTTGGGATTCCTTTGCACCTTGAACTGCACAAACTTCGTGAAGATGTTGGTGTCGCAATGCATAGCCATCCGCTGTACGGAACCGTGTGGGCCGATATGGGCGAGATCCCTCCGGTTTATGACCAAAGCTCGGGGCTCGGCGGTGGCGGAGAACTGATCTTGATCGATGAGTACGGCGGCGGCGTAGACAATTCGTCGGCCGCTCGTGATGCCGTGGTTGCAATGGGCGATGCAAACCTTGCCCTGCTTGGCGGGCATGGGGTGTTTGTACTCGGCTCGACGATTCGAGCTGTTCATCAGCGTGCAGTCGCGCTTGAGCAGCGCTGTCAGAGGGCGTGGCATATCCGGGCAGCAGGTGGACGTAAGGAGTCGGTAGTTCCAGATTGGTGGCTTGAACGAGGTCGGAGCAACGACGGAAACGGATTCATCGGATTCTGGGAAGCAATGGCACGATTGGAATTGCGTGCCGATCCCTCGATTCTTGATGAGCGCTGAGTTCACCCAGTGACAGAGCAACGTTCGTATTGTCGAATCTGCGCCGCTGCCTGTGGAATCACCGTCACGATTGAGGGCGAGTCGGTCGTGAAGGTCCGTGGCGACATCGATCACCCGATCTCACGCGGATACACCTGCGAAAAAGGTCGCGCCCTTCCGCAATGGCATCACGGCTCTACTCGTCTCAATGCTCCTCGAGTGAGGGGAGCTGAGGTCGAATGGGAGAACGCTCTCGACGATCTCGCTGGAATCCTTTCGGGAGTCTCGTCAATCGATGGTGCCGATGCGATTGCGCTCTACCTTGCAACGGGTTTGGCGTACGACTCTGCTGGCCAAGTCTCGTGTGGGATGTGGATGGGTTCTGTCGGAAGCACGTCGTTCTACACAGCAGCGACAGTTGACAATGCTCCGGTTCTGGTGGCCGCTGAACAAATCGCTGGTCATCCAATGCTCAACCCGGTATGGGAACCTCAGCATTCGCGTCTTTTGCTGTTACTCGCAACTAACCCGGTTGTTTCGCACGGCTATGGAACCACGCTGGCCGATCCTGTGCGGAGGCTGCGCGAGAACCAAGCAGCGGGCGGCAGGATTTGGACCATCGATCCTCGACGCACCGAATCGGCTGCGCTGTCCGACGAGCATCTCTCTGTCCGGCCTGGCTCTGATGTCATCTTGTTGGCCGCGCTGGTTCGCGAACTAATCGAAGATGAACGCTGCATGGATGCGCTCGCACGATCGTGTCGCGACCACGAGGTCACACGCCTTGCCAACGCAGTTCTTCCGTTTACTCTCGATGCAGCGGCTGTGGCTACTGGTTGTGACCGCTCGGAACTCATTCGACTTGTTGCTGACCTTCGTGAACGCCACGGCCACGTCGCGATGTTCTGTGGAACTGGTTCCACGATGTCACTCGATGGCATCCTCGTTGAATGGCTTCGATGGGTTCTGCTTGCGATGACCGATTCCCTCGATGCGATTGGGGGAATGCGCTTCAATCGCGGCGTTGTCAACCAACTTTCACCGGTTCGTCCTGGAACACCTCCACTCGATGGTCCGAAATCGCGACCAGATCTCTCGCGCGTTGCAGGGCAGATGCCCGTGGCGGCACTCGTTGACGAAATCGAGGCAGGTCGACTGAAGGTGTTGGTGATTACGGGCGGAAATCCGCTGTCTGCCTTCCCTGAACCCGATCGCTTCCGTCAGGCCGTTGCGTTGCTCGATGCCTTGGTCGTTATCGATGTTGCTGAGAGCGAGTTATGCGATCTGGCAACACACGTCTTTCCCGCCACTGGACAACTCGAGCGCGCCGACCTTGCTCTTGCTGAGCAAGTGGCGTTTCGTTCGGGCATGCAATTCACACCTGCAGTTGTTGAACCCGTTGCGGAGCGGCGGCCGGTCTGGTGGATCCTTGGTTCCCTGGCCGCTCGTTCTGAACGGCCCATGTTCGGGGGCGCACCGCTCGATGCGCTCTCCGACGAGACGATCCTGAGAGGGCTTCTTGGTCACGGACCGTTCGAGCCCGATGACGTCATTGAGGCCGGTCCCCACGGAGTGAATCTCGACCCCGAGTATGGATGGGTACGAGAGCGCATGACCCACGATGGTTGTTGGTCGATTGCTCCGGAGGCGTTCTGTGACCGTCTCGCACAGCATCAAGGACCGGAACTTGGACTCGTGCTCGTCCCTCGTCGCGAATCGGCCTGGAGCAATTCGGTTCGTTTCGCCGGCTCAGGTGACGAGCCGGTGGTCTTGATCCACCCTGACGAAGCTAGAGAGCGGCAGGTCGTCACTGGTGATTGGGTCGCGGTGTCGAGCGCCTTCGGATCGCTCGTGGCCACTGTTTCGATCGATGACGCGATTCGACCCGGGGTCCTGTCGGTTACTCATGGCCATCCCGGATCTCTCACGGGGACGTTGACGAGTTTTTCAGATGACGTCGACTCGCTTACCGCTATGCCCCGAGCGTCTGGATTGCCCGTGCGTATAGAGAAACTCGGGATGTAGTGCTTCGCGTCGGCTACAAAGGTGGCACAACAGCGCAGGAGGGGACATGACTGTCATCGATCAAAGAGTCACATGGGCCAAGGTTGAGGAGCGCCTCGCAACCGAAACCGATCCACTGCTGCGTCGCAATCTAGAGATGCTCTTGCAACACCAATTGGCTGAAGCCTCGCTTGACATGGAAAAGCTCATGGCGACGGTTTCTGAGCATGCGCACTATCACATGCATTCGATTCCGAACGGAGCCGGCGATGTGGTCGGAAA
This sequence comes from uncultured Candidatus Nemicrothrix sp., assembly GCA_903867185.1. Lineage (GTDB taxonomy): Bacteria > Actinomycetota > Acidimicrobiia > Acidimicrobiales > Acidimicrobilacustridaceae > Acidimicrobilacustris. The sequence goes on along the minus strand of CAIPQK010000034.1, from coordinate 34,174 downwards.
GTCTGCAGTGCAGAAGTTCTACGAGGACTTTGCTGCGTCAGGTGCCGAGAAACTTCAACTTGAAACCGAGTGGTTAGTCGTCGATCGGCACTGCATTGTGACCGAGGGTCTCATGCGGATGGCCTATCCCGGCACAACGCTTGCCGCTCGTGGTTTTCCGATTGACGATCCTTCAGCATTTTATCTCTACGAAGCGCGTATGTGTGTTCTTTGGCCCATTGGGCCCGATGGACTCTTCACCGGAGAAGACACCTACACCGCGTCCGACGGTTTTGCGGGCATCGAACACCGCAAACTGTCATCGACAGATGTCGCCACGTTCTAGGAATACGTGACTTCAAAAAACAGGTTCATTGTTGGCCGACGTCCCACAAAAGCAGAACTGGCGACGTTTCAAGGATTGACCGTCGATGATCTTTTGCCGCCAAACCTGAATCTGCTCTTTGTGGGAATTAATCCTGGGTTATGGACTGCTGCAGTCAACGCGCATTTCGCCCGCCCCGGTAATCGGTTTTGGCCAGCGCTGTATCGGGCAGGAATTACCTCCGTCGAAGTGGATGCGTCATGCGGACTTCCTAATCAGACGCGATCGGAATTCGTAACCAAGGGAATCGGTATTTCGAATATCTGCCCGATTGCTACGGCGCGAGCAGATGAATTATCGAAACAACAACTTCTCGATGGTGGCGAGTCACTTCGAGCGCTGGTGCGAGAGCGCAAGCCGAATGTTGTTGCGGTCCTCGGTGTGACCGCTTATCGACAAGCATTCGGTAACGCCAAGGTTGCCGTGGGACCTTCTCGTGACGGCTTCGAGGGCGCCGAACTTTGGATCCTTCCGAATCCGAGCGGGCTCAATGCCCATGAGACCGTCGAGTCTTTGGCGGACTGGTACGGCCGCGCCGCTCAAGCGGCCGGCATCACGGTCATTCGCTAAGCATCAATCCATTCCGGGTAAGCGACCGCCGGCGGCGATCCACTCCCCAAACACGCGCTCGCCTTCCGATGGGTTGTACACGTCTTCTTGATACGAGAACTGACCGTCGCCTGCGTATTCGAGGATTGTGATGCAACTGAACCGGAACGGTTCTCCACCGGTGGGGTGAGGGAGCACCTGCCACGGGTAGTACACGACTCGATTGCCGTTGATGACAACCCACTCAATAGGAAATTCCATTGTGGAAGGGGCTTGTGCCATGACGTCGACAATTGCGGTCCGTATGGCTTCACGCCCGCGGAATGTGCCGAGATGATGTTCGACCCAAAGGCCATCGACCGTATGGAGGTCAGCCCAGGCGTTCCAGTCGCCACTGTCGCCAACTGCAACAAAGTTGTCGTACGCGGCGCGCACTTCATCAGGATGAAAGTCCATTGTGTTTCTCCGTGATCAGTGAGTTGGGGTGAATCTGACAGGCATTGATTCGGGCCCGCTAATGAAATTCGAAGCGCGAAATTCAAGAGGTTCGTTCGTAGCCAAGGAAATATCTGGGAGACGTCGCAGCACCTCATCGAACATGATTGTCAGTTCGAGGCGGGCAAGCGATGCGCCGAGGCAGAAGTGCGGCCCAAAACCAAAGGCAAGGTGAGGGTTGGGATTCCGGCGAACATCGAGTTGGTCGGGATTGTTGAATATCCGCTTGTCACGATTTGCCGATGGGTAAAACAACATCACCTGATCGCCTTCTCGCAGCGATTGACCCCGGAGTTCAACGGGTGCGGTGACTGTGCGCGCCATGTTCTTGATGGGCGACACCCATCGGAGGAGTTCTTCGACTCCGGTCTCGATGAGCTCAGGCGATTTCGTCAAAATGTCTCGCTGATCGGGAAACTCGAGCAACGCGAGCATTCCGCAAGTGATGACGTGACGGCTTGTTTCATCGCCACCGATGAGGATGAGAAGGGTCTCACTCACGATTGACTCGTCGTCGAGTCGATTGCCATCAATCTCAGCATGGACGAGCGTGCTGATGAGGTCATCTTGCGGGGGACGCGAACGGCGGTCGGCGATGACTTGCAGTTGATACTCGCGAAACTGAATTCCGGCATTCATGGCTTCCAACTGCACTTCGGGTGTCGGAGTCCCGGTGGTGCCGCGGATCATGTCGTCGGACCAACGTAGGAGATCGTCGTACGCATCGGGTTCGAAACCGAGCATGTCGGCAATTAGGAGCAAGGGGAGAGGAGCGGCGATATCCCAGACGAAATCGCACTCGCCTTTGGCCTGAACGTTGTCGATGAGGTTCGTGCAGATGGCGCGGATTGTTTCGGCGTGGCCCTGCACCTTCTTCGGAGTGAATCCTCGATTGACCAACGATCGCCGACGCTGATGCTCGGGATTGTCCATGGAAATCATCATGGGGAGTGGTTCTCCATGCGGACGCGGAGCACGATGAGATGAGAACGTTTTCGCGTCCTTCTCGATGGCGAGCACGTCGTCGTAGCGGGTGATGCCCCAAACCTGATTGGGCTCATCCCAGTACACGGGAGCATTCTCTCGCATCCATTCCCACTGCTCATAGGGCTGCTGGGCGTACCACTCCCCGTCGAGCAGGTCGATGTCGGGCCTCGTGTCGTGTGCCATGTCTCCCCCCGGAGCGGCAGCGCTGAGAGCGCTTCCATCGCCGGACGCTACCGGTTCTGGGGGCAGTGACGCGTTGTTAGGACGGTTCTTCGAGACGACCATCGGGATGACGAGCGAATTGAGAGTGGTCGACAGGGTGCACAGGTCCGTCGACGGGCCAGGGCCAACCGCCAAACCCGGTGCGTTGAAAGTCAAGGAAGGTCTGACGAAGTCCGGCGTCATCGTTCATGACGAAGGGGCCCTGCTGGGCAACAGGTTCACCGATGGGACGGCCTTGAAGGACGAGACAGTCGGCGCCGCCTTCGGAGAAAAGAGTCAGGGAAATATCGCTTCGCAGAACTGACCCTGTGTCACGATCAAGTTCGGAGTTGCCAATCCGCACGCCTTGGCCGTCGAAGACATACAGCGTACGAATGGTCTCTGCTGAGCGAGCCACCGGTAGCTCAAGCGAAGCGCCGGGTTCGAGGTGGAGGTGCCAGACAGCGACGTCGGCCAAAGGTTTCGATGCCCAAGAATCTGGGGGAGGAGCCAACGGCGACACGCTTTCGAATTCTCCGGCAATAACGACAACTTCGGCGGAACGTCCGTTGGCGTCGGTTCGTCGAACCTTCGGCATCTGATCGGACCAGAGCATTGTGAAATATGGTTCGGCCATCTTGTCGGCAGCGGGAAGGTTTAGCCAGATCTGAAACAACTCAAGAGGGTTGGGGTTGACTTGGTCTCGCAGCGGAAACATTTCCGAGTGGACGATCCCTGCTCCGGCCGTAAGCCACTGCACATCGCCTTCACCAAAGCGCGCTGTGGCTCCGAGCGAATCTGAGTGATCGCAGATTCCTTCACGCACGTACGTGATTGTTTCGAAACCCCGATGCGGGTGTTGAGGAAAACCAGGAACGACATCACCGTGATACATGCGCCAACCATCGATGCCTTCGAAATCCATTCCGATGTTGCGTCCGTCAAGCGAAGCATTCGGACCTAGCTGCTCATTCCCAGATGGATACGAATCGTTGTGATGCGCGCAGAAAAGAAACGGATCAACGGTGGGCCAATGCAGGCCGAGGGGGACGGTCTGTAGAACGAGGTCGTCGGTCATGACGAAAGCGTACGGGAGCGCACGCGTGATTGGTCAGCGTTCGAAGCGCTCGAAGCGCTCGCGACGGGGGACAACCTTGCGCCCCTTGATGGTAGTCTTCTTCATCGCTTTGATGATGTCGTCGGCCGACTTCTCTGGCACTTCAACGAGCGAGAACTTGTCGCCGATCTCGATCGATCCGATTTGTTTGCCGGCAAGACCGGTTTCACCGGTGATTGCACCGACGAGATCGCCTGGGCGGATTTGCGAGGATCGACCGATCGGGAAATAGAGTCGGGTCGAATCGACGCCGATCGAGCGGTCTTTCCCCTTCTTCCCCTTCTTTTCGTAGTCGCCTCGTTCTCCGCGTTCCCCACGCTCGGATCGACCAGATCGACCGTCGCGATCGGGGCGGTCGTTCTTACGATCCTTTGAACGGCGGATCTCGACCTCGGGAATTTCCACTTCGTCTTCTTTGCCGGTGGTGCTTTCGTGGGTGAGTTTCACGGCAGCGAGAGCAACGTCGAAGAGATCGAACTCATCGGTGAGTGATTCGACAATCGATCGATAACGATCGAGATCGTCGTCAAGCAATGTTTCGCGCAACGTTCCGAGGGTGAGTTCCATGCGCCGATTGCGGAGATCAGAGATCGTCGGGACCTTCTCGATCGCGATCTTGTCGCCGGTGACGCGTTGAATGTTTTCGAGCAATCGATGCTCACGAGGTTCGGCGAGGGTAATGGCGACGCCTTCGCGCCCAGCTCGTCCAACTCGGCCGATTCGATGCACATAGGACTCTGGGGCCGAAGGCACGTCGTAATTGACCACATGGGTGAGATGGTCGATATCGAGGCCACGAGCGGCGACATCAGTGGCGATGAGTAGGTCAGCGTTGCCACTTCGAACCCGAGCCATAACTCGGTCTCGTCCTTCTTGGTTCATGCCGCCGTGGAGAGCTTCGGCGCGGTAGCCGCGTCCATTGAGCGTTTCGGTGAGTTGATCGACCTCGTGGCGAGTTCGGCAGAACACGATCGCTGCGGTGGGGGACTCGACGTCAAGAATGCGACCGAGTGCGGCGGACTTATGGGAGCGGGGCACGATGAATGCGAGTTGACGCACCTTCGGAGCATCGCCCTTTGCGACGACCGGAGCTTCGATGCGAATCGTTGTGGGATTTGTCAGATGACGACGAGCAAGCGATTCGATGCGCTTGGGCATTGTGGCGGAGAAAAGAACGGTCTGGCGTGTGTCGGGCAGTGCGCCAAGGATCGCGTCGAGGTCTTCGGCGAAGCCCATGTCAAGCATTTCATCGGCTTCATCGAGAACAACCATCACGATGTCCTTGAGCGGAATCGTTCCGCGTTTGATGTGGTCGACGGCCCGACCGGGTGTTGCAACAACAACGTCGACACCGCGACCTAGGGCTTGAAGCTGTCGGCCGATTGGTTGTCCGCCGTAGATGGGGAGAACTCGAGCACCAAGGGCTCGGCCGTATTTGTGCACGGCTTCGGAGACCTGCATCGCGAGTTCGCGGGTGGGTACAAGGATGAGACCTGTTGGATTCTTCGAACGATTGTCCGGATCGAGGTTCTGAAGCATCGGCAACGCAAACGCTGCGGTTTTTCCGGTACCTGTGGCGGCCTGGCCCAAAAGGTCCTGCCCGGCGATGAGCGGGGGGATGGACTCACGCTGGATAGGGGTGGGTTCTTCGTACCCAAGACTGGCGAGGGCTTCGACTAATTCAGGCCGAAGTGCCAGATCGGCGAAGGTTGTGTTGTCGGTCGGTTGATCCATGAGATGCGCTCCTCGACCGCTCTGGCCGGCCTCCACGCTCCCACGCCGGGGCGAATAGAACGAATCGACGGCCTTTGGGCGGGTTCACGAGGCAGGTCTTGGCCGCAATGGCGCTCCCGAGGGCGCCCCCACATGGAATGATCAACAGATGGAACTGCGACCTTTTGCCACACTGACCCTTGCCGTTGCCTCAGATGGCCTCTACATGCTTGGTGCGACGCCTGCGGGTACCCGAATCGTTCAAGAGATAAACGAGGCCCGGATCGAGGGTCCACGGCTGAATGCGAGTCTTGTCGGGAGCGCCGCTGCCGACTGGCTTGCGATCGACGCTCAAGGAGTCGGAACCTTCGACATTCGGATGACCCTCATGACCGATGATGGCGTTCCGGTCTACCTGGCGTACAAGGGTCGAGCCGATTGGTCGGCCGGGATGGGTAAGACCCCGGTCTATGTCGGCATGGAGTTTGAGGCGGGCGACGAGCGCTATCGGTGGCTCAACGCACTTCACTTGTTCGGCCGCGGCCAGGTCGGCGAAGGCGGCAAGCTCGTCTACGAAATCTACGAACCAGTCTGAGTCGCCGGGCGACAAGGTAATTGCGCCCTCGTGCAGAGTGAGAGAGTCGTGGCCATGTTCAAGAACCGCATAACTGAACTATTGGGTATCGAGATCCCAATCGTGCAGGCGCCGATGGGTTACATCGCTAGAGCACAGTTGGCGTCGGCGGTTTCAAATGCTGGGGCCATGGGAATCATTGAGACGTCGTCTGGGGATCTCGCTGCCATTCGTGAAGAGATCACAAAGATGGCCGATCTCACCGACCGACCATTTGGAGTGAACATCGCGCAGGCATTTGTGCGCGATCCATCAATCGTCGATTTCGTCGTAGAGCAAGGCGTGCGCTTTGTCATCACATCGGCAGGCGATCCGCGTACGTACACGACGCAGTTGAAAGATGCTGGACTCACAGTGTTCCATGTGATCCCGACGCTTCGGGCTGCGCAAAAAGCAGTTGATGCCGGGGTGGACGGACTCGTTGTTGAAGGCTCAGAAGGCGGTGGATTCAAGAATCCCAGCGACGTCTCAACAATGGTTCTTCTGCCGTTGGTTGCTTCAAAAGTCGATGTTCCGATTATCGCTGCGGGAGGCTTTGTCGATGGTCGAACGATGGCCGCGGCGTTTGCGCTAGGAGCTGAAGCCGTTCAGATGGGCACTCGGATGGTGGCGACAGTCGAATCACCGATCCATGACAATTGGAAGCAAGCGATCGTCGCTGCTCGTGAAACAGACACGGTTCTACTTAACCGACATGCGGCACCATCATTGCGAGTGCTCCGAACCGAAAGAAGCAACGCGCTTGAATTCGATGTCACGAGTAACGCGATGGAGCACATGGCGCGCCATCAAGAATTGTATTTCGGCGGCGATATGGATTCAGCGCTCGCTCTGAGCGGCGCGGTCGCTGGACGAATCAACGCTGTCGAGCCAGTAGCGAAAGTTATTGAAGACTGCGCGCGCGAATGTATCGAAAGACTCTCTGCGCTTCGCGATCACTACTTGGAGTGAATCAATCAATCGGAAGACGAGACATGAGGTCAATCTTCCGTTCTTCGAACTCGTCAAAGTCGATGACTTTGTCATCGAGTTGTTTGTGGATGAGTTCGATCTGCGCAAGCAGTTCTGCAGCCGACAACTCGCCTTCAGTGCTGAGTTCGACGAGGATTTCTTCGCCGTCTTCACCAATTCCCGTTTCGCCGGTTTGACGACGTTCTCGCTTCAGGGCTTGCTTTGCCTTCTTGTTTCGGTCACGTTGAAGTTTTTCGAAGCTTGTTCTCTGGGCACCCATATGGGGCCTCCTTTGTCGACGTAGTGCCGCCGAACTGGTTGTTTCATACTGGAGAGTCGCGCCGAGTCTGAGCAGACGGCATCGACAAATTCATGGTCGGGCTTCGCTGAGGCCGTGATTGACGTTACCGGTTTGCAGGGCTGAGTCCGTGCATCCCGGCGGGGTTCTACGCCACATCCCCTGAATGAAGCGGGTAATTGATGGCTAGGGTGCCTTCATCCGGAGTATTTTGAGGGGGAACTGTGTCTTTTGTCGTGATCGAAAAGCCAAATCCGCGTGTCACCGTCATCACGTTGAATCGCCCTGAGCGTATGAACGCAATGGCCTTTGACGTGATGCTGCCCTTGAAGGAAACGCTCGAGGAAGTAGCCCACGACAACGACACCAGAGCCGTCATCATCACCGGGGCCGGAGAGGGATTCTGTTCCGGAGCCGATCAGAAAGTGTCGGGAACCATTCCTCATATTGAGGGTTTGACCCCCACAGTTATTGCACAGCGAGCCGGCAAGTTGCTCGATGACATCATCTTGGGAATTCAAGATATGCCGCAGCCAGTCATTGCCGCGATCAATGGTGCCGCCATTGGTGGAGGTCTCTGTCTAGCCGCAGCATGCGATATCCGTGTTGCTTCACACGAGGCATATTTCCGCGCTGCCGGAATCAACAACGGACTTACTGCTACTGAGCTCGGGCTGAGTTTTATTCTCCCGAGAATCATCGGAGCGGGTCGCTCGAGTGAATTGATGTTGACCGGCCGGGACATGGGCGTAGAGGAAGCTGAGCGCGCCGGCCTTGTATCCCGAGTCGTTGCCCGGTCGGAGCTTCTCAACACGGCCATCGAAATCGCAGATCAGATAGCGGGTCTTAGCCGAGTAGGAATTGAGCTCACGAAGAAGATGATTCTGGGTGGCCTCGAATCGACAAGTTTCCGCTCACATATGCGCAATGAAATGACTGCACAGCTTTATGTGCGGCTCACAACAAAGAACTGGGATGAATCAGTCGCTGCCCGCGCGGAAGGCCGGAAGCCAGTCTTCAGAGACTGAGCCTTAGGCCCCTTCGAGGAGCTCTCGAAGCCAGGTGGGCATGCGGGTAGCACGACCTTCAGGGTCGACGACCCCGTGGACAGTTGTACCCAAAGCGCTGATCTGATCCTCGACGCGAAGCAGGTAGTCCATCTGAAAGGTTGCACCTTTCAGTTTCGACACTCGTGTGTGAACAGTGACGAGATCGTCGAACCGTGCCGATACCCGGTAGTTCATAAAGAGTTCTAGGACAGCAAGGTCAACGCCCTGAGCGCGTATCTCCGGGTACGGAGTTCCAAGAGAGCGCAGAAACTCAACGCGCGCGACTTCGAGCCACGCGATGTACGACGAGTGATGAGCCACACCCATGGCATCGGTTTCGGCAAAGCGAACACGAATGTCATGCGAAAACGCATAGGAGGTCGCGTCGGTTGGAATGTCGAGTGAGACTCTCAAGAGGGCTTCTTAGTTTCGGGGAACATCGATCCAGGGAAGTTCTTTGTCGACACGAGGTTCTCCAGGAAGTCCGAGCACTCGCTCACCAAGAATATTTCGCTGAATTTCCGAAGTTCCGCCCTCGATGGAGTTCGCACGTGATCGTAGGAACATTTTGCGAGAGGTCCCAGGCGGGCCAGTGAGTCCAATGTTGTCTGACCTGACCATCGTGTAGTCGTAACCGACGAGAGCTTTGGCTCCGAGCAATTCAACGCAGAACTCGTAGATGTCCTTATTGACCTCGGCGAACTGCAATTTGGCAATCGAACCCTCTGGTCCGGGGTTTCCAATACGTCGGTTCTGTGAGGCGCGAATATTTGTGAGCCGCAAAACCTCTGCCGAAATCCACAGTTGCATGAGTCGATCTCGTGTGACTGCGGTGTGCGCTGATGAATCGTCGGCCCAAAGACGAAGGGCTTCAGCGATCGCTCCCGAGCCGCGCTGGGGGACTCCGCCACCGCCACCACCGATTGTCGTTCGCTCGTTTGCGAGCGTGGTCATTGAGACGCGCCAGCCTTCACCGACATCACCGATGCGGTCGGAATCGGGGACTCGTACTTCTGTGAGATACACCTCGTTAAATTCCGCTTCACCTGTCATCTGACGAAGCGGACGAACTTCAACGCCGGGGGCGTGCATATCGAGCGCAAAGTAGGTGAGTCCCTTGTGCTTCGGCGCGTTGGGGTCGGTGCGGGCGACAAGCATTCCGCGGCTGGCGAGGTGGGCAAGCGTGTTCCAGACCTTCTGGCCAGTGATGACCCACTCGTCGCCGTCCCTGACGGCGCGACAACCGAGTCCTGCGAGATCGGATCCAGCCCCTGGTTCCGAGAAGAGCTGACACCAGGCATCTTCGCCGGTGAAGATGCGCCGCAAAAGAGTGGCACACTGCTCGTCAGTTCCATGGGTTGCGATTGTTGGTCCTGCCATGGTGATGCCAAAAAAGAATCGAGTCTCGATCGAAGCTGCTCCGGCTTCTCGGAGTCTCCGGTCGATCTCTCTTTGGGCGGTAGGCGCGAGGCCAAGTCCACCTCGACCAACAGGGAAATGAACCCATGCCAGCCCGAGGTCGTACTGGCGTCCCCTGAAGGTGACGTTGTCGGCAGTCCTCGGGTCGAGTTCTTCTAGGAGAGTGGAGAGACGGTCTTCGACGAGGGTGTTGGCATCAGTCGCGCTCATGACGGAGAGGTTACGCAGCGTGGGCTCTGGGCGCACAGGCGTTGACTGGGGTTAGCGGTTGGAAGCGAGGCGAGCAGCAGCCGTTACTATCGCAACCAGAGAGCCGGGAGTGCCCGGCCTGAGTGAAGACCAGAGGTGGACCATGGCCGAAGTGAAGTTCGACGACATCGAAGCAATTAACGCGCTTGCCAGCGAAGAGTTTGGTGAGTGGGGTGAATCAATCGAAGTGACACAGCAGATGATCAACGATTTTGCTGAGCTCACTGGCGATCGTCAGTGGATCCACATTGATGTTGAGCGTTCACTCAAGGAGAGTCCGTTTGGCGGACCCGTCGCTCACGGATTTCTCACACTTAGCCTGATGCCCAAGTTGGCGACGTTCCCCGTCAAACTCACGGGCAACGGCAGCGCAGTGAACTACGGCGCCGAAGGGCTTCGGTTTTTGTCGCCAGTTCCTGCTGGAGCCAAGGTGCACGCTCGTTCGCGTCTCGTGAAGGCGGAAGCAAAACCCAAAGGCACGCTGATTACGACCGAAGCAGAAATTGCGGCTGAAGGTTCCGATCGTCCAGCGCTTCTCTACAAGATGCAGGTGCTGTATACGCCGCCTCGCTGAGCGCGAGTGATTCAGATGTCAACTGCGCCCTGTTGCCTGTCGGCGGCAGGGCGCAGTTCGTTTTGGAAGTTCAGTTCGACTTCTGTGTTTTCGCGTCAACGAGCTGCGGGGCCAACCAATCGGCAACAGTCTGCAGCTGGTCTTCGCGTATGTGGACGCCATCGGCACGTATGGATTTGTCTTTCGCTCCTCCGGTGGACCCCAAGTACTTCTGGTAATCGATCACGGTGAAACGAGGGAGTCCTTTGACAAGGGGAAGCACGATGGCATTCATCCGATCGACTCGTTCGGGACTATTGAATTGGCTCGTTCGGTCGAGGTGCGGTGATACGAGCCAAACAACGCTCGTGTCATGAGCGGAGAGGACCTTGAGCGCCTCGCTGTATTCAGATTTCAAAAACGCGTCGTAGGACGCGTCGCCGGGACGAAGCCATTTGTCACCGAGCTGTGGAACTTTCCGGTCGATTGAATCCCATGCGCTCGCGTAGCTGAGTACGACATCGGGTCGATAGAGATCAATGGCAGAGACCCACGAAACCACCTCGGGATCAGGCACCAGACGAGGATCGACTGGATCAGCCCACGTTGCGCAGACCGCGCCCATAGATCCTGGACCTTCTTCATAAAGTTTTTCGCCACCGCGTGTCGTCCCGCAGCCGAGGTGTGCTTCGTTGAAGACCATGATTTGGCCCGGATGATCGGCGCACCAATCAGAGAGAGCAAGTCCCATCTGATACATCACCGAATCACCGACGACCAACACGCGCGTTGGATTACTGCCTGCGGGGGCCACGCACGCTTTGCCTTCGCCTAGGGCGATAGGAGTCGCCCCTTGTTGTTGGACTGCGAGTGGGTTGTTGGCCGCAGATGCCTTCGGAGCGCGGACGGTATTGGCATACAGCAAGAAGGCGAGCGCGAGGATTACTGCACCGCCCATGCCTGCAGCGAACTTCCAACCGGGCCAGCGTCCCTTGAGGAAAGGCTTCTCGATGTATTTGTAACTCAGCCAAGCCAGAAGGAATGTGAGTCCGAAACCAAGCGCCATGTCCTTGAAAGAGTTGAGGCCGGGTTTATCTGGGGACTTGTCGCTATCAACAACGATGTAGACAAGCCAGTGATACAGGTAGAGCCCGAAGCCGAGACGACCTGCCCACATCAAAAACCGGTTTTTGTAGAACCAATGCATCCAACCGGTTTTGGTGGTGACTGACCTCGTCATGAAGACGGCAAGGAGCGCGACGAGAAAGAATCCGCCATATTCAAACATCCATGCCGACTTTTCGCTCTCAGTGAAGAGAAAAATGACGAAGACGATTGAGGAAATCAATCCTAGGAATTGCGTGAGCCAGTGACCCCAACGAGTGCGTGGTGGGCCCCAGCGAGAAAACACTGCTGCCATGGCGATGCCGAGGAAAAGTGCAAAGGCTCGAGTGTCAGTTCCGTAATAGGCACGAGCGAGGGTCGCAGGGTTATTCGGATCGAAGACAATCGACATCCAAATAGCTGACGCTATTGCGCCGCCTACCGAGAGGATCGTGAGCCATCGTCGTCCGATCCAGCGCATGCAGAGAATGAGGAAAAACGGTGCGAAGAGGTAGAACTGCTCTTCAACTGCAAATGACCAGACGTGCCTGAATGGCTGCGGATTCGAATACTGGCTGGCGTCGAAATAGTTGTTGTGGGAAAAAATTTCTTTCCAGTTGGCAACCCAAGCCATGCCCGCTGTTGTACCTGAAGTCCATTTTGCGATCTGTGCGGGGTCAATGATGAAAGCTGTCGCAAACGCGACAACAACGAAACAGACCATCAGGGCAGGCATGAGTCGACGTGCTCGACGAGAGGCGTACGCCCCGACTTTGAAATTCCCGGTTCGGTCCCACTCATTGAGGGCGAGAGAAACGATGAGGAAACTCGACATCACGAAAAAGAAGTCGAGAGAGAACATTCCTCCTGGGATGAAATACGGAGCGAAGTGATACATCATCGGACCGAGAATGACGAAAAGGCCGCGCATTCCGTCGAGGGCGGGCATGTGGTCAAGTTTCTTGACTGTCGTTACCGCTGCCCCATCGATCGGGCCGTCGTCGATTATTGCGGCTGCAATTGCAGCAGCAATGGGGTCAGCGCCAGCGTCGTCGGCCTGGTTCCCCTGGTCGTCCCTCGTGACCGTCATGCGTTCGTTATTGCCCCTCTGGCTCGCGCTTGTTGAGCCTTCGTAGATTCTGACACAGGGCCTCGGACGCTCCCTGTCGCTTCGTGAAGACGGCGCTTTCGCGGTTCGTCAATTGTTCGGCAGGTTGAGGCGAGATCGAGCAGAAGCAGGAAGCGAGGCGAGAACCCATCGTGCGGCGACCTGCGACCCCTCAATAGAGAAATGGACGCCATCTGGACGCCACGCGACCCCGTCGCGCGTTTGCGTAAACCCGTTGTCGCAGGTGATCGATTGCAGGTCAACGATCGACGCTGACGCAGCGGGATCCGAACTGTTGAATGCTTCAACCGATTCTCGCTGGAGTTGAGCGATGCGTTGGACGCGTTCGAGGTCGTACTGAGGGCCGGCTTTTTCGCCTGGCAACGGCTCAAAGCATGGCGTAGTGAGCACGATGATTTCAGCGCCTTTCGCCGAAAGTGTCTCTAGTGCATCGTTCATGGCCTGCTGATAGTGCTGATCGAACTCAGGATCACCCGGGGCGACTGCACCGTTACCCCAATCACGTGCATAGAGATCCCAAGCGCCCATCAGCATGACGACGACATCGGGATTCTGGGCAACTACAAGTTGCGACCAATACGCGTTGTGATCGGGGCACGCGGAACCCGTCGATTCCCATTTGCCGGTGAACGTCATGACTTTCGGCGAAGTGAGAAGCGCACATCCAAGCTCAGCTCCACCGACTACCGACACATTTGGCCCAATGACACGTCGAATTCCGCTATCGACTGTGATCGCTACCGAGTCGCCAACGATCATGAGTGTGGGGCGCGCTGAGTTGCCCTGAGGTTGGAGATTTTTCTGTCGTTGAGCGGCCTGATCAGTACCAAAGTTTGCAGCGACTGTTGAGCCGACTGAGGGTGCTGCGATGAAAGCAGATGCAACCAGAATGGAACCAATCACGGCCCATGCGATGCCGAATCTGGCGACTCCGAGAGTCGAATGTCGGAACCATCTTTCTATAAGTTCCATTGACAGCCATGCAGCTGCAAACGTGAGTGCCAGACGAACTGCGATTCCGGCAAAGGTTCCAACACCAGTGTCGGGGAGTCTGAGACGAGTGTCAGTTGCAAACACTCGGATCGGCCAGTGCCACAGATAGAGCGCGTAGGAAAGGAAACCAATCTTGCGAAGGATCGGATGCGACATCGTTTTGGAGACGACGTTGTTGCCCGAAGCGAGAACGATCAAGCCGAGAGCCAGCACAGCAAAGAGAACAAAGCCGCCGCGGTACATCCATCGGGCGTTGTCATGGATGAAAAAGAGAGACACGGTGAGGGCCCCGAGCCCGAAGACACTGGCCAAGAGTGCCTTTCTCCCAGATGGCCGCAAATGCCAAGCGTAGAGCGCGCCTAACGCTCCAATGAGCAAGGCGAATGCTCGGGTATCGGTTCCGTAGTAACTGCGTGATGGGTCGCCACTACCAAGAAAAAACATCATCAGACCGATACTTATGACTGTTGCAACAGCAGTTACCGCGATGAGAAGTTGTCTGCTTCGACTGAGACACGCGATGACCACGAGTGGCCAGACCAGATAGAACTGCTCTTCTATTGCGAGACTCCAAAGATGTTGGAGCGGTGAGAGAGAGGCGAACTGATCGAAGTAGCTCTGGTGGTGAGCAATCAGATTCCAATTAGAGACGTAGAGCACTGCCGAGAGAACGCCTCCCGGTAAATCGTGCCGTTGAGAAACATCACCAAGGATTGTTGTTGCGATGACGACTGCAAGGAGGAGAGCAGCGAGTGCAGGAAGCAGTCGACGAGCGCGCCGATTCCAAAATGAGCGAAGTGAAAGCGTTTCAGAGCGATGCCGCTCTTCGAGAAGGAGACCGGTGATGAGGAATCCAGAGAGCACGAAAAAGAGGTCGACTCCCAAAAACCCACCCGGCAGCTTCACGTTGGGCTCGTGGTAGGCCATGACGCCGAGAACGGCCAGCGCCCGAAGTCCGTCGAGCCCTGGCCGCCACCGCCTCGAAGACGAATGGGTCGATGCGTCAGGCGCGATATCGGTCTGCGGCTGCGCCATCGATCTCCCATCGGGTCGAACTGAGGTCTCATCTTGCCATGAGCACTGAGCCGGCTCGGGGCGGGCTCAGGCATTCAAGGTCTGATGCCTACACTTGGCAACCATGGATCGGTCGGTCAGTTTCACCCTCGATTTCGAGGATCTTCGCACCGACCCCAGCGTCCAAGAAGAACGTGTTGGGCTCGTCACCGATCGGATCCTTGATCGGCTCCGTGAATTGAAGATACGGGGAACATTTTTCTGTGTCGGAGAGTTGGCCTCTCGACATCCCGAGCTCATCGGTCGCGTGGTGGCCGACGGCCACGAACTGGGTGTGCATGGGCTCCACCACATTCCCAATGATTTACTTGGGCCCGATCGATTCCGGTCAGACAATCTCGAAGCGAAACGGATTCTCTCCGAACTCGCGGGCAAGGAAATCACGATCTACCGGGCTCCTCAGTATTCGCTTATCCCGAGTACGCCATGGGTTCCAGAGATTCTCTCTGAACTTGGCTTTCTCGTGTCAACGAGTGTGCTTCCAGCCCGTAGTCCGCTTTATGGCTGGCCTGGCGCACCGACAACGCCATTTCTCTGGCCGTCGGGTTTGATCGAACTCCCTAGTCCAGTAATGAAGTTGGGACCGCTCACGATCCCGTTTCTTGGAGGCACCTACCTTCGTTTGTTGCCGGCGGCGGTACGCCGTCGCGGTGTGCGAAACGCCCATTCCGAAACTGTGCTGTGGACCTATTGTCACCCGTGGGAGTTTGACCCCGACGAGAAGTTCTATGTGTACGAACACGGAGGTTGGCTGATCAGCCGCGTCGGGTGGCTCAATCGCCAAAACATGTTGAAGCGTGTCGAGGCGACATTGCGGGCAGGTGTAGGAAAACCGCTCGGCGAAATTGCCGCAACTCTCGTTGATCTTCCGGTATTCGATCCAACGCAGGATTCAAACGGATCTGAAATCGGCGCAGTATGACCCGTCGACTTTCGCGTTTTTGGATCGGAATCATTCTGATCGTGGCGGTCGGATTTGGAATCCGTCTAGCTGATATGGCCTTGTGGTCGCCGCACACCACTCTCGAATTGGGAGGCGACGCGGTGTACTACCACGAGGCTTCCAATCTGCTCGCAGACGGCAAAGGTTTCATAGATCCCTATCGCTATCTCTTTGGTGCGAAGGAACAGGTAACTCTCGCTGACGGTCGAGTTGTCAAGGTAGTCACACCCGTTGGACATGTGGAACCGACAGCGGGGCATCCTCCTGTGTACGTGATGTATCTCGGAGCCACTTCGTTCCTTGGATTTCGGTCCCTTGCCGCTCACCAAATGGCATCCATTTTGCTCGGTTGCGCATCGATCATCTTGGCGGGACTCTTAGGACGGTCTTGGAGGAATGAACGCACGGGTCTCATCGCCGCGTTTCTCACGGCGGTGTACGCCAACATCTGGATCAATGACACGCTTGTGATGTCAGAGACTGCCGCAATCTTCTTCACATTTGTCGCAACGATTTTTGGATTGCGATTCGTTAGGAATCCAAGTCGCGGAAATGCGGCAATCTTTGCTGTTGCCGGAGCGCTTGCGGCACTCTCACGCGCCGAGCTTTTGTTGTTTCTTCCCGTCGTGGCGGCGGTCGTCCTATGGAAAGCACCGCTTCCATGGAAAGAGAGATTGCTCCGCTACGCAATTGCCGGGGTGGTGTGTTGCGCCGTCCTTGCTCCCTGGGTGATTCGAAACAACATGGTGATGAGCGAACGGGTCACGCTCTCCGACGGCACAGGCACGGTGATGGTCCAAGCCAACTGTGACGATACGTACTACGGATCGCACGTGGGCTACTGGAGTTTGCGATGTGGCGAACCTCAGCCGTATGGGCCGAATGGCGAGTTGCTTGATGAGTCGCAACGAGATGTCGTGGTTCGGGCGAGAGCCACCGACTACATCTCGAACCACAAGGCCCGCCTTCTTGCTGTTGTGGTTCCAGCCAGGATCGGACGAGTCTGGGGTTTTTATGAGCCACTTGAACAGGTGCGTCTCGATATTGGAGAGGGTCGCGCCTCGATTCCAGCGAAACTGGGTTTCTTCGAATATCTCATCTTGGCGCCAGCGGCAGTTGCTGGAGCCGTGATCCAGTGGCGCCGACGTCAACCAGTTCTGGTCGTCGGACTTTGGGTCGTGCTTGCAACAATCACAGCGGCCACAGCCTTCGGCACCACGCGATACCGAACGGCAGCTGAAGTCTCGATCGTTCTCTTCGCGGCGATCACCTTCGATGTCCTCTGGTCTGTGGTCGAAGGCCGATGCAAAGGCTCGAAGCAACCTACGAGCGGGCACGATGAACTGGCGACGTTGAATGACTAACGAACTGGAACTTGAGCGCACCGCAGCGCTCCTGAATCATGTTTTCGAACACTCCGATCCGCTTACTGTTTCCTCCCTTCGTTGGTACTACGACCTGAACCCTGTGGGCCAGGCTGCTGTTGGGCGAGTCGAAGAGGGCGAGAAGCGCATAGGTAATTACGCTCTGATCCCGAATCGTTACCGATCGATTTCGGGTGAGGAGAGAGTGCTCGGCGTCGGTGTTGATTTAGCTGTCGACCCAGATGCACGCGGATCGGGTGCATTTCGGCGAACCGTCGAGGACTCGTACATGCGAGGAACAGAACAAGGTTTCGACGGCATTCTGGGTGTTGCCAATGCGAATTCGGCCCCGAGAATGGTTGCAACGCTGGGCTGGAGAGCGCTTTCGCCTCTTCCCGTCACAATGGTTCCAGCGATTGGACGAGCGACGGGCTTTCAATCGACCGTTATCGACGATTCGACCATCGAAAGTATCGATGGCCTCGTTACTGGCGAGTTCTCGCGTACATCGACCTCGGGCTTCGCACCAGTGTGGACGCCGGAACTCCTGAAATGGCGTCTTCAGCGACCGGGGCACTCCTACAGCATTCATAGTTCTGATGACCTTGTCGTCGTCTCAACAAGGACCCATGTATCGAACATCCCTTTTGGCGTGATTCTTGGTGTTCTGGCACGGCGTTCGGTGGCACCACTGCCGGTTGGCCGCGTTGCCGCTGTTGTAGGTCGCCATCACAAGGCCCCTATGGTCATTCACTGGGGTCGGTCTCCCGCACTGCGTCTACGAGGTATTCCGCTGCCTCAGAAAATGATGCCGTCGCCGTTGTCGCTTGTTCTGCATCCATTCGCGAAAAACTTTGATCGAGACCAGTTTGAACTTGGCGAATTCGGATTTTTAGATTTCGACGCGTACTAGGCGCAGAATCAGTCGATACCGGCAAGACGACGTGCATAGGCAATCGCACGACTTGCATCGTAGGAACGAGCGATCATCATCTTCTCGGCCTCTAAAGAACCTTCGGCGTGGATGGCCAGTACGGCGTGGTAGCCGCCGAACTCTCGAGTTGTGAGATCGCTCACCATATTCATTGCTCGGATTCGTTCCTCACCATCGACTCCAGGGCGACCGCCGAGTAGCGATGAGAGCATCGGTCCGATTTCAGGATTAGCAAAATCGGCACCACCTGGAGCAGTAACGAGGAGACCTCCTGCGAGGTCTTGGACCTGCTGCAGAGCGTGGTGATAGCCGTGAGCAAAGTGGGATTTCGCAATGTTGACGATGAGCGGATCAGGGACAAAGACGCCTGCGTCGTCTGGTGTGCCTCGATGGGCGCTCGACTCGACGAGTGCGCGCAGTGTCTCGGCGTAAGAAATGAGAGATGTGAGTTTGTCGCGCACATGAGCGGCCCGACTGATGCCGTTCATGTCGGCCATAAGTGCTGCGCTGCCGACAAGGGCGTCGACGAGTGGGAGTTTGTAGGAGATGGCAGTGAATCGGTGATAGTCGACGAAGGCTAGGGCCAATGGTCCGGCAAATTCGTGCTGACCATCGAGGAAGACACGGTCGTTCGGGACGAAGACGTCGTCGAACAATGTTGTGGTTTCCATCATGAGCCGTTGTGAACTGATGGGGGAGTCAAACTCGTCACCAGCATTCGAGCCATAGGGGCTGGCAACGAGTTTGAGCCCTGGCGTGTTGACCGGGATGGCGAAACTGACGGCCCAGTCCGAATCGGAAGGGTTCATCGCTCGTGTCGGGAGAACAATCAGTTCGTTGGTATTGGGTGTGCAACTGGTGTGGACCTTTGCACCTCGTACGACGATCCCATCGGTTCTCCGCTCGACAATTCGGAGATAGGAATCAGGGTTGGGTTGAGCAGATGGTCCGAGGCTTCGGTCGCCTTTGACATCGGTCTGGGCAACAGACATCGCAAGATCATTTGTCTTGCAGTAGTCGAAGAACTGAGCAATTCGCTCGGAACGCTCGGTGTCACCCCGCTGTGCATCAAGGGCTCGCCCGATGCGGCGCAATGCGAAAAGAGCATCAGTGCCGATCTCTTTGATGAGGGGGACGAGGGTGTGGCATCGCGACGTAGCCATCTCGATGAGGCGAGCGCGGTCAGAGAGATCTGCTGTCGAACGCGGCTCGAGGAAGTAACGGCTGAAGGGGTCGTCGCTTTCGACGACGGCGAGCGGACGGACTGAGGGATCCTCGGCGAGTTCAAAATCAACAGATGCATGCTGGATAGCGCGAGCTATGACGGGGTGTTGGGTGACGTCGAGTACGAGTTGACCGCCGAAGTACACGGTTCGGTCGTCACGAAGTGATTCGACGTACTGTTCTGGACTTCGAAGAGCCAATGGTCCTCCTCGAACCGGCGTTTCGTACCTCTACGTGCTCGGATGACCGTACCAGTCGTGGGTTTGTCATCGATGTATCCGATGGCAGGTTCGTCGGCCGCCGAGGTCCTAAGTTGTGTGGCCGTGACCAGTGAGCGCCACAATCGACCATCTGCGTCGATGTCGACCAAGGCGTTTGCCATTGGCATTGCTCTGGCCGGGGTCTTGGGCTTCGCCGTGCGATTCGGAACGTTTCTTTGGGAGGGACGTACTGCGAATCTTTCGGGCGACGCCGTTTTTTATCACGACACGGCGAATTTGATGGCGAAAGGTAAGGGGTACATCAATCCCTTCTACTTTCAGTTTGGGCACTGTTTTTCATGGGGCCTGAAAGGAAACGGAGATCAGAACTATTCGTTCATCGCCTCGGCCATAGAGGACTGTCCCAAAGTTGATGTTGTCCAGCCTGATGGATCGGTCATCTCTAAAGCGAAGGTCGTGCCGCCTGGAACGGAGATGGCAACCGCTGCTCATCCGCCGCTTTGGCCATTCATTTTGTCAATCTCGTCACGAATTGGGTTTAAAAGCATCAATGAACATCGGATGATTGGTCTTCTCTTTGGTTCGTTAGGTGTCGTACTCATTGGATTAGCGGGCCGAGAACTATTCGGAGAGACGGTAGGTGTCGCGTCAGCCTTTATCGCCGCTGTGTACGGATTCTTGTGGCTGAACGACTGGTCACTGATGAGTGAATCGCTCGTGACCGTATTCGTCCCGCTGATGACAATTGTTGCTGTCCGATGGTGGCGACATCCCACGTTGCGGCTAGCGCTTTTGATCGGCGTACTTTCCGGAATCGGTGGACTGCTCCGCACGGAATTGCTTGCCTATGGTCCTCTGCTGGTCTTCACTGCGTTACTTAGTCGCAGACTGCAGTGGAAGATGCTCTTGAGAGATGTGGGCATCGTGATCACGATTTGTCTAGCGATTCTTGCCCCGTGGTTAATCAGGAATATGACCTCGTTCGCCAAGCCGATTTACTTGTCTCCCACAGGAACGCTTCTTGCCCAGACAAATTGTGATGCTGCTTATTACGGTCCGAAAAAGGGTTATTGGGAGCGTTTCTGTGCGGAACCGGAACCTATAGCGGCCGATGGGACCCTGCTCGATGAATCTGAACGTGACGCGATAAAACGCGCGAGGGCGACGGACTACATCTCGACCCATAAGACCCGCCTCTTGGTTGTAGCGCCTCTGCGAACTCTCAGAATGTTCAATCTTTACGACCCGATTGGCACAGCGCGCTTTGA
The DNA here is from genome assembly GCA_903867185.1 of uncultured Candidatus Nemicrothrix sp. Taxonomy (GTDB): domain Bacteria; phylum Actinomycetota; class Acidimicrobiia; order Acidimicrobiales; family Acidimicrobilacustridaceae; genus Acidimicrobilacustris. The sequence continues at coordinate 13,341 of CAIPQK010000034.1, read as the reverse complement.
TATCAATGTCGAAAATCGAGACTTCAGGCAGACCATGGTTGCACTGGCTGAGTACTACGTTGTCCTGCTGTTCGCAGTTGCGGGAACGATTCTCGCGTGGCGACGAAGATTGACACTCTTTCCGGTTCTGCTTTGGCCTGCGCTTGTCGCTGTTGTGGCGGCCGCCAGCTTGGGCAATAACCGTTATCGACTCTGCGCCGAGCCTTCGTTGATTTGGTTGGCTTCGCTAGCGATTTGTTTGCTGGTTGATCGACTGCGAATACACCATCGGGACAAGCTTTCGAACACTACGGAAAGCACGGCAATCAACCCGAGTTGATGAGCAATGAAGAATCCTGAAGGCCACTCGACTCCGGTCCGGTACTCATGTCCGAATTGGAGCCCGGTGTAGAGAACAATGATCCCGCCGATCGAGCCGAGAACGGCAAGGGTCGCAATAGCCACTCGTCGTTTCGTCCAAAGCGAAAGCGAGGCGATGATTGCCATCGCGATTGCTACTCCGAGGCCGCCGATGAGAGCGGAGAGGGCGGTGATTCCGAGGATCAGACCGATTCGCACAGAGTTGCTCGTGTCGTTCACAAGTTCCGAAGAAACCAGAATTGGATTCGTGCCATCGGCGAGCACTCGAACAGAACGCCGACGTCTCCAGACAACTGCAAGGGCACAGAGGCAAAGTCCGATGAACCATGGGGTCGAGATGGCGAGACCAGCCCACACAATTTTCTGTGGTGCCCAGGTGATGTCGACCGTGAATGTAGAGCCGGTTACCGATGGGTCGACAAGCCATCCGCTCGCGAACCCATCGATAAGCGTTGGTGACCCGAGCGAAGTGCCTCCACGGACTGTTGCTTTCCAACCGTCAGAAAGCGATTGTCCGAGAACCAACCAAAACGGAGCCGAAGCATTTGCGACGTCGACCTTGTAGGAGTTTGTTCCTTGAGTGGTGACCGTTGTGGATGGTGGGGTGGTCGCCGTGGAAATTTCGGTCGATGGAACTGAAGAGAGCTGGATCGAATCGATATCGATACCGCTGTCCAATCCCTTCGCCGAGACAAGCCGGTGGTCGCCGACCGCGAGGGAGTTCGAAGGGATTGCCGCGTAGTCCCGGAGATCCGAACAGGGGAGCAGATCAATCGGTTGACGATTGATGGCGTCTTCTACCGAACCGCTAAGCGCAAACGACTGTTGCGTGCCATCGATTGAGACGAGGTCGGTGCGACATGTCGCTGGCAGTGACTGCGGAAGCGGGGCCACGGTCGCTGGAATTCCAAACTCGGCGATCGCGATTGGGAGAACTCGTTGCCCACCAGTGAAGTATTCCTTCGTCGTGACAGGACGTTCGCCAGCGACGGAGACTCGGATCACCTTTGAGGATGTGGAACCAGTAGGAACATTGACCGTCGCAATGCTGCCAATTTGATCTGACGTAGCAATCTCGGGAACCGCGACGGTCTTGGTAGAACCATCATCCAAAGTGAGAGTGATTGCTGTCGGAACCGAATGCTCTGTGTCGTTCACGACCGTGAGGTTGAGATGATCGAAGCTGACAGCGGAAGGAGCAGTGATTGTTGCGGTTGCTCCCGTTTGGTCATCGAATTTCGTTGTCCACGATGTGGTGAGATCACCATCGAGTGCTGATGATGGTCGGGAAGCAAGATCTCCACTGAGATAGTCCGTGCCTCCCACCGTTGGAAAGCCTGCAGCAAGGCCAGGGCGGCCGATTGCGGTGTCGATGACTGCACCATCGACACCGCCACTGAGTCGAGCTCGCCCATAGGTTGTGAATCGGCTATCGGAGCCAACATGGAAGATCCGTCGAAGTTGGAGTTCAGTGTCTTGGCGGAATCCCTCGATGGGATTCGATCGAAGCCGTGAGAACAAATAAGCAACGTTTGACGCCGAAGGTGCGAGATCGTCGACGCCAGAAGACGGAGCCACGATCCACTCTTGTGCCGAAACTCCGGGAACAGTCACTTCTCGGAATCCGACATTAGAGAACCCGAGCCACGTGGCAAGTCCAGTGATATTTGCATCGTCGATGCGAATACCGAGCGACGAGAACTTCCGTTGGCCGCCAAGTTCGACTCTTTGGCCAGGACTGGTGAACGAGGCATCGGTCATATCGACTGTTGTCACCGGCACGCCATCGAGAAGCACCGTTGCTTTGGTTATCCAACGGTTGCCTTGGGACTGCAGAAGATCGACATGGTCGGCGGTAACGGGGTGGGTGTAATCGATAACCAGTCGATCGCCGAGGACGTCGCTAAATCCGCCCGTGGTCCATGCGGTGCGGGGATCTCCATCGATTGCGTTCGATGGCCGCACCTCTGAAGAGTAAGCAACGATGTTGCCATAAGTGGTTGCGCGAACATTTGCTACGTCGTCCCCAAACCAGGCGACGGATTGGTCGCTCGTCGTTTCCCCCGGGAAGAGATCAAGTCGAGTGTCTTTCGGGTCTTTAACAAGCGGAGTGGAGGTGGCAGTTTCTGTTGCTCCGTTGTTCTCTCGGGTCGTTCCCCAGCGCTGAGCTCGCTTGCGGTTCGTGTCGGTGATGACGAGATTTGGTTGCGAGGAGCGAATGCCACTGAGGAGAGTTGATGACGCATTCGCTGTTGCTGCGTAGAAGAGCGCGCGTTCTCGGGGGAGTTGATCCCAAGTTGCTGCTTCGACGATTCCGTCACCATCGCCGAAAAGGACGGTTGGGTTGTTGGTGAGTTCGGAGCGAACAATCGATCGGACGGAATCGACCGGATACGCAGCCAGCGGTGGGGTGGCGTTGCTTCCCGATGAATCAGCGATGTGCTGTTCATCGACCATGGGTTGGCGGGGATCGGGCGTGTTGAGGACAGGCGCGCCAAATGTTGTCGGAGTACCCAATCCGTTTGAAGGAGTAGTGCCGCCAAATTGCGTCCAGAGGTCGGAAGGTCGGGGGCCTCGGTAACGCTCATATTGGCTGTCGAGTCTCAGGAGAACATCAGATGCAGAAAAGAGTCGAGCCACTCCCGCTACCGCGGCGGTTTCGCCAACGCCTTCTTGAAGGGTGTGGTCGAGTGCTCGCAGAAGGTCAACGGTTGCGGGTGTTCCATAGGCCGTGATCTCACGACCGATCCATGGCCGATCGATGAGACCGGGTGTGAGTGGGTCCTGCGTTTCGCCCCACCGATAAGCCCCGAAGTCGGCTCCTGGAAGTTCGAGGACTCGGAGATCGCTGCTTTGTGCATCGAGCCACGTCGCTGCGTCGGTCCAATAGGAAGGAATGGTCTCGGGGAATTTGAGGTCGGACTGAACAAGACCCCCAGTCCAGAGCGGGGGAAGATTGAGGATGGCGATGCAGATAATTCCAAGAGGGAGAGCCAGCGCGAGTCGTCGATTGAGCGGGGAGTGGAACCTCCGCAGGACCGCGGGCACCAGCGCATCGACGAGCGACGCAATGAGTGCGGCGAGGCCAATGGCAACGAGGGGGAGAATGCGTGGAGAATTTCGCAGCGCGAATCCAACCTCAAGTGATGTTGTGAACTTGATGATTGCGCCAACAGGTGATGGGTCCTTGTAGGGGTAAGTGCCGATGGCAAAGACCATGCCAACGAGAATAAGTGTGACGAAATAGGCGCGGTACTTCCATCGTGTGAGAACCGCGCCGAGTAATCCGAGTAACGGAAGCACAAACGAAAGAGCAAGCATGACGAGTGTCGTCGTGTAGAGCGCTCCAGATTCCGTCCAACCGGCAAGACCATCTTTTCCGTAGAAGTACCAGTAACCGAGTCCGCGAAGCGCTTCAGGTGAGGTTGATGTTTGGGCGACGGTTTCAACGGTTTCCGTGAGCTGCAGAATAGGAAGTCCGTATTTCCCTTGGATGAAGAGGCCGCATAGCCACCAAAGCTGAGCTGGTCCGGTCGTGACCGCGATTCGCACCAATGAGCGAGACGCATTCTGAACATCGGTTTCGTGGGTGATCCAAATTGCAAACGGGACGAGTAGAAGCGGTCCTAGAAGAACAAAAATGACCGAACTCGCGTTCGTGCCGGCCATAACAGTGACGATCAGTGCAAAGAGCACCGGCGCTCGCCACGTTCGTTCCCGCAGCGCGCAGATCATCAGACCTATTAACCACGGAAGGGCACACCACGGTGTGAGAATGACCGAGGTTCGCCCCATGTAGGCCAGGAGGTATGGGCTGAGCATGTAGGTGAACGCCGCTACGGCAGCACCTGGGCCCCGCAATCCGAGTTTGCGAAGCATCCAGAGCGTTCCTGCTCCGGCGGCAAAAAGGAGTGTGCCAAACCACAATCGTTCCGCGATCCATATCGGCACACCAATGGTTTTGAACATCCAATACCAGGGTCCTAATGGAAACAGATACCCGATGTTCTGGTGTGTGACGGTTCCCGCATCTATGTGCGAGTCCCAAAGGAATGGGACTCGTTCAAGGAACTTCCCCGGGTCGAGGAGGAGATAAGCCTTCGTGTCGGCCGAGATTTCTCCTGGGGACGTAAGGAGAAAAGGAATGTACGCAAGCAGTCCGAGAACGAGAAAGGTCCAGCGGTCAAAGCGTCTCATCGAGGAGTGAACCGGAGCGTCGGCGCTCGATTGATTCTTTGGGGCTACGCCGAGATCAGTGTTTGACATCAAATACCGTCACAGACACCAACAGGGTCATTGAATTGGAACGCTTGCTGCCACGATCCGTCTTCCCAGTCTGCGATGACTGGTGGCGACCAGCCAAGTTCGGCGAGTCGATCGACGATAAGCGACGCAAGATTGCGAGCGCCCTCTTGGCAGAGATGCCAACCGTCGGCTTTGCGCAGCAGATGGACTGTTCCGTCGGTATCGATCCAGTAACGGGGAGTCGATCCGTCTGGCGCCCTCAGGGCAGAGTCGACCGACGGATTGTCGACCATCCCAGGGTGACGTGCGGCAACTTCGGCAAAGATTTGATTTGTCGTCGTGACGTCGAAATTTCCGCCCGGCATGATCGGCAACAAGAGAATTTTGATTCCATTATCGGTGAGTAGGGAGATCGCTTCATCGACAATCTTCTCGTACGCAGCTTTGCCGTTCTTGATGAGAAATTTGGTGTCCCACCCGCCAACCATGATGACCGCAACGTCGGGATGATCTCTCTCGATCTCTTCCCGAAAGTCTTTGCGCCAGTCGATGCCAACGGTCAACCCGAACCCCGGGCCGGCTCCGAAAACAAATCGGGTTGAACCGGTGGCTTGCATCGCGGCAGCGAGTGCCGGAGATTCATCCATTCCACCCGAGTCGCCGATGATCCACACGGTCGCCGGCTTGCCGGTGGATGGATCTGGGCGTTTGGTTGGATGGAGTTCTGCGAGGGTGTGGCCGAAACCGGTCACTTTCATGTTTGCGTAGGGAACCGAACTCTTCGGCGTGTGGAGTGTGACGGCAAACGCGCACAGCACAACAGTGAAAATGCCAGCAAACGCCGCAGTTGCAGCCGACCGAGTTGAAGTGAGGAGGGAGCGGCGTCGTATGGGCATCTCGAGGAAGAAATAGGAAAGCAGTGAGAGTCCAAGCGTTACGGCCATTCGGAGAACAAAGAGTGGTGCGGTCGACAGCCCAGTTCGATCTTGTGACAGCACAAGAAAAATCGGCCAGTGATACAGATAAAGGCCGTAGGACAGAAGTCCGGCCCAGCGCAGTGCGGAATTGGAAAAGAGACGCGAGACCAGGCCGGGCCGGGTTGCGGTGTAGATGAGAAGCGTGGAAAGTGCGGCGTAGATTGGCAACCCGCCTTTTGCCAGTCTCGGCGACATCTCGTTGATCAAGTACCACGCTGCAAGAATTCCGATTGTCGCAGCGACGCCAAATGCATCCCACGCTGGTTGCAATGAAGTCCGCTTCGTTGTGTTTCGATCACGACGCGACCACCAGAGTGCGAGCAGCACTCCGAAGAGCAATTCAGCGACTCGTGTATCGGTGCCGTAATAGATCCGATCGAAATCTGATCGTTGCAGCCACATCAGAGCGATCGAGGCAACCGCGGCAACCGCACACACAAAGGTGAGCAGTCGTCGGCCTCCGATTCGCATGCACGCGAGCACGACCAGAGGGAAGACTAAGTAGAACTGCTCTTCGATGGCGAGGGACCAAAAATGTTGGAACGGAGTCGGTTGCGAAAAGAGTGATCCGTAACTGATTCCCGACGTCCACAGTCGCCAGTTCGCTACGTACCCAAGTGACGACAGCATGTCGCCACGCAGTGACCCAAGTTGTTCGGGTGTGCCGATCCGCCACCAGACGAGACCAATCAGCGCTATTGCTGCGAGTGCGGCCGGCATGAGGCGGCGAAGTCGCCGGCCCCAGAATCGGAGAAGGTTGAGTGACGACGAACCCTCGAACTCTCGAACGAGGAGGTTTGTAATCAGAAAGCCGGAAAGCGTGAAGAAGGTAGAGACGCCGAGGAAGCCGCCTTTGGCCCAGACGAAACCGCCGTGGAAGAGGAGTACGCCGATAACCGCGAGGCCTCGGACACCATCGAGTCCCGGGAGGTGAGGTATCGGGGCAGAACGCTCGGCCTGAACGTTGGGGGGTTCAGTGGAGATCGATCCGGGGGATGCGGAAACCGTCATAGGAGCGCCCATCCTGCAGAAGGGGCGTGAGGGATCGGACGCATTCTCACTCAGGGCAAGGTAGCAGGGGGTTTCCTGTGCTTTCGGGCAGTCCTAATGCCCTCTGCGCGCTATCCACGCTCGTCGAGAATCATGGCCAGACACTCAGTTGCTGGATTGTCACGCCAAACCATGCTGTCGGCTGGAAGTAGGCCCCGTTGTTCGAGGCGATTCATCACGCGAATAACGATGACGCAGTAGCGAGCAGCGGCAAAAAGCTCGTGAGCGCCGGTGTCGACCTCTGGCCGTCCGGCGTAGCGGAAATACATCGTTCGCTGCTCATCTCGTGACGGATCTCCCTCCAGTCGATCAAGACCTGCGAGTTCGTGCATCGTCCGGTCAAACATGAGCCACCAGCCCAGATCGAATTCAGGAGGGCCCACGCACGCTGCTTCAAAATCGGTCAGACACGCTGGCGAAGCATCGTCCCAAATGATGTTGCCTGGTCGCGGGTCGCCCCAACAAAGGCCGGTCGCTTCCTCTGATGGAAGTTCCGCTGCGATGGTCTCCCACGCAGATGCAAGGAGGGGATGGGACCTACCTCGAAGTTCGTCGTCACCAAACGACCTCCACAGGTTCATGAGATGTCGCGAGCCAGGGGTACTACCCGCTGGAACAAGCCAATCGAGGTCTAGGGAACTCAGGGATATCGCGTGAAGTCTTGCAAGCTGCTGGAGTCCGTTGCCGATGAGCGCGGTTCGTTGCTCCTTGCTCATCTCCGTAAAAAACCCTTCAGCGCTGTAGGGCGGTGTCTCAATCGGAACGACTCCGTCTACGTGGTGCATCACGAAGAAGGGAGTGCCGAGAATTCGATCGTCAGATTCGTAGCCAAGCAGATCAGCAATCGGAACGGTCCCGTCGCGTCTCAGAGTATCCATGACCCGATACTGGATCTCGATCTCTGGCATGACGAGGTCTGATTGGGTCGGGTAGACAGCGGGTTCAGGGGTTTCAAGGCGAACCACAAAACGGTGACGAGTGCCTTCTGCGGCGTGAGCGGTCAGTAGGAGAGTTTCAGCAGAGAATCCCCCTGATGGCCTTCCATCGATTTCGACTGTGGTTGACGAGGAACCAATTCGGTCTCCTATCCACTGCCCGAGCGCCTCGGTATCCAGAACTTCTTCGGTCATCGTTCCCCCTTTCCGCCGAAGGTAGCAGCGACCACGAATTGACTGCGGTGACGGACCTACAATCTTCGAACTGTCGCTATCTGGGGGACTCATGACTGATCTCGTCGACAATCCGATGCTGTTGCCTGACCCTGATCCAGTCGAGGTCCGGTACACAATTATTTCCGTTGATGACCACCTCGTTGAGCCGCCAGGAATGTTTGAAGGTCGACTGCCTTCACAGTTCCAGAGCCGCGCTCCTAAAGTTGTCGTAAACGAGAACGGTCATGAGGTGTGGGAGTTCGAAGGACAGCGTTTTACGCAGGTCGGAATGAACGCAGTAGCAGGCCGACAGAAGAGCATGAAGAACCTCGAGCCCACAAAGTTTTCAGATATGCGCAAGGGCTGTTGGGATATCAACGAACGCGTTCGAGATATGGACATCAACGGTGTCTGGGCGTCGATGAATTTCCCTTCGATGATCACTGGTTTTTGCGGCCGGGTTTTCGCTCAAATCGATGACCTCGATCTTGGGTACGCCACGACACAAGCATGGAACGACTGGTTGTACGAAGAGTGGTGGCAGCCAGCGAAAGATCGCATCATTCCTCTGGGCCTGACGTTTCTGGCCGATCCCGAAAAGGGTGCCGCCGAAATTCGTCGGAATGCTGCTCGCGGTTTCGTTGCGGTAACGCTCCCTGAGCGTCCGCAAAATATCGGATTCCCCTCGCTGTTCTCTGGCTACTGGGATCCAATTGTGCAGGCTTGTGCGGAAACCGACACGGCGATTGCTTTGCACGTCGGCTCGTCGGGTGGTTACCCAACCCCCGAGGCATCGCCTGCCCTTCAGCTTGGCGCAACGATGTTTGGCCAGTTGTCTCTGGCTGCTTGCGCTGAATGGCTGTGGTCTGGTTATCCATTGAAGTACCCAAACCTGAAGATCACCATGTCCGAAGGCGGCATCGGGTGGGTGGCGATGCTTCTCGACCGACTGGACAACATCGTCGACCGCTCTGGTTATGGGCTGGGATGGGATGTACGTCCTGCTGACGTGCTCAAACGCAATTTCTGGTTCTGTACCATCGATGATCCGTCAACAATCGTGACGCGTCATCGCATCGGAGTCGAGAACATCATGTTCGAAACCGATTACCCGCACGGCGACGGAACGTGGCCAGATACACAACAAGTAGTCGCCGACACCTACGGTGATCTTCCGTCCGACGAGTTGCGCGCCATTCTTTGTGAAAATGCGGCGCGAGTGTTCCGCCATCCGCTGCCAAGCGAAGTTCTCCCTCGTTAGGAAGCGTTCGCTATAGCGGTTACGCGCAAGACATATTTCAGTACTTTCCCGCTTGCATTGAGCGGGAATTCTTCGACCATGATGACGTGACGTGGCACCTTGTAGTTCGCCATTGACTCGCGACTCCATGCGACGATGTCGTTGGGAGTCATGGTCACCTCTGGCTTTGCGATAACGAACGCCACCCCGATTTCACCCATGCGCGAATCGGGAATACCGAGTACGGCAACCTGGCTGATGCCAGGGTGGGTGAGCAGGATGTTTTCGATCTCTGCGGGGTAGGCATTGAATCCGCCAACGATGAACATGTCTTTCATGCGGTCAGTGATGCGCAGGTTTCCAGCTACATCCATGACACCGATGTCGCCTGTGTGGAGCCAACCCTCTTCGTCGATAGCTTCGGCGGTCGCCTCGGGATTACCAATGAATCCCTTCATGATGTTGTAGCCACGGATAAGAACCTCGCCTGGTTCGCCGCTCGCGACTGGCTGGCGGTTTTCGTCGGCCACGATGACTTCAACATCGGGAATCGCGCGACCCGCAGTGTTCGCGATGATCTCCGGATCGTCGGTATGGCGGCACATTGTTGCGATGCCCGTTGCTTCAGTGAGGCCGTATCCGGTAACGATTGTCTTGAACGTCATTTCTGAACGCATGCGATGAATCATTTCGACGGGAACCGTTGCGGCACCAGTGACGGAAAGTCGCAAACTCGAAAGATCGAAATTCTTTAGCTCGGGATGGTCAAGCATCGTCATGTAAACCGTCGGCGGGCCGGGGAGCATCGTGATTCGTTCTTCTTCGACGCGTCGCATTACTGAGGGAACATCGAACACCGGGTGCGGCAAGATCGTTGCTCCCATGAGGATCGAGGCAAGAATGCCCGACTTCAATCCGAAACCATGAAAGAAAGGATTGATGATCAGGTAGCGGTCGCCTTGGGTGAGTCCGACGACGGTGGACCAACTCCAATAGGCACGAACGCTGGCGCCATGAGTGAGCATGGCTCCTTTAGGTAAGCCTGTTGTTCCCGATGTAAAGAGAATGTCGCAGAGATCATCTGGAGTAAGAGCTGCAGCACGTTCGGCTGCTGCAGTCGCTGGCACTGACTTAGCCGTTGACAGGAAATCGGCCCATGTCATTGTTTGCGCTCGTGCAGGACCGCCAAGGAGAATGACATGCTCCAACAAGGGAAGAGCCGAACGATCGCCAAGCAGCTCGACGTAATCGGTCCCGAGAAATTCGGAAACTGTGAAAAGCAATCGGACGCCAGCGTTCTCGAGAATGTACGTTGCTTCGGGGCGCTTAAACCGTGTGTTGAGCGGTACAAGAACAGCTCCGCAGCGGTGAATTGCACACGCTGCGATGACCCACTCGGCGGTGTTCTGCGCCCAGATCGCAACACGATCGCCTGAGTTGATTCCGGTGGCGATCAAAGCCCGAGCGGCGATGTCCACGCGATCGAGAAGCTCGCTCCAGTTCAAACGCAGATCGCCGTCGACGAGAGCCTCAAGCGTGCCGAACTTAACGACAGCGCGCTCGAGGGCGGCTGCAACGGTCAGCGGTAGATCCTCGTATTCAAATGGTTCAGTAGAAGCAGGCACGCATGACTCCGGGAGAAGGGTGATCGGCGAGAGGGATCATTGAACCACGGTTCAACCGGTCGATGTATGGTTCACACCGTTCATTACAGGGCGGTCGAGAATCTCGGCACACTCAGTGCTCGCAAAGGGGACGATTCTTCAGATGAGTACCGATGTTTGGCGCAGCGGAGCGCAGTCGACGATTCCGGAATTGTTGATGAGTCGTCTTGACGTTGATTCAGACGGACCGTATTTGGACGTGTGTGGCGACACCGTGACCGCAGCAGAGTTGGTCGATGTCTCTTCGCGACTGGCATCCTCGCTTCGATCGATGGGTGTCTCCCAAGGTGATCGCGTCGCGACGCTCATCGAGAACTCGATTGAGGCTGTCTTTGCGTGGTGGGGGATCATTCTGGCGGGAGCTATCGCCGTTCCTGTGAACACCGCTTATAAGGGTCAGTACCTGCGCCACCAACTCGCTGACTCGGGTTCCAAAGTCGTCATAGTCGCCGCAGAATTTCTCGACCGACTCGAGGCAGTTGCTGCAACCATCGAGTCTGTACAGCACGTCGTGATCATCTCCGACACTCCTTCGGCCATTGCCGGAACTGCCACCTCGTTATGGTCCGAACTCCTGACCTCAGACGCCGTTCTCCCTGCGATCACTACCAAGCCTTCCGATCTCGGTACGTTCATTTACACCGGCGGAACAACTGGACTCTCAAAGGGCTGCATGCTCAGTCACAACTATCACGAGGCGCTTACTCGGCAGATAGGGATCTGTTGGGAGCGAAACGCAGATGATGTCGTGTGGACTCCACTGCCGTTGTTTCATTTCAACGCAATAACGACCGCAGTCATCGGCCCACTCGTTTTCGGTGGACGCTCGGCGATCTACCGGCGCTTCTCTGTGTCAAATTTCTGGCCCGAAATGAATCGCGTCGGAGCAACGATCACCTCGACGCTCGGGACCATGGCGTATCTCTTGGCACACGATGTCGATCGTCCTGAAATGCCACGTTCGGGTGCGCCCGAAGCCAATACGACACTCCGACTCCTTGGCGCCGCTCCGATGCCAGTTGAAGTCGACGACATCATGAAGAATCGGTTTGGTCTAACAACATTCAGCGCCGCTTACGGCGTCACCGAAGCAAGCCTGATCTCCTGGCAGCCGCCGGGTGGTCACAACAAACCGAACGCCGCAGGTGTCATTAACGACGAGTACTTCGATGTTCGCATTTTCGATGATGAAGACAACGAGGTTCCGCGCGGCGATCGAGGCGAAATCGTCATTCGGCCAAAGCGACCCGAAGTGATGTTCGCTGGTTATTGGGGTCGACCTGAGGTGACCGTGGAAACCAGTCGAAACTGGTGGTATCACACCGGTGATATCGGCATCGTGGACGAAGATAACTTCTTGTTCTTTGTCGACCGTAAGGCGGATTACTTGCGGCGACGGGGAGAGAACATTGCCAGTTTTGAGGTCGAGTCAATCATCATGGGGCACGGCCAGATCGCCGACGTTGCTGTTCATGCCGTTCCGAGCCCGCTCACCGAAGACGATTTAAAAATCACTGCGACTCGTGTCGAGGGTGCAACCGTCACTGAAGAAGAACTTTTCCTTTGGTGCGTCGAGCAACTCCCTTATTTTGCTCTCCCGCGCTACATCGAATTTCGAACGGATCTTCCTCGTTCGCCTGTAGGGCGCGTGTTGAAGCGTGAACTTCGTGATGAAGGGGTAACCGCAGCAACCTGGGATCTCGACCAGTCGGGTGTTGTTTTTGAGAAGCGTTGAATCAATCGCTTCGTCTATGTGCAAGTTTCTCGCGCAAGACCGCTACTCGCTCTGGAATCCACGGCTGTTCGATCGACCACTGCTGTTGTTCAAGTTCAATCTCAACCGCTGATTCACGATCAACATTGACTGTTTCGTCCAGAGTCTGTTTGGCGCGTCGCATCGCTTCTTGCGGGCGTGATGCAGCCCTTCGAGCAAGAGAGAGCGCTCGTTCACCGATGTCGGCTGCGGGGAGACATCGCCAAGCAAGCCCGACCTCGGCCGCTTCGACTCCGGTGAGGCGATCGCCGAGAAGCGAGAGAGCAGCGGCCCCTTGCCGCCCAATTCGTAGTGCGAGAGCGCGAAGTTGGCCGCCGCCTGGATGGACCCCGAGGTCGAGGAGGCGAGGGTCAAAGGATGCGTCAGGCGTGCACAAGATGACGTCGCAGGCCAACGGGAGGTTGATGCCGGCACCAATAACTGCCCCCTCGACCACCGCGATTGTCGGGATGGGTGCGTTCGCTAGGGCTTCACTACCTCGTGCGATGTCGCTGAGTGAGGCGCGAGGAGTAACGAGATCGTCGAGGTCGCCGCCCGAGCAGAAGACCGGGGGAGTGGCAGTCAGAATCAACACATCAATATTCGCGGTCATCGCTTCATTGACAGCTGCTTCGAGATCGAGTGAGAGCTCAATGCGCAAAGCATTTCGTCGATCTGTGTCGCACAAGGTCAGCAGCGCGATCGAGCCGTCGAGTATCTCGAGGGACACGAGCGGGTGTCCCGCTGGACGATCGATGGGGTTGAACGCGTTCACGCCGTTGCGTTGAGCTTGCCAACCTCGATACCAACAAGCTTTTCTCGCCGACCAGTATCAAAAGCGCGCTCGCTGACATCGTGGTCGGGTGATTTCGCTCGAAGAGCCTTGACGGTCGCTTCTGAT
>CAIPQK010000033.1 GCA_903867185.1 uncultured Candidatus Nemicrothrix sp. | reverse complement strand
CTTCGACTCACTCGTTTCCGTCCTTCTGGTCGCGGCATCGACACGTGGCACGAACTGCACCCCACGCAAGCGCAACAGATCGAGCTCTACAACTGGTTGCTCGCACGCCCACAGGTGCTCACTGGCGATTCGTTCTTTCATCTCTCTGCACTCGGCGAACCGCTTCCTGGTCTCAACCTTTGTGGTGCTGGTCGTGTTGTGTGTCTGATCGATCCAGTCGGCGACGTGTTCGCCTGCCCGTTCGTCCTGCACGACGAGTTCAAGGCCGGTTCGATCCACGGCGAAGGCGGATTCCGTGCCGTGTGGCAAACATCCGATCTCTTCACCTCATTGCGCGAGCCCTCGAACCCGGGCGCCTGCGGTTCCTGCGGAAGTTTCGATGCGTGCGGTGGTGGCTGCATGGCGACCAAGTTCTTCACTGGTCTGCCGCTTGACGCTCCCGATCCGGAGTGTGTGTTCGGTCATGGTGAAACAGCGCTGGCCGAACTCGAAGCCAACGGCGGCGCCGTTCGCCCCGGCGTCAGCAAGGATCACTCGAAGCCGATCGGCTTCGGCAAAAAGCGCATTCCCGTTTCAATCCTCTGACCGTAGGATTCATCCATGGCCAACCTGCGTCGTGACGAGATCAACCGTTCAGGTGTGAACGATCTCGAAGACGAGCGCGGCGTGGACGTCTCGCAGATTCAAGCCCAATTGCGACTCAGCGTGCCCGAACGGGTTCGAACGATGGTTGCCATCGCGAATACGAAAATCGCCATGCAGGAAGCAGCAAAGAACCGCAGCTAGTTACTTGTCTCCGAGGGTGACGAAGAAGTCGCGCGGGGCGATGACATCGTCGGGCGTGAGTTCGCTGATGTGCGACTTGCCGAGGCCAAGCAAGCATGAATCGATACCGCCGTGCAGGATGTCGAGAACGTTTTCGACACCAGCCTGGCCATTGGCGGCAAGGCCCCAGAGATACGCGCGGCCGATCATCACGGCCTTCGCACCCATAGCAACGGCCTTCACAACATCGCTACCGCGACGAATGCCGCCGTCGAGCACAACATCGATGTCGTTACCGACTGCAGCAACAATTGCCGGGAGCACACGAATCGGTGACGGTGTCCCGTCGAGGTTGTTGCCGCCATGGTTCGAAACGGAAAGACCCGTAGCGCCGAGATCGCGAACGCGCTTGGCGTCGTCAACGCGACACACACCCTTGACGACAAACGGTCCGTCCCACTGCGAACGCAACCATGCAATGTCTTCCCAACTGGGAGGAGGCATGGTCATCCACTCGTAGTACGCACCAAAGAATGCGGGCGGCTTCTGGCCGGGATGGGCCATGTTCGGCGCGCTGAGGTCGGGAAGTTTGCCGGTCTTGAGATACGCGAACAGCCACTTCGGCTTTGAAAGCGCCTGCGGCGACAACTTGATCATCGTTTTGAGATCGAGCTTCTCGGGGATCCAGGGGCTGCCCCAGTCGCGACCGTTCGAGAAGGTCCAGTCGAGCGTGAGGATGATGCCCTTCGCG
>CAIPQK010000032.1 GCA_903867185.1 uncultured Candidatus Nemicrothrix sp. | reverse complement strand
TGCCGGTCGACAAACAAAGCCTAACCACCAAACAACTTTCGACCGGCCGAGAACCCCCGAACTACCCTTCCCCCATGGCTTCCGGGCCGTTGCGCCGAGTTTCGCGCCACGTTCCGCGCCATCCCCGCCCTCGTGGGGATGGCGCGTAATTCAAAACCCGCAGGTCAACGGGTTTACTGAAATAGGTAGTGAAACGCGTTTCGGCCAAAAGTGAAACGCGGCAGCCAGCATCACAAGGGATGGTTCGTGTCATCCAACTGTTGAAGACCCAGTAAAGCGATAGAAGCACAGGGTCAACATTCCCAAGCGAAACTCAAGCCGTGTCGGCGGCGGCGATCGCTGCCCTGAGGTCGGCCCGGGCCCGCGAAGTGCGCGATCTGACGGTTCCGATCGGGCACGAAAGGACGAGAGCCGCCTCTTCGTATGAGAGGCCCACGAGTTGAGTCAGCACAAAAGCCTCGCGTCGATCGGGATCGAGATGGTGCAGCAGATCCATCGAACTGCGATCGGCTGCAGACACCAAGCCGGCGTCGAACGCGCTCACCGCCTTGTCGAACAGACGGCGTCGGCGAATCGAGCGTCGCACCGAGTCGGCGCAAACCCTTCGTGCGATCGTGAGTAACCACGGGCGCACGGGTGAGCGGCCCTCGAACGTGTGCATCGCCCGGAGCATCCGCTCATAGGTCTCCTGCACGAGATCGCCCGGGTCCTCCGGGTGCCCCAACGCGCGACATAGCTCCCAAAGGGTCGGCTGGGTGCGTCGCACGAGTTCGGTGAGGGCGGCGTCATTGCCCTCACGTGCCGCCAACAACAAGTGCAGCAGGGGATCTGACTCCATCTCCCTATCATGGTCCAGTGAGCGAGAGTCCGATGCAAGAGTCGACGTCGATGGGAATCCGGTGACTGACTGCGCGCAGGTTCAGGAGGCCATCAGTGCCCTCGCCGATGGCGAGGATCCTGGTCTCGATCCGTCGCTGGTCGAGGCCCATGTCGCGACCTGCCCATCGTGTCGCTCCCAGCGGGAGTTCATCCACGGTCTGCGTCGAAGCAAACTGCGGGAAGCCGAAACACAGGATGACCTGGCACCTGCGGTGGTGCGAAGCGCGCGGATGCTCGATGGTGTGTGGACCTGGACGTTCCCAAGGGGCGTGCTTGCGATATGCGCAGTGGTAATCGCCCTTACGTCGTTCGGCGATCTGCTGGGAGGCTCGGAGATTGATGGCCACGACGCTCGACACCTTGGCGCGTTCTCGCTCGCCTATGTCATCGCGCTCGGTGTCGTGGTTGTGCGTCCAGCGCGAGCGCGTACGGTCCTGCCGATCTCGGTCGTGGTGACCGCCGCGCTCGTGATCACCGCAGTCATCGATGTCGCCGACGGTGCAGTGTCGTTGTCGCGCGAACTCTCACACACCCCCGAGATAATCAGCCTGATCGCCGTCTGGGCCCTCACTCGCCAGGGACTCCGTGATGCGTCCGGGGACTCAGGCCCCATTCGCTCCGTCTAGCGGCAGCGACGACGCGCGAGAACGAAAGCAACTCCACCGACGATGATCACGATGATTACCGCCACCACGATCGCTGCGATCGGGGCACCGTCCGAGGTTGAGGTGGAGTGAGCGCCCGCCGAATCGTCGGTCTGGTCAGCTTGGAGCGTGACCGTTTTCGAGGAGTCGGGACTCAAAGCGGTCGATGCTGACGAACCACCATCGGTCCCCGACCCGGCGTTCGAAGATTCCGACTGCGCAGTCGTGGTCGGCGGACTATTCGGAGTGGTCGGCGATGGCGAAGGTTGCGGGGCGGATGTGGTTGGTGTTTGTGCGGGAGTGACCTGCAATTGCGCAGAACTCGACCAAAGGACGTTCTCACCCGTGTCGTAGATCTGCGCCACAGGGAAGGTCGTGGTGCCGGTCGATGCCGGCGCGCTTAACGCGAATCGGAACGCCTCTGAGGAATTGATGATGGACCGGGGGTCATTCTTGAAGAACGCGACCTCGCCGGACGAACTCGAGCAGGTCCAACCGGCGGGCGAAGTGCATGTCGGTGCACTCCATCCGCTAGGGATCTGGATCCTCACTGTGGTGTTGAAAACGTTCGGTGCGCGCTCGTGTGGAACGTCAAGCACCACCTGGGTGGTGCTCGTTGCGGTCACGCTTGTCGATTCGAACTCCGCGTGAGCAGAAGCGAAGGCGGAGACACCGCCGAGCGCGATCCACCCCAGCACAGTGCACGCGGCAAACCGCGCCAGAGTGGATCGGATGCGCATGTCAGCCTGTGAATGCCGGGGTGACCGGGCCAGAAGGGGTGGTCGTCGTGGTCGGCTCGGCGGCGGCAACGGTTCGCAGGAGTCCGCCTGCCGGAGTCGTCGGAGCAGCTCCGGCGGGATAGGTGCCGACGTAATCTGCGCTTGGGTACCAGTGCGAGATCTCACCATTCGCGTACTGCTGATCTGCGGTGAATCCTTCGGTACCGCCTACCCCGTAGGTCGTCTGGACCGCTGGTGACGGGGTAGTCACGGAGAATACAAAGTACTGGGCAGCGTCGGACGCGAGACCTCCCGAGGCAACCGGAGGCCCCCAGCAGTGGATCACCGTGTGGCCGGCACTGACGTAGGTCTCGCACTGCCACCCAGCGACAGCCGCCCCCGGCTGGTTGGTGCTG
>CAIPQK010000031.1 GCA_903867185.1 uncultured Candidatus Nemicrothrix sp. | reverse complement strand
TCCAGAATGATTTCGAAGTCCTTGCGATCGCGACCGGCCTTGGCGAACCCGCGCTCGAGTGCGGGCATCGTGCGCTCAGCGAAATGTCGTTCGGAGTTAAACGGCATTACCAAGATGCCGTCGGCAACCTCAGCCGTCATTTCACACATCTTGGGACCAAGTGCTCCCACCAGTACGGGAACTTTGCCATTGGGGTTCGGGCCTGGATTGAAGTTCGGAGTCATGAGCGTGTGAGTGGTCCATTGACCTTTGAAATCGAACGGTCCTTCACCAGCAAAGTGGGCGAGGATCGCCTTCGTTGCACTCACCCATTCGCGCATCTGTGCGACGGGCTTTTCCCACACCGATCCATAGCGCTTCTGGATGTGCGGGCGGATCTGTGAGCCAAGACCTAAACGAAACTTTCCCTCGGTGAGCAATTGCAGGTCGTTCGCCGCATAGGCGAGATGCAGCGGGCTCCGAGGGAAGGCCATAGCAACGTTCGTCATGAGATCGATCTGGCACGAGGTGCTGGCGAGCACCAGCGGGAAGAACACGTCATGGGCATTTTCAAAGCTGAAGAGCCCGTCAGCACCAAGAGCTTGAAGTTCCGCCGCCCGCGGCACCGACTCGAGCGGTCCGGACATAGCGAGTGAAATATCGACCTTCATGGTTCCTCCAAGAACGCAGCATTGATGCTGTCTTGTTCTAGCCCGAAGCCAAGAGGGTGAATGAAGTTCCAAAAACCAGCACGCAGCCAACTTCTGAGAACTCCCTGAATACAAACAAAGTTCATTCGAATAAGAGATTGTTTAGGAAAAGAATTTCTTCGTCTAGAATGACGCAATGCCTCAAACAACATCCAAAGGATCTTTCGATCAACCCTCAAACGATCGACCCAGGATTTCGCGAGCGCAGAAAACCCGCGAGGTCCAAACCGCGATCACGAACTCCGCCCTCGAGTTACTCGCTGCCAACGGCGTCGATGGCCTCGCTCTCACGAAGATTGCAACAAATGCTGGGATGTCGAACGGGCCGCTCTACGGACGGTACGACTCTGCCGAAGACGTTGCGCTTGAACTGTGGGATGAGAAGTTACGAGATCAGTTTCAACGACTTGTCCGAGAGTTCGATGACTTCGCTTCGTCACCAGACGCAGAACCCTCCGATTGGTTGCTGAAGGAACTCGAAACCCCTTCTGAACTCACTGATGGCGCTCTCGAGGTCGTCGCCGTCGCTCGGCGCTTCCCTCTCCTTGTTGATTCCGTGCGCAACGATGTCGATTCGCTCTTTCATCAACTGTGTGCCGAACATCCGGAGTTACCTCCGTCGATTTGTTCGCTTCGCCTGACGGTCCCTGTCGGGTGCGTACTCACCAGCAGATCCGTTCCGAAATCTCGGCCAGACTGGCGCTCGATTCTCCTGCGGTTTCGCGACAGCGCGCTTGATCCAGCCAATCTGAACCAGCGCGGTCACGCGGTCACGCCCGTGGAGTTTTCAATCCCGCTTCCCGATACGGGAGATGCCGGCCTCGATGAATTTGTCGCCGCCGTCATGGAAGTTGTCGCTCGTGTCGGCTTCGAAAAAACAACTGCACATCGAGTGGCTCGAGCAGCTGGCCATTCATTCAGTTCTGCCTACACGCACGTCGGCACTAAAGACGAACTCATGCATATGGCGATTGGCCAAATGATGGAGCAGATCTGGCAGACAGGCACAGCGTCGTTCCTTGCCCTCGATGCAGAGGGATACAAGAACGCCATCCTCGCCCTACAGCTCGGCCTGTTGACAGAAGC
>CAIPQK010000030.1 GCA_903867185.1 uncultured Candidatus Nemicrothrix sp. | reverse complement strand
CGTAACTGTGGTTGTCGGGGTCGTCGTGGGAGGAGTGGTGACATCAGGACCATGGCGATCGTGATTGTCGTTTCGGTGATCGGCACTTACGCCTCGATCTTCCATCGGCGGCGGCCCGTCGCTTCGATGCCCGTCACCCTGCTCTGCCGTTTCTTCTGGTGATTGGTTGTCGAACTCGAGGGTCACGGTGCCGTGATCTCCTTCGACCTCAACGACGAGGGACTTCACGGTTCCATCGGCCAAAGTGAAGACAAGTTGGATGTCGTTATGCACAGTGATCGGAACGGCAGCGGTGATGCCATCAAGTGGCGTGACCACGATGTTGGAAATTTCGTGGGTGATGGGATCAAAGGTGAGGCTGATATCGCCGAGGCCAGTCAGGGCGCTCGAGAAGTCGGTGACTGCAGGAGCGGGTGCTTCGGTGGTTGTCGTAGTGGAGGGATCGTTAGCGGCAGCTCCAGCAATTGATACGAGGGCTGTGGTGGCACCTCCGACTGAGAGCAGGGCTGCGATTGAGATGGCTGCGGCACGTTTCATGGGTTCGGTCTCCTTGGATGAGTCATACCCGTAGGTGTGATCAGGTGACCGCTGACGTTACGGAGGGCAGTACTTGCGGAAGGTCAGGAGAAGGCAAAGTCTGGGTAAAGCCGTCGCGGAAGGTGCTAAAGTCCGACGACGGCTGGGCGAAAACGTCAAACGCCGCCCGAGTGGGGCGGCGTTTGAAACGGAGTAGGTGGTGTTATTTAGCCGGTGAACGCTGGAGCGATCGGATCGCCGTTCGCTGTCGTTGTGCTGGTTGTTGGGGCAACAGTGGTTGTTGTCGTCGTTGTGGTTGGCGAAGTGGGCGCAGGGGGGTAGACCGCAATACCAGCGGGACTGTTCGCTCCGGTGACAAGGTCGAGATTCACGTTGGTGCCGTCAAGATCGGCGACGCCAATGGTGTTCGCGCCGTCGCTGGCCCAATACACATGGGTTGCGTCGGTAGCAACGCCGCAAGGTTTGCCGTGGTCGGTGATGAAGTTCTGGTCATCGCCAGTTCCATCGAGGTTTGCGCGCCCGATCGTTCCGCCGCTGTAGTTGGCCCAGAAAATGTGGGTGCTCGAGAGAGCGATTCCGTAGATGTCGTTACCTCCGCTCACTAGGTTCTGCACTGCATTTGTTCCGTCAAGGTTGGCGCGTCCGACTGTTCCGTCATCGGAATTGGTCCAGTAAATGTGGTTTGCGTTCAGTGCGATGCCATAAGGCTGGTTCATCCCACTAATGAAGTTCGGGTCGGCGCCAGTGCCGTCGAGGTTGGCGCGGCTCATCGTGTTGGCGGTTCGATCAGTCCAATAGATGTAATTCGCATCGACAGCGACGCCCGTAACAGAACTTCCGCCAGTTGTGATGAACGTTAGATTGACGTTCGTACCGTCAAGGTCTGAGCGACCGATGGACCCATCCTCGTTCACCCAGTAGAGGTGGTTCGCATTTACGGCTACTTCTCGTGAATTAAAAACTCCGGAAGAGATGAACGTTTGGTTTACGTTCGTGCCGTCGAGGCCTGCGGTGCCCATCGAGCTGTCGTTGTAATTCGCCCAGTAGATCGCGCTCGTAGGTGTTGCCGTTGCCGGTGTGGGTGAACCGAAGGCAAAGAACGAGGCAATCGCAACTGCGATGGATGTCAAAAGTGCGATGGTGGATGTTCTGCGGATCATTGGCTCGGTTTCTTCATGTGAATTTTCACCAATGTTGTTGAGCGAGTATATCACTGTGAGTTTTTATTAGCAATTCAATAAATTATTGAATCAGTCGAGAGGGAGATGGCGCTCTTCTTCGTGGTGGTGAGATTCCACATGGGAAGAAATTGAGTGCGAACGGTTTCAACAGGAAAGGCCCCGCCGTTTGGCGGGGCCTTTCCGAGTGAATGGTGGAGCTGATGGGAATCGAACCCACGACCCCCTGCTTGCAAAGCAGGTGCTCTAGCCAACTGAGCTACAGCCCCGAGAGGGATTCACCGTAGTCGCGAGGGGGGAGGGGTCTGCCAACCGCAGTTCTGAGTGCAGATTGATCAGTCAGAACTGCCATCAACGATGTCTTTTGACTTGGCCAGTTCGCGCTGAACGTCGGCCTCGGTGATGGGTTTGCGCCCGTAGGTGTTCCACGCGGTGATAGCGACACCGACTCCCCAGCCGAGGGTTACCCAAGCGGGCCAAGGGAAACCGGATTTGTTGGTGTCGGAGACCGCCCAGATGGTCCAGAGGAAAACGTTGATGATCACGAAGGAGGCGATCATCGACTGGAACGCTTTCTTCTGGTGGATCCGCTTTATGGCTGCCTCACGGGCGTTCGATTCGTTTGTCATGAGGACAGGCTAATTGTGGACAGCCCTGAGATGTTCGATGAATGAGTGGTTGAGGCCGACTCAGCGAGGGATGTTCGACATCGCCCATTCCCAAGACGGGAGTTGGTCGATACGCACAAGCACCCAATCTTGGTCGCCACCCATGATCGGAGCCCGGCAGAACTTGCACGCCCCGGTGTCTTCGACGTCAAGCGGTGCGCCACAGTTCGGGCACTTTCGTTGCAGTAGGCCACCCTCAGGATTCGTCGTTGCGCGAGCCGAGCGTTGGTACACCCAGTCTTCGCACCAAGGCTCCAAGTTTTTATGACCACGTACGACTTTGCCGGTTTGGTCATCGGTGACGTAATCGGCCGATTGCACGAAGAAGCGAATGACGATGCTGTCGTGATGACCATCGCAAGATGCCGCGACAAGGTTCGCGTACTGAATTGCTAAGCCATCCATGAGATTGGTTTGCTTTGAACGCGTGTAGCCATCGATCTGCATGCGATGTGCGTTCCAAATTGCATCGGCCATAACCGAACGCGTGAGGTCGGGACGACGTTCACTCCAACCTTGTTGCACAACGTAGAACGAGGCTTGCAGCCCGGTGATCAGCGCGTCGGGATCGAACGCCGCGTCGTGCGCTTTGATTTCGTCGATGCCCGCGGTGAGTTCGACAGCCGTTGATGCCCGCGCGGTTTCACCGCCGCCAAAGGTTTCACCCATCGCTGCGGGGGCCATGCCAGCGGGAAGGGTTGAACCAACGCCCCTGTTCGCCGTTCCGCCGCCCTGGCTTCGACGGATAAGCATCCGAATGATCATGAAAACGACCCACATGCCGAATCCACCGAAGAAGAGAACAGCGAGACCAGCACCGCCGCCAACGCCACCGCCACTGCTTCCGCCAAAGAAACCGCCACCGCCGCCGCTACTTCCGCCGCCACCGAAACTGCCGCCGCCCGATCCACCGCCAGCACGGCCAAGAAGTACAGCGAACTGATGTGAACTCTCAGAAGCGAAAAGTTGCAGCGACGAAAGCATGGTGATCAGGATCCGGCGTTCGGTTCTTCAGGTGGTGAGGGTGGCGTGGGATCTTGAGCCGCGGGCGTTTGGCTTTCGCCACACGATGGGCAGAACTTCGCGCCTGATGGCATTGCAACACCGCATGCAATGCAGAACTGCGTTGCAGCCTGTGCTGCCCCGCAACCGGGACAGAACTTCGCGCCACTTGGGACTGCTGCACCGCAACCAGCGGTGCATGTTCCTGCTGCAGTTCCGCCTTGGCCCACGAACCCAGCGCCTCCGCCAGCGAAGCCAGGGGTCGGAGGAACGGGAGGCGCAGGTTGACCAGGGGCACCAGCCATGCTTCCGGCAACGCCGAACCCAGCGCCGATGAACGCTGCTTGTGTTCCTGCACCACCGCCCTGCGCCATGCCTTCGCCCGCTCCTAGGAGTGCTTCGCCTGCAGCGTATTGGCCGAATGATCCGGCGAGTCGACTACCGGCGGTCTTGGTTGCGAGGTCTTTCAAATTGGCTGCATCTTCATCGGCAAGGTTGATGTCGAAGTTGCCCATGCGGGCGAGGCTCAGCCCGTAATGCTCAAGTTGAACATTGGTGTCAGCAAGTACGTCTGCTTCGAGTTCGGGAAGATGAGCACTAAGACCAAGGATCGCCCATTGGTTGCCAACAATCTTCGTGGTGACAGCGGTTCGCATGGTCTTGAGTAATTGCGAATCGACCCAATTGCCAATGGCATTGTTGTCGGTGACGTTGACCGTGCCGGTCAAGTTAAGAACAAGCTTCTCTGGGTCGAGAACCTTGAGTGAATACTCACCAAACACGCGAAGTGTGACGATCAGGCCGGTTTGCGGATCTTGTACATCGTCAATGCGGCCACCAAACGTTTCACCGGTGTATTCACGGGTACCGACGAAGTAGAGCTCGGCTCGGTACGCGTTCGCGTCGGTAGCCCAGTCGATGAGAGAACCGATGAAAGGCAGTTCATCGGCTTCGACCGGCTCGCGCCCTGGTCCGAGAGTCCCGACAACGGCACCCTTTGAGACAAACAGCGCCATTTCATCGGCGTCGACGATGACTCGTGAGAACTTGCGGATGTTGTCGTCGGGCCACTTGTAGAGAATCTGGCCTTTGGCGTCATCGGGGACAGCAATGAACTGTCGTGCGACCTGCTTACGAATGCCCATCGGACTCTCCTTAACCTTTGGTCCGTCGTGCTGCGTTCCTTGTGAGACTACTTGTGCAATCGTCGAAAATGCCCCCGGTGTTTCAAAAAAAGGGCCATCGTCCGGCGACCTTGGGTTCACGCAAGACTGCAGGTATGGACAAACTGACTTTCGATGGTGCAGTAGCGGTAATCACGGGCGCAGGGCGAGGATTGGGGCGGGAATACGCACTCCTCCTGGCCTCTCGTGGTGCTCGCGTAGTGGTGAATGATTTCGGCGTCGCCATTAGCGACACCGATGACACGGGGGCTGCTCCGGCTGTCAACCCAGCCGACGAAGTTGTTGCTGAGATCATTGCCGCCGGCGGATCGGCGGTCGCGAACTACGACACCGTCGCAACGGTGGAGGGAGCCAACGCAATTATTCAAACTGCGCTCGACGCGTTTGGAACAGTGGACATTTGCATTAACAACGCTGGACAAGTTCGGATGCAACCGTTTCCGAACTTTCCTGATGAGCACATCGCAACAGTCATTTCCACGCAATTGATGGGGACGCTCAACGTTGGGCGCGCTGCGTGGCGAGTCATGCAACAAAATGGTGGTGGCCGGATCATCAATGTTTCGTCGGGTGCTGGTTATGGCGGTTTCGAAAATAGTTCGGTGTATTCGATGGCCAAAGCGGGAGTCATCGGTCTTACCGTTGCTATGGCAAAGGAAGGCGAAGCCGCAGGCATCAATGTGAATGTCATCGCTCCGTACGCAAAGACACGATTGGGAACCGGGTTTGGGCCAATTCCGTGGAGCGATCAACTCGCTGAGTGGTTGCATCCGCGCCAAGTCGCGCCGCTTGTCATTTGGTTAGCGCACGAGACGTGCGATGTAAGCGGTGAATGTTTCGCCGTTGGGGCCGGTCACGTCGCGCGCGTTGCCTTCGCAGTGAACGACGGTTTCACCGATCGTGAACTCACACCTGAACTCATCGCGGAACATGCCGATGAAATCACGAAGGTGCCAACGAAACCGACCGAAGGGCCGGAGTCGCCGTTGATGGCATCGATGATGAAGGGGTATCCCGGCCTGTGACCGGTTGGGCTTAGCTCGCCAACAACAAGTCGACGACGAAGACCAGCGTGTCAGTTCCAGCGATGCCCGCTTGGGTATTGCCGTCTGTTCCGTAACCCTTGTCGGGTGGGATCACCAAGAGAATCCGCGAACCGATCGTTTGGCCCACAAGTCCTTCATCGAATCCGGGGATGACTTGTCCGGCACCGACAGGGAAATCGACTGCGCCCGAGCCCCATGAACTGTCGAAGACTTTGCCGCTGGCCCAGATCATCCCGGTGTACTGCATAAGCACGGTTTGTCCCGCAGTAATTGCAGGACCATCGCCCTTGATGAGCACCTGTGCGATGAGGCCGGTCGGTGCAGTGCCAGTGGGCGCAGTGATCGTGGGAACACCGTTGACGATCGTTACAACCGGAAGACCAGCAGCTGGTGTCACCGGTGTGCCATTCGCCGATGCGGGAACGTTCTCAACGCCGGTGATGTCGAAGACAAAGATGATCCAGGTTCCTTGTGCGGAGGTGAGGTCGGCGGAAACAAGAACGCGTGCACCAACCTTTTGTCCGATCATTGCGTCGTACACGGGAGCGAGGAGCGAATTGTGATCAAGCACGATGCGTTGCGGAGTTTTTCCGTAGGTGGTGTCCAGCTCGCTTCCATCGTTACCGCTGATTGCTACGTAATCAGCGGTAACGCGCTGTCCCTCTTTGATGTCATCGCCAGTTCCTGGAACGAGAACGATGTGTTCTTCGACGTCACTCGCAAACGCCGTGTCAAACGTGACGGTGGGCTTGCTGCCAACGTCGCCAGTGACCTTCACCTTGTCGAGTGACTTGGTGTGAACGTCGGGAATCGTCGTACTTGTCGAGGAGTCAGTCGACTTTTTCGACGATGACCCACACGCAACGAGTGCGGGAACAAGAGCAAGGGTGACAGCGAAGACGCCAGCGGCGATCCAGCGCGGCGAGCGACGGGGGGAAGCGATGAAATTCATGGGGCGGACACTAGGCGTGGCGTTGCTCATTGCGATGTCAGTCCTTGCAGAAGTAGAGGGTTTTGCAGCGAGGCCGAAACTTGCGTTTGCGGGGAAGCAAACGAGACTGAAGGTTGTCAGGCGAGGGTAAGGAACAAGCGAGAAACCTGCGGGCTGCGCCCTGATCTTGTCAGATTTGTGTCAGGAAACCGACCGGATGGCGTCATCGTGGCCACACAGACCGGAAATCGGGGGTCCGTACGTTTATGACTGCGCCAAACGGCGTGGTTGACCTGAATGGAGGAATGATGATCAGACGGTTCATCGAGGGGATGAAGGAACGTGACTCACGTCGCTATTTCCTCACCTATCTCGGAGGAAAGATGATCGGCACCACGGCGGTCCTCGCCATGATGCTTGGTCTCGCCTGGTACGTGGGAGGCCGAGCAGGCGCCCAAGAGGTGGAGACACCGCTCACTGCGGCCGCTGATCTCATCAACCCAATCAACACGATGTGGGTGTTGGTTGCAGCATTCCTGGTCTTCTTTATGCAGGCCGGCTTCATGATGCTTGAGGCGGGCTTTGCTCGTACTCGAGAAACAGTCAACGTCCTGATGGAGTGCATCGTCGATACCGCGATGTGCGGCATTCTCTTCTGGGCAGTGGGCTTTGCATTTATGTTCGGTGAAGGAAATGGCTGGATCGGCCATCAGTTCTTCTTCCTGAACGATGCCCCTGCAACCTATGGCACTACCGGTGTCGCGTTCCTGGCCTTCTGGTTGTTTCAGTTTGCCTTCGCTGACACCGCCTCGACCATCGTGTCGGGTGCCATGGTCGGACGCACAAGCTTCAAGGGTGATCTCTTCTACAGCATCGGTGTGAGTGCAATCATTTACCCGATCGTCGGTCACTGGATCTGGGGACCGGGCGGCTGGCTCGCCACGATGGACACGCCGTTCCGCGATTTCGCGG
>CAIPQK010000029.1 GCA_903867185.1 uncultured Candidatus Nemicrothrix sp. | reverse complement strand
TCTCCGAGTTGCTCTCCCCCACGACGCAGTACCCCACTGCGGCCCGGATGAAGTCCGGCCGGAGGTGCCGATTGGTCGATACCAACATCGTTGAGGCCAAGGGTCTGGGCAAGCAGGGCCCAAACATTGGCAGCGGCCCTTGCATCACAGCCAGCGAGAGCAACCGCGAGGTGCTCTCGCTCATCGGGAAGCGTCTCGCCATGTGCGGGAAGTGCGAAAACTTTGCCGAGTTCGAATAACGAAACTCCATCGGTGCGGTGCGATTCGTTGTACGCGATGGCGCGCAACAATCCGGGTCGAAGCGACGTACGCAGAATGCTTTCTTCTGCTGCCAGCGGATTCGTCACCGTGACTGCTTCGGCGGGGAGTCCGCACCGGGCAAGATCGCCCGGCGCCAAGAACGGAAGCGGCATTGCTTCGTGGATTCCACGGCCAACGAGGACTTGGCGAATGCTTCTGCGATCTCGCTGTATCGGCGTGAGCGAACCAGTGTGGGCAGAAGTCGGTGCACGTCCGACGATCTTGCTGTAGCCGTAATGACGAGCGATTTCTTCGATGACGTCGGTTTCGTTCGTTGTATCGGGACGGAATGTGGGAACCGTGACAGAGAGAACTTCGACTTCATCTGTGGCGCTGCAAACGAAACCAATTGGCGTGAGCAACGAAACGATCTCGTCGGTCGCGATGGCAGTGCCGAGTAATTGGTTGACGCGCTTTGTACGCACACGAACAGCTGGCGCAACGGACAGGTCGCCCTCGGCGCTCACCGAACCCTGCACAAGACGGGCGCCCGATGGAGCCAACAATTCAGCAAGCCGGCGAGCAGCAAGATCAACGACGGCAGGATCGACACCTCGTTCGAAACGAGCAGAGGCTTCGGAACGAAGGCCCATGAACTTTGACGAGCGGGCAATGGCCATTGGCTGCCACCACGCACACTCGAGCAACACGGTTGTGGTGGTCTCGGAAATTTCCGTCGACGCTCCGCCCATGACACCGGCGATGCCCACTGGGGCGTCGGTTGCGTCGGTGATCACACCATCGCGACCGCCAGTAAGCGGGCGCTCGATCCCATCGAGCGTGGTGATGGTTTCGCCATCTCGCGCCCAACGAACTCGGAGCGCTCCACCCGGAACCTTCGCAAGGTCATAGGTGTGGTTGGGCTGTCCAAGTTCAAGCATCACGTAATTGGATGCGTCGACCACATTGTTGATGGGACGCATGCCCAGTGCTGTGAGGCGATCGGAAATCCAGCGTGGTGAAGGTTCGACCTTGATGCCCTCGATCACTCGAATGTGGAAGAGCCCACAGAGATCGGGGTCGATGATGTCAACCGACGCGATCGAGCCTGCGTCACCAGCGAGTTCTTCAACCGTTGGTACAGGAATCGCAAATGGCAGACCGAGTCGAGCGGCAAGGTCGCGTGCGACACCAGCCACCGACATCGCATCGGGACGATTGGGATTGATTTCGAGATCAAACAAAACATCGGGCGTGATGCCAAGCGCTTCGACAATGGGCAGACCCAGAACGAGGGAAGGATCGAGGATGTAAATACCAGAATGATCTTCGCCAAGAGCGAGTTCGCGCCCTGAGCACAACATTCCGTTGGACCATTCACCACGCATTTTGCGACGAGCAATTTCCATGCCGTCAGGCATTGTCGTGCCGAGCGTTGCTAATGGAACAACGTCGCCAACCGTGAGGTTGGTTGCCCCGCAACAAATCTGTAGGGCCTCGCCATCGCCAAGATCGACGTCGACAAGTTGAATCTTGTCGGCATCGGGGTGCTTGCGAAGTTCAAGAACCTTGACCGTGACAATGCCATCGAGACCTTCGCCGATGCGCTCGATGGATTCAACGGCCATACCGAGATCGCTCATGACATCGCCGAGCGCGACGGGATCTTCGTCCGGGAACGGAGCAAACTCCTGCAACCAGGAAAGGAGAACCTTCATGAGGGGAACTGCTCCAAGAATCGAACATCGCCGGT
This sequence comes from uncultured Candidatus Nemicrothrix sp., assembly GCA_903867185.1. Lineage (GTDB taxonomy): Bacteria > Actinomycetota > Acidimicrobiia > Acidimicrobiales > Acidimicrobilacustridaceae > Acidimicrobilacustris. The sequence goes on along the minus strand of CAIPQK010000029.1, from coordinate 2,668 downwards.
GTACATCTCGCGAATGTCATCGACACCGTGACGCATAAGCGCCAGACGATCGAGACCGAATCCGAATGCGAATCCGGACCATTCCTCGGGATCGAGACCGACATTGGTGAGCACCGTTGGGTGCACCATTCCGCAACCACCAAGTTCGAGCCAACCGGTTTGGCCACATGTACGGCAACCGTTTCCTTCGCAGAAGACGCAGTTGATGTCGTATTCAGCGGAAGGTTCGGTGAATGGGAAATAGGAAGGACGCAAGCGCGAATGAATTGAGCCTCCGAAGTACGCACTCGTGAATGCCTCGAGAGTTCCAGCGAGATCGGCAAAAGAGATGTTGCGATCGACGACAAGCCCTTCGATCTGATGGAAGACGGGCATATGTGACGCGTCGGCAGTGTCGCGTCGATACACGCGACCAGGCATGACTGCATAGAAGGGCGGTTCACCGTCGGTCATCACACGGATCTGAACAGGCGAGGTATGTGTACGCAGAAGAACTGTTTCCGGATCGCCGAGATCGACATAAAGCGTGTCCCACATGCCGCGCGCGGGATGCGCTGCCGGAATATTGAGTGCTTCAAAGTTGTACCAGTCGGTCTCGACCTCTGGACCTTCGGCAACGGTGAATCCCATGCCGATGAAAACATCGACGAGCCGGTCCCAAGTTTGGGTGACCAGATGCAGCGATCCGCGCTCGGGAAGTTCCAGAAGTTCGGTGAGATCGAGTTGCTCAGTGGCAACCATTGATGCTCGCTCGGCGCTTTCGAGATCGTTTCGGCGAACAGCGAGCGCGGCCTCAATGGAGTCACGCGCGTCGTTCAGTGCGGCACCCGCCACCTTTCGGCCTTCGGGATCGAGACCACCCATACCCTTCTTGAGAAGGGTGAGCTCACCCTTCTTACCGAGGAGGTCGGCCTCGACGGTGCGCAACTCGTCGACAGAGCTTGCGCCGGCGATCAGAGCGGGAGCCGCGGCTGCGATTCGGGTGATGTCATCGATCATCGGAGGATGAGCCTTCTAGCCACGGAGGGGTGGGTCCAATTCATTTTGCGACTCATTGAGCGAGGCGACGCTGACGGGAACACTCGAAGAGTACGACGGCACCGGCCACCGCAGCGTTTATCGACTCGACGGCCGACTTCATGGGGATGGTGACCGACACAGAACACTGATCGACGACCTCTGCCGGCAGCCCATGCGCCTCGGATCCGATGAGTAGTGCCACCGAACCGGAAAGGTCGATCGTTTCGGGTGCCGCTCCCCCGCCGACCACCGTGGCCACCAGAACTCGTCCACTCGATCTGAGTTGACCCATGACCTCGGAAGTGTCGCCGGACTCGGCAACTGGAAGTCGAATGATTGACCCAGCAGCAGCGCGAACCGCTTTCGGACCAAACGCATCGGTGGATGAACCCGCAAAGATTACGCCGACACACCCAGCGGCTTCGGCCGCGCGCACGAGCGTTCCGGCATTTCCTGGATCAGAAAGATCGACAAGAACGAGAAGGGGCCCGTCGAGAGCAAGAAGTTCAGAAATCGCCGAGACAGATCGAACCGCGCTCGCAAGCGCGCCTTGTGGTGAATTCGTATCGCTCACTGAGGCGAACACCGATGACGGAAGACCCCAGACCGGGATCCCCGCCGCTTCGGCGTCGCGCACGACCTCGCGCAAGGGTGATCGATCGTCGACCGAGGACCACTGATCGAGGTCGACGTACAGCTCATCGAGTTCGGCACCGGCAGCGAGCAACTCGCCGATTGGGACCGGACCTTCGATCACGAAACGACCAGCATCGAGACGCGCCTTACGGCGCCCCGTGAGGCGCCGTAAGGAAGCGATTCGTGGATTATTCGCCGAAAGCGGCGTCGGTTCGACGACCACCGGGCGAAAGATTTTTCAGGCGCTGGCCGCAGCAGCAGAGGCTGCCTGGACCAGAGCGGTGAAGGCCGCCGGATCAGTTACCGCAAGATCGGCAAGGACCTTGCGGTCGACTTCAATGCCAGCTTCCTTCAGCCCGTTGATGAACCGGCTGTAGGTCGTGCCGTTAAGACGACACGCCGCATTGATGCGCTGGATCCAGAGCTGACGGAAGTCGCCCTTACGAGCGCGACGATCGCGAAACGCATACTGGAGCGAGTGCATGACCTGCTCGTTGGCGGCGCGATACGAACGGCTCTTATTGCCGTAGTACCCCTTCGCACGTTCGAGCGTCTGTTTACGGTGCTTCTTGCTGGCGACAGCGCGCTTGACTCTTGCCATCGGTGTCTCCTATTCAGTGAGAGATTCAGTAAGTAATTGGAAGAAACGGTTTCAGATACCGAGCTGGCGTCGAACGCGGGCGGCGTCGCCAGGAGCGAGCACAAAGTCACCTTCGAGGTGACGCTTCTGCTTCGGTGTCTTCTTTTCAAGGATGTGATTCAGGCCTGCCTTACGGCGGGTGATCTTTCCGGAGCCAGTGATCTTGAAACGCTTCTTGGCACCGCTGTGGGTTTTCATCTTCGGCATAACTGCCTCCTGCTGTGATCCGCTCGAGGCGGGTGGGTATCAGGCTTCTTCGGTAGCGACGGGTTCGGTCGCTTCGACTGGAGCTGCAATGGGTTCGGTGGCAACTGGTTCGGTGGCAACTGGTTCGGTGGCAACTGATTCAGCCGGAGCCGGTTGCGCTGCTTC
>CAIPQK010000028.1 GCA_903867185.1 uncultured Candidatus Nemicrothrix sp. | reverse complement strand
TACAACATCTGACAAGGGAAAGTCGATTGCGGTGACTGTGACTGCAATCAGGGCCGGATACCGATCAACCTCGGCTTCAAGTCTTGCGTCCACGATTTCGACATTTTCGCTACGACCGATCGGGACCACTCCGAAATTTCTGAAAGTCGTCGATAAGTGACCACACGCACTTAGTGAGCCCTAATTATCACTGGGTGGAGTGACTTAGTTGTTGCATCGTGCTGCCGCGGTGGATCTTGCCGCTATGCAACAACCATTGGCGCCCTCATCAACTTCCAAACGCCGCAGAACCCAGATCCGTCGCTCCGCTTTCGATTGCATCGCAAATCACGCGCGCCACAACCGCTGGCTCTAATCCCTCGCCCATCTTCGGAGCGGTTCCTGCAATCGCCCGATCGACAAGCCCAGTTTCGGTGTGTGGCGGTCGAGCATCGATCACGCGCAGGCCTTTGCGTCGAGCTTCACGCGCCAAACCTTCGTCGAACGCGCGCACTGCGGCTTTCGACGCTCCGTAGGCAACCATGCCAGGCAGATTCTGTTCCGCAATGACACCGGAAATGTTCACGATCACGCCGCCGGTCGAAAGTGTGTTCATCGCTTCGGTGGCAATCATGATGGGAATGAACGTGTTGGTCATGAACAGGTCTTCCATCACGTCGGTCGACAGCGTCGCAACGTCTCCGAAGGCCACGACTCCAACAGCATTGATCACTACATCGACCTTGCCGTGATGCTCAACCGCTGTTCGTAGTGCTGTTGCACATGCATCGGGTGATCGCAGATCAAGCGACACCCGCGGCCCCGCCACCGAGAGTTGATCGAGCCGTTGCTGGTCGCGCCCCACCAGGGTGAGAGCGGCCTTACGTGCGGCAAGTTCTTCGCCGAGCGCCTGACCCAGTCCACCGGTGGCGCCCAGCAAAAGAACCGAGGCACCGTTGAGTGCTGTGCTTGTCATGGACCGAGTTCTACCGCATCACAAATCGATTGCTCTGATGCAGCGCCAAAGAGCGACTCGCGCTTAGCCAGTGAACGCAGGTGCAACCGGCGCAGCTGGGTCAACCGGTGTGTCCGATGTTCCCGTCATTCCCACGATCAACGTCGGACCCGATGTCTCACCAACCGCAACACACCACGACGAGTTCACACACGACACAGAGAACAGGTGGTCCGCAGGGTTCTCAGGATCGACGTTGGGACTGGGGACGGTTGTCCATGTAGTTCCGTCCCAACTCATCACGAACGTCAGATCGGCCACGATAAAGCCAACAGCGACACAAGATGACGCAGTCACGCATGAAACCGAGTTCAAATAGGCGCCATCTTCACTAGGGCTAGGGCTGGTCACAGTCGTCCATGACGAGCCATTCCACGACAACACGAATGTCGACGCATTCCAACCGACAGCAACGCATGACGACGCCGTCACACACGAAACCGATTCCAAGTGATTATCGAACTCTCCGGGGTTTGGACTCTCAACGACCGACCAGATCGTGCCATCCCACGACAACACCAATGTCTGATGGACTGCGGAGGCGTTGTTGGGTACGAGGTTGTACCAACCCACCGCTGTACAAGATGAGGTGCTTACGCACGACACCGAATTTATCTCTACGTCATCACCCGAAGTCGTTGTGACAACGGAGCTCGAGACCTGCGTCCAGACACTCCCATTCCAAAGCAAGACCAACGCATCATTGTTCTGTTGGAAGTAGTACTCACCAACCGCGATGCACCACTCTGCGCTCACGCATGACACCGAACGCAGATTAGGGAACTGCCCAGGGCTGGGACTCGTCGCTTGTGTCCAGCTCGCTCCATTCCACGTCAACACCAATGTCATATCTGTGCCCTGGAGCTCGTACGAACCCACTGCGACACAGAACGACTCGCTCACGCACGACACCTCATTCAGCAGCACCTGACTTCCGTTGGCGGGGTTAGGGCTCGTCATTTGAGTCCAAGCTGTGCCGTCCCACAACAACGCCATTGTCCCCGCTTCGGTCTGGCCAACAGCAACGCACCATGACTCGCTCACACACGACACTGATTCCAGACGGCTGTAGTCGGCACCGGGGCTAGGACTCGGAATGATTGTGAGATTGTCGATCGATGCACCAGCCGGGGTCGTGACGGCCAAGAGGCCAAAGACTGCGACAAGAACGAGGGCAAGACGGGCGAGGGGGGAAAGGACTTTGCGCATCCGCTTGTTGTAGTGAATCTGTACAAATAGTGCCAGCATGCATCATTCACAGAACGATGCGTCAAAGCCCATCGATCGATGAACGCAACGTTGGCCAGACTCAGCCCGTGAACGCTGGTGCGACCGGATCAGCCGGCGGCGCGGAAGTTGTCGAGGTCGTCGGCGGTTCCGCCTCC
>CAIPQK010000027.1 GCA_903867185.1 uncultured Candidatus Nemicrothrix sp. | reverse complement strand
TGGTGAATACGGTCGCACCGAACTCACCGTTGTGGCCGACGACGTGCTGTTCAGTTCGGCTCAGCCCCGAACGCAATCGGTGTGGATGAGTCACTTCGACACCATCACGGTTCCGCCTGTTGGTGCAACGGTCACCGCGTCCACCCCCGAAACGCCGGCGGCTGCCTATGAAGATGTAAAGAACCGCCGCTACGGCGTGCAGTTCCACCCCGAGGTTGTGCACACGCCGCATGGTCAGGAATTACTCGAGCATTTCCTTTACGACGGATGCGGTCTTGCCCCGTCGTGGACAATGTCATCCATCATCGACACGCAGATCGAGTTGATTCGCGCTCAGGTCGGCAGCGGTCGCGCCATTTGTGGTTTGTCCGGTGGTGTTGATTCCGCCGTTGCGGCTGCGTTGGTTCATAAAGCAATTGGTTCGCAACTCACATGTGTATTTGTCGACACCGGCCTCATGCGTCTCGGTGAAGGCGAACAGGTTGTTGAAACCTTCCAGCGTCATCAGGGTATTGAACTGATTCACGTGCGAGCGGGCGATCGTTTCTTCGAACGTCTCGCCGGCCTTACCGACCCGGAAGAAAAGCGCAAAGCAATCGGCGAATTGTTTATTCGCATTTTTGAAGATGCCAAAGGCGGCCTCGAAGACGCCAAGTTCCTCGTGCAAGGCACGCTGTATCCCGATGTCATCGAATCGGGCACGAAGGATGCAGCCAAGATCAAAAGTCATCACAACGTCGGCGGGCTTCCCGACGACATGGATTTTGAACTGGTCGAACCGCTGCGGGCATTGTTCAAAGACGAGGTTCGCAAAGTCGGCACCGAACTCGGTCTTCCCGACGAAATCGTGTGGCGTCAACCATTCCCTGGCCCGGGGCTCGGCGTGCGCATCATTGGTGAAGTCACTCCAGACAAAGTCGAAATGCTGCAGAAGGCCGATGCCATCGTGCGCGAAGAAGTGAAGGCTGCCGGCCTCGAACGCGAAATCTGGCAAGCATTCGCCGTGCTTCCTGACATTCGTTCGGTCGGGGTCATGGGCGATGAACGAACCTACGGATTCCCGGCGATCATTCGTGCCGTCACCAGTGAAGACGCCATGACTGCCGACTGGGCCCGGCTTCCCTACGAACTGCTCGAGCGCATGTCGTCGCGCATCATCAACGAGGTCCCCGGCATTAACCGGGTGGCCTACGACATCACGTCGAAGCCTCCCGGCACTATTGAATGGGAGTAGTGGCGCCGAATCTCGGCAAAAGTGCAAGAGACTATTCAGGCGGCTAGATTTTTCTGATGAATCTTCTCTCAAATCGTTTCGTGGCCCTTGGCTCAACGGCACTTCTCGGTGCTGGCGGAGCGGGAGCGTTGCTCTTGGCGGGATCCACGGCGGCTTCGGCCAACGTCCCACTGTCGGTTACGAATCTCGATGACTCAGGTCCGGGCAGCCTTCGTCAGGCCTTGCTCGACGCGAACACGGCACCGGGCCAAGACGTCATCACATTTGCCTCTGGCGTGAGCGGAACGATCAGCTTGCTGTCGAACTTTCCGGTGCTTACCGAGGGTGTCGACATCCAGGGCCCGGGTGCATCAGTTCTCACCGTAGATGGTGGTTGGACCTCGGCAGGTGGTCCTTCATCGGGACATGTGATCTTTGAGCTTAATGACGCGCCGCGTTCCGTTGCTCCATGGGTGATCTCGGGACTCACGATTACGGGTGGGAATAACTCGGCGGGTGGCGGCGCCTTCTACGTTTACAACAACTTAGATAATCCGGTTGATATTCATGATGTTGAGATCTCGAACAACTTCAGCGTTAGCGGAGGTGGAGGAGTCAAGCTCCTAGGTTCCGGAAATGTCTCGTTTGCAAACACGACAATCTCGGGGAACGAGAGTGGTAATGGCGGCGGCGGTCTCTATTCGGATACCGAAGACCATTCCACGCTGACGATCACGAACTCACTGATCACCCAGAACGTTGCAGGCACTGATGGCGGTGGTCTCTATTTCGACACTGATGGCGGAAACGTCACGATCGTGGGTTCGACCATTACAAACAACACGGCCCACGACGACGGTGGGGCGGTGATGGTGAACAATCTCTACACCGAAGGCTCGCTGACGATCACCGACACAGTGATCTCCGGCAACCACGCTGACCGCAACGGCGGAGCGTTCTACTCAGATACCGATGACGGGTCGATCTTCATTACCGATTCCACTATTTCGAACAACACGGCCGACGGCGCTGGCGGTGGCTTTTACATCAGCAGTACTGGACTCGGCGAGATCGTGATTGCAAATACGACGATCTCTGGAAACGAGTCAACACTTGGCGCCGGCGCGATGCAGTTGCTTAGTGGTTCCAAGATGACGTTGCTGCAGTCCACCGTTACCAACAACACCGGTGGCGGAGCAACCGTTGTTGGCGGCATCGCCATCGAAGCAGATGACCTCACTCTTGTTGGCTCGATCGTTGCAGGTAATCCGGGATTCGATATCGGCGATGGAACTGCCCTAGAGCTGAAATCGGTGACCTCGCAACATACCAAGGACAAGGGATCAGAAACGCCAAAGAATCGACCGGCTCTGACGCCTTCGCTGATTCCTCCTCCGGTTTCGGCAGCGGCGGAGTATTCAGTGATCGGCGAGGTCGATCCTGCGGTCACAATCGTTGATGGCGGTGGCAACAAGCTTGGGGTTGCCGACCCGAAGCTCGGCCCGCTCGCCAATAACGGTGGCCCAACAATGACCCATGCACTCCTTGCCGGAAGTCCAGCGATCAATGCGGGACCGAATCCCGTTCCGACCTTCACTGGTAACCAGTTCGATCAGCGTGGCACTGGCTTCGCTCGCATCGTTGGCGATTTGGTCGACATTGGAGCGTTCGAAGTACAGCCCGAACCCCCCGCCACCACAACGACTGCGGGAACTGACGAACCCGTCGCTCCCGCGTTCACGGGCTGAACTACTCCGCTGAGCGGAACGTTCAGGTTCCGGCAAGACGCTCAACAATCGGCGCAAACGATTCGACGGCGTCAGCACCAACGGTGATGTACGACAGTCCCCATCGTTCCCGGCGTTCAATGATCGTTTCGCACAACTGATCAACGGTGCCGGCCAACGCGTGCGGTGACTGCAAGGCCTGCGCTCCAGTAAGCCCGAGTGCCGGCGCCACCATTTCGGCGAATCCTTCGCGATCGTCGGTCACAACGGCAAGATGCACGCGTGTTTGCAGTTCAAGGTCGTCGTAACGATCACCAGCAGCATCGGCGATCCACTGCAGTTTTTCTTCGGTGGCTTCCGCAGTGGCGTTTGGACCGGCTGATGCGTCGATGACGCCAGCTGTAAGCGCAACGTTGATGCCGATGATGTCGGCCTCGCGAGCCGCGATGGTGAGGACTTTCTTGCCACCGCCGCCAATGAGGAACGGAACCGGCGATTGCAATGGTTTC
>CAIPQK010000026.1 GCA_903867185.1 uncultured Candidatus Nemicrothrix sp. | reverse complement strand
CCCGAACTTCGTGTTGGCCAGGGTTACGGCAAGGTTTCGTGGGCGGTTCGCACGTTCTGGGAGGAATACGTCGGCTGGTTCAAACTTGAATCAACTACTGAGTTCTACCCCGATAGCGCCCCAGCAGCACTCGCGGAACTTCTTGTGCTCACAGGGACCGACGCAGGGCTCGATCGTGCGGAAGCAGCGCTCGCTCGTGGCAATGCGCCGCTTGCTCTCACGTTGGGTGAAGCTATCGCCCAGACCGAGGCCGACAACGCTCGCTTGCGATCGCTGATGGCGAATGCACATCAGTACCTGCTCGACAACGGTGGCGATGTGAGCTTCTGGGAAAACGGTTGGCTGCGCACCGAGCTTGCTCGCTGGAGCGAACCCGCGTCGTAAGCGCAGAGTGCGTTACAGCGTGACGGTATTGGCGACGCCTGCAGCGCCCATGTTCACAACGAGCAATTTCACGGGCTTGTCGGTTTTGTTTTCGCCGTTGTGGGCAATGCCGACAGCTTCAAGTATCGCTGAACCTTCCGAGAAGTTCTTCACGATTCCACCGTCATAGGTGACCGTGATGGTGCCTTCAAGTACATAGACATACAGGGGCGCTTCATGCTTGTGCAGACCGGTGGAAGCTCCGGGAGCGAACGTCAGTACCGCAGACGACACCTGAGCTTGTGAGCCACCGGGGTACTGGAGCAATTGGTCGAGAACCGTTTGGGCCTGCTTGTCGAGCACAAGAGACGATTGCGGTTTGCCAGTATCCGCAGCGGTTGAGGTTGTCGAACTCTGCGTTGAGGATGAACTCGTCGACGAACACCCTGTTATGACGAGGATGCTGAACGCCATAGCAGCGAAGAGCGAGCGTGCAGATCGAGATTGGAAGAACGTCATTGGCGCACTCTAGTGGTTTGCCAAAAAGATCAATTGTTGGACGCAGCGTTACGACTACGAATAGGGGAGCGGGACCGGAAGCCCGCTCGAAAAGTCGATGGTTCGTGCATAGAGACGACGCTCAGCGTTAAGGGTGTTGATCTGACCGGGGGTCCAAGCGTGATAGGCCATGCCGACTTCGGTCCCCGCATGAATAGTGAATGATGCGCCGCCGGTGCCGACTGCGTCATTCGTGCTGTCGAAGAGCGGAGCCGTCGTCGGTTTTGTGCACGGGCCTGTGACTGATTGACACTTTGCGAAACCAATTCCGTAGTTCGGAGTGTTCCAGTCGTTGCCGGAATAGAACAGCCACAGTTGACCGCTCACGGCAAACATTTCAGGCGCTTCAACAACGTCGGCTTCCCATGCCTGATCATTCTTGATGAGGGCGGTGGGAGTTCCAGTCACGCTGAGCCAGTCGCTTGATAACGGTTGCGACCAAATGGTGGTCTTGATTTTGCAACAATTTCCGTCGGACTTGTAGATGAGGTACGGCGAGCCATTCACCACGACCATCGACGCGTCGATTGCGCCACCCAATGAAAGAGGGCAAACGAAAGGCGCACTCGATGTGTCGACAAATGGACCACCGGGGTTGTTCGATGTTGCGACGCTCACGCATTGCCGTCCAGCCGAAACAAGTTCGGTTGTGTAATACATAACGTAGGTGTTGTCGCTGCGCTGGTAGACCGACGGAGCCCAAACAGAGTCCGGCTTCGTCCAAGAAGGAAGAGTTGGAAGCGCGTCGCCAAGCATTTCTCCGACCTGAGAATCGACGTCGATTTTTCCAACAGGGATGTTCAGGTTGTCGACGTTCGTGGCATACGCGTATCCGGTGCCACCTTTAACTTTGCCATCGACCAGTAATACGAATGGGTCGGCAAAGTTTCCATCCATCACGGCAGTGCCACTTGCGAACGCATTGACCACGGCGTACTTGGTGCCAGCGACAACCTTGTTGTTGGGGTCAATCGGTCGGCGATCAGCGGTCGGGTTCGCAGCTGCCGGCAATGTCGAACTGGTCGACGTCGAGTCTGGAGACGAAGAACCCTTTCCGGCACCGCACCCAGAAAACACAAGAGCGGAGAGGAGGGCAAGTGCCAGAAACTTCAGAACGGAGTGATGGGTACTTGTTTGCTGAGGATTAGACACAATTTCCATCCTATGTTTCGACACAACTTCTCTGCTGTCGCGCCGAAGAGGCGTACCAGTGGGGGTTTGCAAGGGCAGGGCTTGCGCATCGCTTCTGCGCTGGGGGTAACGTCTGAACCGCACCGGCCGAGTGGCCGAATTGTCATCATCTAAGGGGAATGTCGTGGGTCGTCTCGCAGGCAAAGTCGCGTTCATCACTGGAGCAGCACGAGGCCAGGGCCGTTCCCATGCGGTGCGCATGGCCAAAGAAGGCGCCGATGTCATCATCAGCGACATCTGCGGTCCGGTTGGCTCGAGTGGCGTTCGCCCCGCGACCTCGGAAGATCTGGCCGAAACCGTTCGTCTTGTTGAGGCCACTGGCCAACGAGTGATTTGGGACCACGTTGATGTTCGCGAACCCGATGCTCTCAAGGCACTCGCAAAGCGCGGCATCGATGAACTCGGTTTCATCACCACCGTTGTTGCTAATGCGGGCATTCTTAACTGGGCCCGAACGCATGAGATGACACAGGATCAGTGGCAGGACGTCATCGACGTCAACCTCACCGGCGCCTACAACACGGTGCAGGCTGTGCTTCCGCATTTCCTCGAGCGCGGCCAAGGTGGTTGTTTCATCGTGATCAGTTCGTCTGCTGGTCTTATGGGCCAGCCGTTCACGTTGTCTTACACAGCGGCAAAGCATGGACTTGTCGGAATCGTCAATGCACTCACCATCGAATATGGCGAGTACAACATTCGCGCCAACTCGATTCACCAAGCCGGTGTCACGACGCCAATGGGCGATGTTCCTGGGCTCGCTGCGCTTATCGAAGAGCGTGCCTTCACTGTTGGTCCGGTGTTCATGAACACCATGCCCGTTGAGTTCATCGAGCCAATCGATGTATCCAACGCGGTCATCTACCTTGCAAGTGATGAAGCTCGGTATGTGACTGGGCTCCAGATGAAGGTTGACGCAGGTCTCGTCGGCCGCTGATTCTGGCTGTACCTCGAAAGAGCCGACCCAATGGGTCGGCTCTTTGCGTTCTCATCCAATAAGTGGCTGGGTCAAACCACTACTGTGCCGTCAGACTCAAACGGAGTTTGAAGCACATCTTGATGGAGTTTCGGCACTATGAAAAGAATTCGAATTACAGCAATTGTCGGCGGTATTGTGCTCGCTGCTTCACTTCTCGGCGCGTGCAGTAAGGGGTCGTCTTCCTCGAGCACCACGACCGCAGCGAATAAGACAACAACCACTGCTGCGCAATCCGCAAGCACCACGGCAATGGCGGGGACCAACTTTCAGCAGTTCACCGACCCATCCGGAACTATTTCCTGCGCCGGTGGCTTGATTAGCGGTAGTTCAAACAACGTCACTTGCGAAGCCGCTTCCAAAGGTTTTCAAGCATTCGTAGCGCTCACTTCAGACGGAACAATTGTGAAAACCAGTGGTTTCCAACCATCGGGTCCTGCAAACACGCTTCCCGCTGGGTCGATGTCTCTCTTAGGGGCAGCTGACGGCAAGGGAATCACCTGCAAGGCAGCCGCTACGGCGATTACGTGTACCGCGAATAACGGTAAGGGATTCACGATGTCCACGACATCTCTCACCTATGTCGGTGGAGCAGTCGCAGCGAGCTGAGCACTAGCGCTGGTTGCCAGTTTTGATTTAGTGAAAGGGCCCCTGGCTTCGGCCGGGGGCCCTTCGCGTTGCGGTTAGGTCAAGCCCTCGATCTTTTTGGCGAGGTAGGGCGAGAACCAACCGGCATAACGCGTCTGTAATTGCGGCAGCTGCCAATCGCGTCCGGTAACAACACCGCGGCAGTCGGGTGAGTTGCAAAGACAATCGAACTCGTCGTAATCGCCGCCGTCACTCATGGCGTAGTCGAAACACAGTTCTTCGCCAACGGCGATGTCGCGCATGGCGACCACAAGCATGTTCCCGGCCAGTCCGCAGTTGGGTGTGCATGAGTGATTGACGTAATCGCCAGGATCGGCAGTTTCTCCTGAAACCAAATACAGGTGATCGTCGATCTGCATGGTGCGCGAAACGCGCTCGGCAGGAAGCGAATTTAACTCGCTTTCGTCAGCGACCCAACCGCCGAACGCAGCAACCGATTCACCTGCGGTAATGGGTTCAATGGCGTAGGAGCCCATACCCTTGTCGCCGGCTGGTCGTGCCTGCGCCTTTGGTGTCAGCCAATTGAAATACACAGGGTCAGTTTCTCATACCAACGAGGAACTTTTGCGTAGCGCAGACCTTGTGCAGTCAGTGTTGGCTACGCGAATTTTGTTGTGAGCCACGCTTTGGCGTCGCCAACCGAACTCTGCGGCAACGAGAAGTGGTCGTCATTGGGGAAGGACTTCACTGTGATATCGCCGCCCAGTGCTTTGGCTGCGTCGATATACCCGCGCTGCCACGTGATTGGGCATGGACCGTTCGGGTCTTGTTCATCCATCAACACGAGCACCGGAGCAATTGGCTTCTTGAGCGTGGCCGAAGCTTCTGTGAACGCTTTCATCCATGCGCCCAACTTGGTTGAGTTGACGGCCATGACCTGGCCTTCGTGCTTGTATGCGCGTCCGAGTGTGTCGCTGAGGTGATGCACGCCCTGCACATTCCAACCCTGTTCGAACACGCGCTTGCCGACGTCGGTATAGACGTCGTCCAGCGACAACGTGTCGGGGAATGCGGTGACCATTGCACCAAGGATCATGAACAAGTGACCGTCGGGTGGAATGTCGGTGCCGCCGAGTGCTGAACCGAGTCCGGGAAGTTTCAGCCCAATGATCGGAACGCCGGGTGACATGCATGCTGCGCCAACAATTTCAAGATCGCCGTAATCGGTTGCGTCGAGTTCGACTGCAGCAGCTGCTGTTCCACCACCCTGAGACCAACCGATAACGCCGAAGCGCGCACCTGCGCCGACGCTCAATTCGCGGGCCGCGTGAACAATGGTGACGGCATCGATAGCGTTGGTGCGGTTCACGGTGTACTGATGAACGCCGGGGGTGCCGAGACCCTGGTAGTCGGTGGCGACGACAACCCAGTCATCGTCGATGAACGTTTGTAATCCGGGAATGCCGTAATCAATCTGTGTGGTGCTGCCCGGAGCGAAATAGAGAGTGAGTTCACGAGCGGGATCGGGTTGCGCCGAGGGGCAGGCGGCGTCGCCGATACCTGTGGTGCCATGCGCCCATGACATGACTCGGCGGTTTTCACTAGCGGCAGCGGGCGCAATGACAAGGCCCGAGGATGTTGTGGCAACGCCATGAAGATCGTGCGACTGGTAAACGATTCTGTAGGCGACAGCTCCTTTGATTGATGTCGAGATTTCTTCTTTGGAGATCAAAACATCAGTCACTAGAGGCCTCTTGGTTCGGTGGTCTGGAACGATGCCTCGACGAATCGCTTACTGAGCGTGCTCGTCGGGCGAGAGTCAAAAGTACTTCTGGAGCGACCTCGTGGGTCGGGGACGGCTCTATCAAATAAAAGTCTTCTCCGGGGACAATAAAGTCTCCGACGAGGGCTAAAGTGGACGGATGCGCTCCCCCAAAGCCCGCCTCACCCGTCTTTTTGCCGCCCTGACAAGTGTTTCGATCCTTGCGATCTGCGTTGTAGTTGTCGTTCCGATGGCCACCTCGACGGCGACTCCTGCTTCAGTTTGGGGTCCTGAGCCAGCGATCACCCTTGGTTCGAACCCGACCGAGATGGCAGCCGGCGACGACGGAAGCATCTGGGTCGTCGACTCCACCGACGCAACCCTCACCGAGATCACCAACGTGGCCGGTGTCTCGACACCGCAAACTCCCATCGCACTTGCAACCGGTTCGAACCCGACCGGTGTCACCGTCGATCTTGACGGCAACATTTGGGTAGGCCTCACCGCCACCGGTCAGGTGCAGCAGGTTGTCGACATCGCAGGCACCTGGACACCACAAACACCAATTTCGGTCGGTTCTACCGGCAACACCATGAACCTCAACACTTCCCCTGACGGAAGCATCTGGGTGGTGTTCCGCGGTACGTCGAACGTGCAGCACGTCGTGGAGGCGGCTGGCAGTTGGAGTGTGGAATCGATGCTCACGGCTGACAGAAGTATCGACGAGTTGGTCTTCGACACGAACGGTGTCGGGTGGCTCATGCATCCGTCTGAGGTGATCACCAAGCTCGTCGAGACGAATGGAGTTTGGTCGCTCAACCCGCCACTCTCGACACCGTTCCGAACGAACTGGGGTGCGCAAGGTCCCGACGGTTCTCTCTATCTTTCCGACGGCGGCTGTCGTGTGTTCAAGTTCGTACCTGCGACACAGACGATGCCGCTTACGGGCTACCCGCCGTGCGACACCGATTCACTCGCGGCGACCTCCGATTCAAGTTTCTGGCTGACCTCAAGCGGCAGCGGTTCTGTGGATCGTTGGTCGAGTACGAGCTTCAACATGGTCGAGCGATTTATCGTCGGCGGTCGACCTCGTGACCTCACCACATCGACCGACGGTTCGTTGTGGTTCGTCAACATGACCTCGCACAAGGTGCAGCAGATCTCGTATCGCACGCCGATCGCATCGAGCATCACGAGCGATGCGTCGAAGACGGTCGCGGTGGGTGCGCCCATCTCCTTCACGGTGACGACCAGTGGTGGATTCCCCTTCGCCACGATCCGCACGTCTGATCCTCTTCCCTATGGCGTCACGCTGACGGACAATCACGACGGCACCGCAACACTCGGCGGTGCGGCGCGTCCTGGCGCCGAGGGCGTGTACCCGATCGAGATCGAAGCGGTGAATGGTGGACTGGTAACGAAACAGCAGTTCTCGATCACTGTTCCGGGAGTTGCAACGAGTCCTCTGACGGTCTTTTCCAACGGGGAGGGTGGCGGCTGGGCCACCTGCTCAGTGAACTCAATTGCCGCAACAACTGGTGCCAACTTTTGGGTTGCGTCACCTGGCGGGAACATTCTCCACTACTCAACAGGTTTGTTCTCGCTTGTCGAAAACAAGTCGGTTGGTGGATCACCGAGTCAACTCACCACTGCATCTGATGGCACCCTCTGGTTCATTGACGAGACGGCAAACAATGTCCGATCAATTTCGTACTCGGGCTCGGCCTGGGTAGTGAGCGATCCGGTCACTGTCGGTTCGTCGCCGAGATTCCTCACGGCGGGCGAGAACGGAAGTGTGTGGGTGGCCGACACAGTTGACGACAACATCAAGCAGATCACCAATGTTGCCGGTACGCGTTCTGTCGCGACAACGATCAGTCTTCCGGGCACCACGCTGGCCGGTCTCACGAAGGGACTCGACGGAAGCATCTGGGTCGCCGACGGTCTCGAAGGGATGCTCTACAGAATTTTCTACCAGTCCTTCTTTCAAGCATGGACTGTCGCGGCGCCAGTTTCCCTCGCTCTATCGAACCGGGAGATGGTCCTCGCTGCGGGGCCCGACGGCGACATCTGGGTCGCGTTCCGCAGTTCGAATTCGGTGCAGAGTGTGAGGAATGTGAGCGGAACGTGGCCCGGAACGTGGACCGCGCAAACTGCACTCACTATTCCTGCGGGCTCCTTCACGATTGCCGCAGGTCCCGGTGGATCGTTGTGGGTCGGTGCTGGCAATGAACGCGCCACCCAACTCGTGAAAATCGAAGGCACGTGGGTGCCACTTCCGGCAATCCCGGCAACGCAGCGGGCGCAGTACGCGACGGTGACCGACAACGGCTCGATGTGGTGGTCAGACGGTGGATGCGCACTGTTTGAATGGAAATCAGTCGCTGGTGTTGCACCAACGATCACGACCTCCGCAACCGGATCAATGAGGATCGGCGAGTATTCGGCACTCACGTTGTCGGCAACGGGAACGCCGAAAGTGACGTTCTCGAAGGTGGGGAACCTGCCTGAAGGAGTGTCGTTCAATGTCAACTCCTACAACAGCGAGGCGACGTTCAGTGGTACCCCAAGCAACTCGGTAACGCCGGGGGACTACACGTTCAAGATCATCGCCGACAACGGTGCGTTTCGCGCTGCGGTGCAGACCTTCACGTTGACGATCTCGGAACCTCCGCCAACGACAACAACATCCAGTACAACGACGACCGTTGCACCGACGACAACGACAACGACAACGACGACCGTTGCACCGACGACAACGACGACCCGACCGACGACAACATCGACGACCGTTGCACCGACGACAACGACGACCCGACCGACGACAACATCGACGACCGTTGCACCGACGACAACGACGACCCGACCCACCTCGGTGCTCAGCGAATCACAGATCGCTCAGTTGCCGCCGGCGCAGCTGACGCCGGCGCAGTTGGCCAAGGCCGCGAGGGTCCGCATTCGCATGAGTGGTTTCCAGCCTCGTGAACGCGTGCAGTTGACCGTCGCGTCCTCTCCGATCGTGGTTGGTGAGGTCGACGCCGATGGCGACGGTGTCATCGACACCGAGGTCGAGATCCCCACTGATCTCGATGCGGGCGAGCACCATCTCGCCTCCTATGGGCTGACAAGCGGCATTGGCTTCAGCCAGGCGTTCGTCGTTGCTGCTGACGACGCGCCAGCGTTACCAACGACCGGGTCAGACTCAAAGCGACTCGCCCTGACTGGCGGAGCGTTTGCACTCTTGGGTGCGGCGATAGCTGCTGTTGCTGCTCGTCGTCGTCAGGATCTCGTGAAACGTCACAAGTAACCGGGCCTGTACTCAATCTGAACGACTATCCTTCGAACGGTAAGTCGAACTACAGCAGTAAATCTGTGGGCTTCCGGGATTACTCAAAGTCCGAGGGGGATGACGTCATTTGAAGAGTCAAGGTCCGGTGAGTGATCGACCGAAGAGCAACGGCGTAGTTGCTCGCTTTGAAGGGTGCTTGCTGTGAGCGGTGAGAGGAAGCCTCGCGTTGCGGCTCCACAGGCCAAGGCAGTCTTGATCGAGGCGACGATCAGCCTGCTCGGCGAGATCCCGGTTGTTGAACTTACGACGCGCAAAATCGAGGAGCGCGCTGGTCTTGATCGAAGAGCCATCACCCGTCAGTTCGGCGGAGAACTCGGGCTTTTCATCGCAACGCTTGAAGAACTGAACGTGCGGGCGATGCACCGTGCGAAATCACTCTCGGTAAGCGCCAATTCCTCGATGAACAATGAGTTGAAGATTCGAACCGATCTGCTTGCGTTTCTGATCCTTTCGGGCGCGGACACCGAACGACTGAAAGCAATCGGGCAATCGCCGGAGGTCGTAGAAGCATTTAAAAAGACAATCGAGATGCATCCCGAAACTCCAGAGGCGATCGAACAAGCGCTCCTCGCCTTACTTCAAGGATTGATTTTGGCTCGCACGTTCTTTGGGCCAACCTCCCCACGCAACACGCCCAAAAATGAAGCGATGGTGTTCAAACTTCTTCATTACCTGGCCTCGCAGGGCCCGGAGTTATCGGCACTGCTTGGGCTTGAAGAGGGCTGAAGCCAACGTGTAATGCTGACGAGCATCGACCAATCGGCACCGTTCGTCGCATTCGATTCGTTGCGCCCGTCCATTCTCTGGGCAGGCCTCGGTTGTGGAACGCGATCGCAATTGTCCTAGGACTCTTCTTCACGTTGGCCGGCGTCATGCACTTTGCGAATCCAAGTTTCTTCGACGCGATCGTCCCGCCATGGCTTTGGCCTTCGGAACGATTCTGGACCTACGCAAGTGGAGTGGCGGAACTCGTCGTCGGTCCGCTCATTCTTGTTCCCCGTACCTGTCGAGTGGGCGCGCTTGGCGCCATCGTGCTGCTGATTGCGGTGTACCCCGCAAACCTTTATATGACGTGGGACTGGCGCGATCATTCAGTCGGCCAACAGTTTCTCTCGTGGGCTCGACTGCCGTTCCAGTTCGTCTTCATCTGGGCGGCATGGATGGTGGCGCGAAGCCAGCCGTCAGGTTACGCCCGGTCTTGATTAGGCAGTTTCCTGCTTGTCGTTCTTTGACCACTGTTGGAAGCTCATCATCCCGTAAATCAAAATCCCGATGAACACGATGAGGGTGACGAGGCCACCGGCGATAAACAACCCAATTTCGGTCATGCGT
>CAIPQK010000025.1 GCA_903867185.1 uncultured Candidatus Nemicrothrix sp. | reverse complement strand
TCGATATCAAGATCGCCGAGGCCCAGCATGCGTTCAAAAATTCGCTGGTGGAAGAAAATCGTGTTGATTCGCTCGAGAGGAATTTCGATTCCGTGCTTCGCAATGATTCCGGTTCGGAAAATCACGCGATCTGAGGTGAGTACGAAATGTGTACTCACCCATCGGATGTAGCGCTGCATGAACCACACAAGCGTGGCGAAGACGAACAGAGAGACCGGGATTTTTGCCCACGACAGCCAACTCACGCTGAGAGTGGCGATAGCGAGAAGGACCGCCAGGGCCAACATCACGGCCGATTTGGCAAAGAACCACCAATGTGGATGGAGATCAAGAATGAGGTCCTCTGTGGCGTGGAGTTCGTCCTCGGGATAGGGCATGCCAAACCGTACCCGCCGACACTGTCGCTGGCGGTGAGTACGGTCTCGGTCGTGGAACCCGACGCCCTTCTCGACGGCCTGAATAACGCGCAACGTCTCGCTGTCACGTCCACGACCTCGCCCCTCTGCATCTTGGCCGGTGCCGGATCAGGAAAAACTCGCGTACTCACTCGTCGCATCGCCTATCGGGCCGCCACCGGCGATCTCGATCCGCGCCACGTCCTCGCCCTCACGTTCACCCGCAAAGCCGCCGGTGAGCTCACCGCACGGCTTCGTTCACTTGGCCTTCGCGAACAGGTCGCTGCTGGCACCTTCCACTCGATTGCCTACGCGCAATTGCGCACGCGTTGGGCAGAACGCTCCATTACTCCCCCACAGCTCATGACCAGAAAAGCGGGCTTCGTCATTGGCCTGCTCACCGGCACCGAGAAGTCCACCCCCGGCATCGACTTCGTTTCGGAAATTGAATGGGCCAAGGCCCGCATGGTCGAGCCCGAGGACTACCCCGAAGCAGCAAAGACCGCAGGTCGTAAACCGCCAATCTCCTACGAGGCCACCGCTGCGGTCTACGCCCGTTACGAAGACCAACGACGCCAAAAGCGTCTCATCGACTTCGATGACATGTTGCGCGTATGCCACCGCGACCTTTTGTCCGACGATGGATTCGCCGCTTCACAACGCTGGCGCTTCGCCCACCTCTTCGTCGACGAATTCCAGGACGTCAATCCATTGCAACACGCACTCCTCGAAGCATGGCGAGGCGATCGCCCCGACCTTTGCATCGTTGGCGACCCGAATCAGGCGATTTATTCCTGGAACGGCGCCGACCCCGAATTACTCCACACCTTCCCGGAACGATTCCCGAGCGGCGAAACCATCCGGCTTCTCGACAATTACCGATCAAGTCCTCAAATCCTTGCCGCCGCGAATGCGCTACTCGTCGGTGGTCGTGGTGTCGATCACGACGGCACCCAATCGGCCACACGTCCCGATGGTGCAGTTCCTTCCATTCGAGAATTACCCGAAGAACGCGCTGAAGCCGCCGCCATCGCCCGCGCTGCACGCGACCATCACGGCCCCGGAGCACGTTGGTCGAATCAAGCCGTCCTTGTTCGCACCAATGCACAACTACCCATCATCGAAGAAGCGATGAAATCTGCCGGCATTCCCTTTCGCGTTCGCGGTGCCACTCCGCTTCTTGATCAACCCGAGATCAAAGTCGCGCTTGGCGAACTCCGACGCACCATTCGTCCCTTTACCGACGCGATCCACGACCTTGCGCTTTCGGTGGACATCGAAGACGAATCAGAAAGCGATCGCGCCGCTGAACGTCGAGCCAATCTCGATGCACTCGTGCAAATGGCGCGCGATTACATCGCTATCGAGACGCCCCCAACTGCCAACGGCTTCTTCCTTTGGCTCACTGCCACGACACGAGCCGATCAACCCGACCCCAATGGCGATGCCATCGAACTCCTTACTTTTCATGCAGCCAAGGGCCTGGAATGGCCCATCGTGCATCTGGCTGGTCTTGAACAGGGCTACGTCCCCATCGGACACGCCAAAACGCCGGGGGCATGGGCCGAAGAACGCCGATTGTTTTATGTCGCAGCCACGCGAGCTGAACGAGAACTGCTGTGCACATGGGCAAAATCGCGCACCTTCGGAGAACGTTCTGTCCCACGCGAACGTTCGGAATTTCTCGATACCTACGCCGCTGCGTGTGAAGCACTCGAAGCAGGAATCGATCCAATCGCCGTCGGCAATGGCACGACAGCCCCGCGCCTCGCTCCCACCGCAGGCACTCGTTCATCGAAACCAAACGCAAAGGCCTCGAAATCTTCGGGCGGTCGAAAGCGGCCGGGTTCCTACCCAGACTCGCTCGAGGCAACCGACCACGCACTGTTCGATGCATTACGCGCTTGGCGCTCTGAACGAGCCAAGTCTGCCGACGTTCCCGCATTTGTCGTGTGCAACGACCACACCTTGGCGGAAATTGCTCGACAGAAACCAGCGACTCCCGTCGAACTACTTCGCGTCAACGGCATGGGTGAAATAAAAGTCTCAAAGTTCGGCGGCGAACTTCTCGCCATTATTTCCGAGACGCTCGGCTCCTAGCCAATAGCGCTTCAACCCTCGACGAAACCAAGCAGTTTCTTCGGGTCAATCGCAACGAACAGACCTTCCGCCTCTGCGCACAGCACATCACCAGCATGCAGCGTGCCTTTGCAGAGAATTTTGCGGCCGCTCACCGATTCAAGGCGGGCTCGCAAGTGAAGGTCCGTATTCAGCGGCGTTGGGCTCCGATAATGAACCGTGAGTCGGCCGGTCATTCCGGCGTGACCCGAGTAGGTCTGTGCGGCGCCCAGCACTTCGTCGAAGATGCCGGCGATGTAGCCACCGTGGAGACACCCAGGTGGACCTTCATACAGCGAACTGAAATTGGCGATGGCGTCGATGCCACCATCTACAAACTCGACAACGAGCGGAAGCGCAACGGGATTCGCCCGACCAATGAATGGGCTTCGTTCCCGCAATCGATGGGCCTGATAGGCGACGTTTGTCTTCTCGCTCGACACCGGCGAGTCCTGACCACGTTGAGCAAGAACTTCTACAAGTCGATCGATCTCTTTTGTGAGTTCAGACAATTCATCGATCGATGCTGGGGTTGACTCCAATTCACGAATCAGCCTCCGAACAGCAGCTGCGGTGTCTCGGGCCGCGTGTTGCGCTGGTGTCACGGCCCTCAGATCTGATTCGAGCAGAACTGCACCTTCGAGATTGAGCATCTTCTGCATTGCGCCCACGCCGAAAACATTTGGAGTGTCGACGATTGGTTTGTCGTCCATCAATCGAACTGCGCGATCACGGGAGCATGGTCGCTGGGTTTTTCTCCCTTGCGGGCATCGCGGTCGACTCGAGCGTCCGTGCAGCGGGCGGCCAACGATGCCGTCGCCATGACGAGGTCGATTCGAAGTCCTCGACCTTGGTGGAAGTCACCACCGCGATAATCCCAGAAGGAATAGAGCCCGCCTTCCTCGTGATGACGGCGGTAGACATCTTCAAGGCCCCAGGCTTCTAGGTCTCTGAGGGCTTGTCGTTCGGGCTCGCTTACATGGGTATTGCCGACCCAAGCTTCTGGGCTCCAGACATCTCGATCGTCGGGGCAAATGTTGAAGTCCCCACAAACGGCGACTTCAGCCGATGGGTTCTCCCGCCGCTCGAGCGTGGCCCGAAGGCGTTCGAGCCAACCCAGTTTGTAGGTGTAGTGAGGATCGTCGAGAGCTCGACCATTGGGCACATAGACACTGGCAACCCTGACGCCGCCGCAGGTCGCCCACAGGATCCGGGCATCGCCATCTTCTGGGCCGTCATCGTCCCAACCGGCCACGACGTCCTCAAGGCCCACTTTCGACAAGATGGCCACGCCATTCCACTGGCCTTGGCCATGGTGGGCGGTTTCATAACCCATCGCACTGAAGACCTCAGCGGGAAAGGCCTGATCCTTCATCTTCGTCTCTTGGAGACAGATGACCTCTGGACCATTTTCGGCCAGCCATTGCTCGACCCGGGGAAGCCGGGCCTTGAGCGAATTCACATTCCACGTCACGAGTCGAAGCACAGTTGACGAATCTATCGGCCGCCACTCCCGCCGACTGACACGGGCATCCGGCGCCACCATTAGAGTCGACCGACGTGGCTGATGACTCTGCTTCCCCCATCGCAGGACCAAACGCGTGGCTCGTCGACGAAATGTTCGAACAGTTCCGCTCCGACCCTTCTTCAGTG
>CAIPQK010000024.1 GCA_903867185.1 uncultured Candidatus Nemicrothrix sp. | reverse complement strand
CAGACGCAGCAACGACCTCAAGTGCATCTCGGAAACCACGAGCTGGCGCGACGGACATCGCCCGCTCGACGAGTTCGTCGAACGGGCGATCGTCGCGAGACGCCGCTTCGCGGTGCGCCTCAAGAATGCGGTCGAGATAGGTGGTCAGTTTGGAAGACCCTTTGCGTTACCCGTCGGCGTCGACATGACCATCATCGGCGGCTCAGCCATGAGTCCGCCAAGGGTTCCAAACAGTTCCTTCATTGCATCGGAACCACCGTGAACGCCAAGTGCGTCACCATCGGAATACAACTCGAAGATCCATACGGCGTTTTCATCGCCAGCATCACGATGGAACGAGTACACGAGTGTTCCCGGCTCACCGGCAACAACCGGGAGCATTGTTTCGAGAGCAGCGACGCCTTCGTCGCGCTTTCCGGGCTGGAACACCATTTTTACGAACAGCGATGTCTGAGTCATGGACATAAACCTTAGGTCAGCGCTTAGTGCTCTCGCTCAGCCCTCAGACTTCGAGAAAGCGCAACGAACGGAGCCGCCAAAAATCCAAGAGCAGCCAGAACGAGTCCGACGATCCCCACCGCTATCAGGAACGGGAGATTCACGATGATGCCAAGGACGACACCAATAATTCCGCCGAGCAAACAAAGAATCGGCGCCATCTGCAGCGAACGCTCTACGTGCGTACCCTCCACCCCGACGTCGTCGATCAAACGGAAGTCGATTTCGTCATCGCCGTCGTCGTAGGGAACGAAGTCATAGCGGCCAGGAGTTGGGGCATCGACCGAGCCCGAATCGGCAATTGTCAGTCGCATCATTTCGTCATGCGCTCGCCTGCGTTCAGGGTCACCGAGTACGGCCCAAGCCTCATTGATCGCCTGCATCTCCCGCTCATTCGCTTGACGCGCAACCGCGTCCGTGTGGAAATCAGGATGGTGGATTCGCGCCAGTTGCAGATACGCACGACGGATCTGTTCCGCGCTCGCCGAAGACGAGACCCCCAACCGTTCATAGAACGACTCAGACATAACGAGAACTCAACGGACAGAACCAGGCTCGACGACCGAAGCCGCCGATACAACTGATCCACCCTGCACCGTGACAGCGCCGCCGGGTACAACCGAACGTCCAACCCGAGCCAGGGCCAACGCAGGAAGTCCAGCCCCCAACGCAGGCGTCACACTTGTGAGCGAACCAACAGTTGCACCGTCCACGAGCACCTCATCTCCAACTGCAGCATCGACATCGAGCACAAGCAACCGGATGGGATGCGGAACGTTGTTCCCACGACTATCGATTCGAGCAACAAGTTCTTGGCCGGTATAGCAACCCTTGGTGAAACTCACCGACGCGTCGATCACCCATTCTCCTGCTTCACCGGGAATCGTGTCGGCCGTGAGCTCTGTCCCCATCTGCGGGATGCCATGGGCGATTCGGTAGCGCTCGACCGCTTCAGCTGAAACCGAATCGACGGCAAGGTCGCCGACTTTGGTTCCGGCACCATCAAGCACCAACAGATCGACACCAGCGGCATCGGGCCCAACCGGCGCGACAACAAGTTCATCGCCGATCACTTCGGCACCAAGACGAAGAGTTTCAGAACTCCAGCGACGCTGCACCAGCTGCGCGCGCTGCGGTTCACTGATCGTGGCCTTCGTGCGAAGGAGGAACCGCTTCAATCTGGCAACAACGATTTCGCCCCAACCCTCATCGACCTCGAGCAGATAACTCTCGGCATCAAGACGATGCACGCGAAGCCAAGCATCGACCTTCCCGTTCGGCCCCAAAAGAAACGACCAAGCGGTGTCGCCCGCCATCGCAACGACGTCCTGACTCAGTTGACCTTGGAGGTACCGAGCAGAGTCCGGCCCCGACACGGCAACAACATCGCGTTGGACGATTCCGTCAGCGCCGGAGCCGTAAAACAGTTGATAGTCACGAGAAATGTTTTCGGCTGATGAATCGTTCACGGCACGAGTGTCGCACTAAGCGCCGCGACATGCACCAGCGAGTTCAGTCGTTGGGCTCGCCACGACGTTGGGCCGTCATCCGCCTAGCGCCCGGAACCGCGCTCAAGAGCCCGCGGGCCTTGTTGCGGCACTCAAGATCTTCGTGCTCGGCCACGCTGTCGGCGACGATGCCTGCGCCCGCCTGCACATGGGCGATTCCGTCCGCTCCAACCATAAGCGTGCGGATTGCGAGCGCAGTATCAATCGTTCCCGAAAAATCGATATAGCCAACGACGCCAGCGTAGGGACCGCGCTTCACCGGTTCGAGTTCGTCGATGATCTCCATCGCACGAATCTTTGGCGCACCGGAAACGGTTCCCGCCGGAAGCGTGGCGCGGAGTACATCGATCGGAGTCTTGCCACGCGCAAGTTCACCCGAAACCTGCGAGGTGAGATGCATCACGTGGCTGTAGCGCTCGAGCACCATCATCTCGTCGACCTGCTCCGTGCCGAACTCGACAACTCGTCCAACGTCATTTCGCGCAAGATCGATGAGCATCACGTGCTCGGCGATTTCTTTGGGATGCTCGCGAAGTTCCGCGCCAAGTCGGCGATCTTCTTCTTCGGTCGCCCCTCGACGACGAGTCCCGGCGATCGGACGCGAGATCACACGATTATCAACGAGCTTCACCATTGGTTCTGGAGAGGAACCAGCAAGACTCAATTCAGGCATCCGAACGAAATACATATACGGACTGGGATTCACCTGGCGAAGTACGCGGTAGAAATCAAACGGGTCAGCACCAAGTTCAAACGAGAATCGCTGCGACAGCACCACCTGAAAAATGTCGCCATCGAGAATGCGTTCCTTTGCAACCTCGACCGCACTCTCCCACTGGCCGTACGTCATTGAGCCGGTGACCTCAGGAAGGTCGGGCGAAGGCGAAGGCGGATCGACCATTGGTTCAGCCAGCGGACTGGCTCCATCGGCAGCGAGTTGTTCAAGACGCAGTGCTGCTTCGTCGTAGAGACGATCGAGATCCGCGGCTGTCGCCCCTTCCGGAACGAGCACATTGTCGATGAGTGTGACGCGCTGGCGGAAATGGTCGAACGCGGCCAACTGCCCGATTACGGCCATGACCGCATCGGGGTATCCGGTCGCGTCGCGCGGAGTTTCGGCGAGATCTTCAACTTCGCGGACGACGTCGTAACCGAGGTACCCCACGACACCACCATGAAGAGGCGGGAGTGCATCAAGCGATGGGGACCGATAAGCAGCCAACAACCACTCGATGGCGGCGAGGATCCCCTGATCTCGCGGCATCGCCGCGGGGAGGTCTCCTTCGACCGTCACGATTCCGTCTCGCAAGACGAGTGTGGCAATCGGATTGCGTCCGACGAACGAGAAGCGGCTCCAACGCTCGCCATGTTCCACAGACTCAAACAAGAACCCTGGCCGATCATCGCCACACAGCCGCGCAAATGCGGCCACTGGCGTAATCAGGTCAGCGAGCAGTTCACGCCACACCGGCACGACGCTGTGGTCGGCGGCAAGGGCATGAAAGTCATCGCGCGAGGGCGAAATGTCCAAGATCAGTCACCTTCACCGAACGCGGTAAAGAAGCATGAAAAGTTGCCGGTGTGGCACGCGCCTTTACCTTCTTGCTCAACAACGAACAGCAACGTATCTCCGTCGCAGTCGTAATAGGCCTCTCGAATGTACTGACGGTCACCCGAGGTTTCCCCTTTGCACCAGTACTCCTGACGCGACCGGCTCCAGAACCACGTTCGACCAGTTTCAAAAGTTTGACGCAACGAATCGGCGTTCATCCACGCCATCATCAACACCTTGCCGGTGCCTTCTTCTTGAACGATGGCGGGCACGAGGCCGTCGGCGTTGTAGGTCACCGCAGCTAGTTGTTCCACAGTGACAGCGATCGGGATGCTTTCAGGCATGGCGCCACGCTAGCGGTGGGTCTCAACGTTCACGAACGGAGTTTCCCAACCTCGCTTTTGCTACAGATACAGCCCGGTGCTGCCCTCGGACAATCGTTCAGAGGCAACAGCGTGGACATCTCGTTCGCGCAGGATGATGTAGTCGTCGCCCCGAACTTCAACCTCGTAGCGATCCTCCGGGCTAAAGAGCACCTGATCGCCTGTCTCCATTGAACGGACATTGGGACCAACGGCCATAACTTCGGCCCACACGAGGCGCTTGCCAATTTGAGCGGTCGCTGGGATGAGAATGCCGCCTGTCGAGCGTCGCTCGCCTTCAGGCCCGCCGAGATGCACGAGAACGCGATCGTTCAGCATCTGAATGGGAAGTTTCTCTCCATCGGCGCCGACGCCGTCGGTGAGTCGATCAGTGGTCTGCGAATGGGTCACGACACGACGGTACCGTTTCCAGTCGTGACCGACGACTTCACCCCCCGCCCCCTCGCACTCACGACTGCCGATGGGCTTTCACTCGAGGCCGAGCTCACCATTCCTGCGCAGGCTCATGCCGCCGTTGTGCTCTGCCACCCCCATCCTCAGCAGGGCGGCACCATGACCTCACTCGTAACCAGCGAACTCTTTCGCTTGTTGCCCGAGTCGGGACTCGCCGTTCTCCGCTTCAACTTTCGGGGAGTCGGTAAATCGGAAGGCAGTCATGAGTCCGGCGTCGGTGAAGCAATCGACATTGTCGCAGCACTTGATGCGATCGCCACCGAGTGTCCGGACCTTCCCGTTTTCGTTTCAGGATGGTCGTTTGGTGCTGACACATCGTTGAGCATTATCGATCCACGAATCGCAGCATGGATCGCGTGCGCTCCGCCATTGCGGATCCTTCCACTCGAAGAACTCACCGCTGCGGCCGGAGATGACCCGAGGCCGAAGCTGCTCATCATTCCCGAACACGATCAATTCCGCGATCCAGAATCGGCCATCGAAGCAACGGCATCATGGAACAACACCTCTGTCGTCTCGGTCGCCGGCGCCGATCATTTCTTTGTCGGCCGCACAAGCAAGGTTGCAAAACTCGTTGTGGACTTCATCGAAGCCCAGCCGACGACCTAAACGTTTGCTGCGACCTATGGGCGAACGTTGACTCCGGCAGCAATCATGTGAGCTTTTGCGTCACCGATTGCATGGTCGTCGAAGTGAAAAATTGACGCAGCCAGCACAGCGTCTGCCCCGCCGATGACAACACCATCGACAAGGTGATCGAGAGTTCCGACTCCACCTGAAGCGATAACAGGAACGCCAACCGCGTTCGATACTGCGGATGTGAGTTCGAGATCGAACCCATCGCGAGTTCCGTCGCGATCCATCGACGTCAACAGAATTTCACCTGCACCAAGAGACGCTGCCCGTTGTGCCCATTCGACGACATCGATGCCGGTGGGCGTGCGGCCACCGGCGACGTAGACCTCCCAGCCCTCATCGGCCGAGCCATCAGTTGATCGACGACGCGCGTCGATCGCACAGACCACACACTGATTGCCAAATACTTCGGCAATCTCGCTGATGAGTTCCGGCCGAGCCACCGCAGCACTATTCACCGAAACCTTGTCGGCACCCGCCCGCAACATTGTGCGAGCGTCGTCGACTGTTCTGATGCCACCGCCGATCGTGAACGGAATAAACACCTGTTCTGCAGTGCGTCGAACAACATCGACCATCGTCTCTCGATCATCGGAGGTCGCTGTGATATCGAGGAATACCAGTTCATCGGCACCATCAGCGTCGTAGCGGGCGGCAAGCTCGACTGGGTCTCCGGCGTCGCGCAGCCCCACGAAATTCACGCCCTTCACTACTCGGCCGTCGGTGACGTCGAGGCAAGGAATAATTCGAGCGGTTTTCATTGGGCACCGTTCATGCCACTCGCCGCACGCGCACAAGTGTGTCGATTGCAGTCCGATCGCCATCGTCGGTTGCCACGACACGGTCGACGCGCCCGGACTTTTCGATTACGAGTTCAACATCGAGGGAAACTTCCGCTGCAGTGACATCGTCGATGATGGCTTCCGCAGTGAGAAGGAATGTCGGATCTTGAGGCCCGCCATAGCCTTCGGTGAGGTTGAGAAGGTCATGGCCGACCAGAATCAATGTTCCGCCTATGGCCAGTGAACGGACGGCAGTGTGCATCGATGCTCGGCGCTCTGCTGCCGGGAGTTGAAGGTAAAACACGGCAACGAGATCGAATCCAGTTTCCGGTGGCTCCCATGTGGTCGCATCGGCGACGACCCATGTCGCGTCGACGCCATTGTCCGACGCAAGTTTGCGGCCCTTCTCGACACCGACCGAAGAGAAATCGACACCGGTGACGGTCCAGCCTTGTTTCGCAAGCCACACCGCATTGCGACCTTCACCACACGCAAGATCAACTGCGCTTCCGACCTTCAGGTCAGTGACTTCAATTGGAAGGAACTGATTCGGTTCGCCTTTCCAGATCAGCTCAGTTGTGTCGTAACGCGCGTTCCAATCGGAAGCATCCATCACCGGAGTGTAGGACTGCGCCAGAGAACGAGGGTCAGGGTTTTGCAGAAACTGATGCGAGCGCGTCGGTCAATGTGAATGCACCCTCATACAGCGCACGCCCCACGATCGCGCCAGAAAGCCGCCGACCGGCCGATCGGAGTGCATCAAGAGCGATGACGTCCGCCAACGTACCGACGCCGCCTGACGCGATCACCGGCAGCTCGGTGGCCTCGAGAACTTCGCCGAGTCCGTCGAGGTCGGGGCCCTCAAGCGTGCCGTCACGACCAATTTCGGTGACGATAAGCGCCTCGACTCCGGCATCGGCGAATCCGCGAGCAACATCGAGGAGGTCTTGACCCGAGCCTTCCTCCCAACCACGCACGGCAACTTCGCGACCGCGTGCATCGAGTCCAACAGCAACAGGATGACGAGAAGCCAGCAGTCGGACGAGTTCTGGATCTTCGAGAGCCGCCGTGCCGAGAACAACCCGAGTTACTCCGAGTTCAAAGAGCGCATCGGCCGCAGCCTCGCTGCGAACACCGCCGCCAGTCTGAATTGGCACATCGACCGCGTCGCAGATCGCTGCGATGACGTCACGATTACGTGGGGCCCCTGTTCGGGCAGCATCAAGGTCGACCACATGAATCCATCGAGCACCCGCGGCGGCGAATTCCATTGCCTGCGCAACCGGGTCGTCGCTGTAAACGGTCTCGCGCGCGTAATCGCCCTGGTAAAGACGTACGGCGCGACCATCGAGAAGGTCGATTGCGGGATAGAGGTCCATCAGGCTCCAACTCTCGTGCGAGCAGAATCAACAAAGCCACGTAAGAGCTCGAGGCCGACTGACCCCGACTTCTCCGGATGGAATTGCGTGGCCCATAGCGATCCGCGCTCTACAGCTGCAGCTACCGGACCCCCGTAGTCGCAGGTCGCAATGACTGACGGTTCATCGCTATCGGCGGCGTACGAATGCACGAAGTACATCCAAACGGGGTCTTCGATCGCGGCGAACAGTTGGCTCGGACGGCGGACATCGACAAGGTTCCATTGCATCTGCGGCCGCTTGACGGTGTCGGGAAGTAGACGCAGCCGCCCCGGAAGCACCCCAAGACCAGTTGCACCGGGAGATTCGTCAGAGCCTTCAAACAACATCTGCATGCCGACACATACGCCCAGGAATGGGCGACCGTCTGCGGCGGCGGCAACCGACACCTCATCGAGGCCGCGATCGCGAAGCGCGGCCATGCACGCGCCGAATGCTCCCACCCCAGGCAGAACGACCGCGTCGGCGTCGGCGATCAATCCATGATCGGATGTGAGTTGAGCATTGGCGCCAACTCGGTCCAGTGCCTTTTGCGCCGAACGCAGATTTCCGATGCCGTAATCAAGAACCGCAACAAGCGGCCGATCATCGTTTGTCACAACACGCCCTTGGTAGAGGGAACTCCCCCACCTTCGATGCGCACTGCGTCACGAAGTGACCGAGCAACACTTTTGAACGTTGCTTCGATGATGTGGTGAGTGTTCACTCCACGCACCATAGAAATGTGCAGTGTGAGCGCGGCCGAAGTGGCAAAGGCGCGCCAAAACTCTTCGATCAGCTGTGGATCGAACGGCGGGTCGCTCAGAATTTTTTCTCCGGGAAACGCAACCTCGTACACAAGAAATGGCCGACCGGAAAGATCGAGCGCGACGTCGATGAGCGCCTCGTCTAGGGGAATTCGATTCGACGCAAATCGACGAATACCGGCTTTGTCGCCGAGCGCAACTGCGAATGCCTCGCCAACAGCGATGCCGACATCTTCGACCGTGTGGTGCGCATCGATCTGAAGATCGCCTTGAGCGCGCACGATGAGATCGAACCCGCTGTGGCGGCCGAGTTGCGCCAACATGTGATCGAAGAAGGGCAAACCAGTAGAAGTCTCATGGCGACCCTGACCGTCGAGATCGATCTCGATGAGTATTGAGGTTTCTGAGGTAGAGCGAGCAACTGTTGCGGCTCGGCGACCATCGTCGGTTCGTGTTGCACTCACTGGAGGGCCTCCTCAAGAGCGGAAAGGAACAGATCGTCCTCACCGGGTGTACCGATCGTGACACGCAAACAACCTTCAAGGCGCGGCCACGACGAACAATTACGGACAAGCACAGATCGATCGACTAGGCGCTGCCACACATCGCCACCATCGACCGAGCGCGGTCGGAACAGCACAAAGTTGGCGCCGGACGGCCACACATCGACATCGAGTTCGCCCAGTCTTGAGACCAACCGCCCCCGCTCCTCGACGAGGCGGCTCACGCGCTCGTTCATTTCATCGACATGCGCCAACGCCAACGTGCCCGCTGCTTGCTTGAACGCATCGAGGTGATAGGGCAACACCACTTTGTCGAGTTCCGCCACGATCCACTCGGGACCGACCAAATAACCAAGACGCGATGCTGCCATCGACCATGTTTTCGAAAACGTTCGAGTGACTACAAGAGGCACATCGTCGCCGATAAGAACATCGGCGGACCACGGAGCGAACTGCCCGTAGGCCTCGTCGACGACGAGAAGGCCATCGACGGCGGTCACCATTTCAAGAACCGAGCGCACGGTCGATTCATCGTCGACAACGCCAGTTGGGTTGTTGGGTGAACACAAAAAGCTGACTTCCGGTTTCGCGGCATTGATGACTCGGCGAACTTCAGCGAGATCGGTGGAGAAATCTTCTGCTCGCTCTCCTTCGACAACCGCTGTTCCGGTGATCCGAGAGATGTGACTGTGCAGCGCGTAAGTGGGCTCCCACACAGCCGCGGTGCGACCCGCCCCACCAAAGGCGAGCATTACCGTCTGCAGGACCTCGTTCGAGCCGTTGGCGACAAAAATCTGTTCCGGACCGACGCCATGGAGCGCACCGATCGCTGTTCTCAGTTCCGTCGCAGCGCGATCGGGATAGCGATTCCAGTCGATGTCCTGGAGCGCACGAGAGAGCGCGCTGGTCCATTCCTCGGGTGGAGCATCCGGGGCTTCGTTGGTGTTAAGGCGAACAGCGACGTCGACCTGAGGCGAGTGGTAGCCCTGCATCAGCGCAACATCGTCACGAGGAGTGATCATGATTCAGCCTCGAGTGCGCGGCTACGAAGACGCACCGATTCGGCATGTGTCGCAAAACCTTCGGCATCGGCGATTACCGCAACCACTGGCGCTGCTGCGTCGAATCCGGCGCGAGTCACTTCAACAACATGAACCTGCTTGGTGAAGTCATCAACAGTGAGGGCACTGCCGAATCTTGCTGTGCCAAATGTGGGCAGCACATGACTCGGACCAGCCACGTAATCGCCAATGGATGCAGGTGCGAGCGGACCAAGGAACACCGCACCGGCGTGACGAACTCCGGCGGAAAGGACTGCAGCATCGGCAGTGATGATCTCAACGTGTTCAGCGGCGATGTGATTCACCACGGCGATCGCCGCTTCAGGAGAATCAACCAGCGCGCAGAAACCGCCCGAGGCGAATGTCGACTCGATCTCAGAGCGTCGTGATGCCTCGGCCACAAGTCGAACGAGCGCGGCATCGACAGCATCGGCAACGCCTTCGTCCCACGTAATCAACCACGCAAGTCCGTCGGGGCCATGTTCGGCTTGAACCATGAGGTCGATCGCCACGAAATCAGCCGGAGCCGTGGCATCGGCGACCACAACGATTTCGGAAGGACCAGCGAACGCCATGGGCACGCCGACGAGCCCCGCCACTTCACGTTTCGCAATGGCCACAAAGGCATTACCGGGACCAGCGATGACATCGACCGGACGAAGCGTTTCGGTCCCGTAGGCCATTGCGGCGATCGCCTGGGCACCACCGATCGCCCGGACTTCATCAGCCCCAGCGATTGCGGCCGCAGCAAGCGTCGCAGGCGCGATTTTTCCGGTCTCGCGATCGGGTGGAACGCACAAGACGATCTCGGGAACTCCGGCAACGCGGGCAGGAATAACCGTCATAAGGACCGATGACGGGTAGACCCCGCGTCCGCCCGGCACATAGCAACCGGCACGATCAACGGGAACGGAACGCCCGGTCACACTGATACCTCCGCGAACAACGGTGTGTTCCTCGCGAAGTTGCGCAACATGAAATGTTCGAACCGCATCGGCGGCTTCGGTCAAGGCGTCGGCGAGTTCCGATGGAATCGATGCGAGTGCTTCGAACAGCGCTTCACGACTAACACGCGAATCGGCGATGTTCACGCCATCGAATTTTTCGGTAAGAGATCGAATCGCCGAATCGCCGCCAGCGCGAACCTCAGCGATGATCGCGCGAACAGCTTCGGTTGGACCCTCGCCGCCCGGATCGGGACGCGGGAGTTCAGCAACGAGTTCGTCGCCATTCCTTCCACGGAGATCGAGTCGGTTCAACACGCCATAGGACGCTAGCGGTCAGCCCGCCATGAACCGGAGAGGTTTACCGGTTTCAGTGGGCCCGACGTGCTGCAGCCACGAGGCGACGGTGCGCAGTACGTAACGACCGCTCAACCTCGAACAAATCTGAGGCCAGCGATTCATCGCCGGCGGCTAAGACCGTTTCGGCCGTGGACGTCACCCGCTCGAGGAGTTCCTCAAGCGATGTGGTTGCACTCGACAACTGGGCTTGTTCACTATGCACCGGCGCAGTCTTCCAGACTCAGCGGAGTTTCGATCGCGACAGCTGTGACCGTCTGTTGCTCGCGTGAATCGGCGCAAAAAGATGACGACGCCCCACAAGGGGGCGTCGTCAAGGCGACACTGGGCGGCGGATCCCAGATGATTGTCGCCGTGTCAGGCGGCGGGAGCCTGACTCGTTCAACTTATCGCGCAAAAGTGATCTCCTCGCGCAACTTTTGCGACAAAGGTCTTTTTGATCTGTGTCTTTTGACCGTCAGATATCTCGATCAATTTTCGCGTTCAGATCGACGCCGACGGGCAGAAGTCAGCGAGCACACAATCGACGCAGCGCGCTTTTCGCGACGCACATACTCGGCGGCCGTGGAGGATCAGCAACAAACTGAATCGTCCCCAATCGGCAGGCGGAATCATGTCGTCGAGCACGTATTCGACTTTGACGGGGTCGGTTTCGGTGGTCAAACCAAGCCGAAGCGACAGTCGACCCACGTGCGTATCAACGGGAAGTCCAGGGAGATCCATGGCCACGCTGCGTACGACGTTTGCGGTCTTACGACCCACGCCGGGAACCGTGACCAGATCTTCCATAGCCGAAGGAACCGCGCAATCAAACCGTTCAACCAACGCTTGGGCCATGCCGATTAACGAACGAGCTTTGTTTTTATAGAACCCTGTGCTTCGAACCAACTCTTCGACATCAATCGGATCGGCAACCGCGAGATCCTCGGGGCTCGGAAATCGTGCGAACAGGGCCGGGGTCACCTGGTTCACGCGCACATCGGTGCACTGTGCCGACAGGATCGTCGCCGCCAAAAGTTCATACGGATTGCGATGGTCAAGTTCGCACTGCGCATCGGGATACTCAAGGTCGAGGCGGGCGAGGGTTTCTTTCGCTCGTCCCTTCGGAGATCGGGGCTTTGCCATGGGGACGGGACCCTACCGCCGCCGGCGCCGGTAAGGTCCGCCCGTGCGGAATGAACTTCGAGACAGAACTGGTCGACTCGTGCGCCTTGAGTCTGAGCCCGCCACTGAGGCCGACGCCACCGAGGCGAACGCCGCCGGTCTTGTGCTTACGCGGAGCATTGAACAGTTGCGAATCGCTCTGCCCCTGCCAGCATCAGAGACTCCTCTCGCCACCCGGGCGTTTCGGCCCGGTCAGGATGACGACGCATTTTTACGCGTCAACAACCGCGCTTTCGCTTGGCATCCTGACCAATCAGGACTGACACTGGCTCAACTTGCTGATCGGATCAGCGAACCGTGGTTTGATCCCCAAGGGTTTCTGCTGCACGAGGTCAACGGCGAACTCGCCGGGTTCTGTTGGACGAAGATCCACCCTGCGTCCGACACCGGTCCCGAACTCGGTGAGATTTATGTCATCGCTGTCGACCCCGACTTCCACGGATCCGGCCTCGGACGAGCTTTGACAGTTGCTGGGCTCGCCCATCTCGCGGCGAAGTCGGTCACGGTCGGCATGTTGCACGTCGAGTACGACAACACTGCTGCAGTTTCGTTATATCGAAATCTTGGGTTCTCCAAGCATGGCGCTCACTGTTGGTGGGCTCTTCCCGAGGACGATGAATCATGACCTCGGAACGCCTTTCACTCTTCGATGCCGATCGAGACGCCCTCACTCAGATCCTTGACGGAGAACCGCGGTACCGACTCGACCAACTCTGGAAGGGCCTCTACGTCGATTTCGCCGAACCGAACAACATCACGTCGCTTCCTTCGGGACTTCGAACTCGGCTTGCCGAAACGCTTCCGTCGGCCCTCGAAATGGTGACTGAATCAGCGACCCCCGACGGCGAGACCGTGAAGTGGCTCTGGAAACTCGCAGACGGAGCCTCGGTCGAGACCGTCCTCATGCATTACCCCGATCGCTCAACGGTATGCGTAAGCACACAGGCTGGTTGCGCGATGGCCTGCGGATTCTGTGCCACCGGTCAGGGCGGCTTCGAGCGGAACCTCACCGTCGGTGAAATTGTCGAACAAGTTGTCCGCGCTGCTCGACGAGCGAACGAAGGTCCTACACCCCGCCGCGTTTCCAACATCGTGTTCATGGGCATGGGTGAACCAATGGCCAATTACGACCGAATGATCGGGGCCGTGCATCGCATACACGGAGATATCGGCATCTCCGCTCGCCATCTCACGATCTCTACTGTCGGAATCATTCCTGGCATTCGCAAACTTGCTGATGAACCGCTCCCGGTCAACCTTGCTGTGTCACTTCATGCCGCAAACGATGAACTGCGAGACGAACTCGTCCCCATCAACCGTCGCTATCCGCTCGCCGACCTTTACGACGCGTGCGAGGAATACTTGAACGTAAAGAATCGACGCCTTTCGTTTGAATGGGCCATGATTGCCGACGTCAACGATCGATCATCTGATGCACGTGAACTGGCTGCAGCAACGAAACGATTGCGCGCCCACGTGAACCTCATCCCCCTCAATGACACACCCGGATGGCCTACTACCGGTTCATCTCCTGCGAAAGTCCAGCAGTTCGCCAATGAACTACTTGAACTCGGCGTGAATGTGACGGTTCGGGCGAACCGAGGCAACGACATCGATGCTGCGTGCGGTCAACTCCGAGCAGATCACAACGGACCGACTGTTACCGAAGTTCCCGCCCGTATCGAACGAATCAAACGCTCTCCAGATTCCACGACCTGACCAGGCCAGACCACTGAGGCTTCGACCTCTCCGAATATGCGCGCACCTGCCCCGATAACGCTTGAGGTAACTGTTGCGCTGGCATCGATTTGTCCACCTTCCGCAACGATTGATCCACCAGCCAACGCAACTGCCTCAAGGTTCGCGCGCAAGTAATCAAGCGGAGTTCCGCAATCGATAAACACACCGTCATGGCTCACGACTTCGAGTTCGCCAATTGCAAACGCATTGCGCCACACAACCTCATATAAACCGGTGGGCGAATCGTCGAGTCGTTCGACAATTCGCCAAGGAAGAGTGCTGGCAACAATCTTCGACGAAGGACTAAACGTCGATCCGCCATTCACCATCACGCGAACCGTCTGCCCGCCCCAACCTTCGAGAAGTGCATCGAGCGGTGTCGGTGTCCAACCATCGGCATTCACGACAACGACCGAACGACCATCGATCCATGATCGCAACCGACCGATGCCACCTGCCGTACCCAACGGTTCATCACGTTCAAGCGAAACGGTGACTACTTCAGACCACTGCTCATCAAGATGGGAACGAAGTCGTTCGCCATGATGATGAGCATTCACAGCGAGTGACCCAACTAGGGGGCCAATGCGATCGAGCGCGAGGTCAACTAAGGCTCGGTTGCCAACGGGGCATAGGGCCTTGGGGAGCAACTGCGTCAGCGGGTCAAGTCTGGTTCCGGTACCCGCTGCTAGCACCACGCCGACAAGGTCAGCGCGAGAACGGCTCGGGGCTGGTGCGGCAACAGGTTCCATCCCTGACAGACTCCCACCCCATGAAGACTCGTCGTTGGACAAACCCGACTCAGCCCCAAACACTGCAGATCGCCGTGTTCCTTCTCTACATCAATGCCGTTTTCACCGCGCTACTCGGCGGCATCATGAGCCCGCTCGGATTGGTTCTGGTCCTCGGCCAGGCAGGAGCTGGCTTTGGCATTGCGAACGAGAAGCGCTGGGGTTATTGGCTCGGAGTTGTAATCGCCACAATTGGACTTGTTC
The DNA here is from genome assembly GCA_903867185.1 of uncultured Candidatus Nemicrothrix sp. GTDB lineage: Bacteria > Actinomycetota > Acidimicrobiia > Acidimicrobiales > Acidimicrobilacustridaceae > Acidimicrobilacustris. The sequence continues at coordinate 53,283 of CAIPQK010000024.1, read as the reverse complement.
CGTTCATTCTCGCTATCGCCAGTAACGGCATCGGTTCGGCTCTGAGTTTCAGTTTCTTGTTGTCGCTCGTCATGCCGCTGGCCCTGTTTGGACTGCTGCTCCACCAACAAAGTCGCGAGTACCAGCGAATCTGGTTCTCCTGAACGATCATGGACTTCAATCTCGCTGAAGTGATTCGAGCGGTAGCGAAGGCAGTGCCGACTCGCGAAGCGCTCGTGCACGACGACAACCGGCTGACCTACGCCGCCTTCATGTCGCGAGTCGATCGTCTTGCATCCGCACTTGCTTCTCGTGGTCTCGGCCACCACACCGAGCGCTCTTCTCTTGAGAATTGGCAAAGCGGGCAAGACCATGTGGCCCTCTATCTGCACAACTGCCCCGAATACATCGAAGGGATGGTTGGTTCCTACGCTGCTCGCCTTGCACCGTTCAACGTCAACTACCGATACGTCGCCGAAGAACTGAGATATCTCCTCGCAGATTCACAAGCAAGGGTCATCATTTTTCATTCGGCGTTCGCCGCAACCCTCGACGCTATTCGCGCCGATCTTCCCGAGCTTCAACTGCTGCTACAGGTTGATGATGGAAGTGGCACCACCCTTCTCGACGGAGCGGAGTGGTACGAGGAGTTTCTCGCATCGGCTCCGCTGACTCCCCTTCCCACCCCATCGCCCGATGATCTGTACATCCTCTACACCGGCGGCACCACGGGGATGCCCAAGGGAGTGCTGTGGCGCCAAGGCGACATCTACCCCGCTGCTCTCGGTGGCCGGAAGATCTCGACCGGTGTCGAGTACGACACCATTGACTCAATTGTTGAGAATGCACTCGAAGGCGGAATGCGCGTGCTTCCGTCCGCACCATTCATGCACGGTGCTGCCCACTGGATGGCAATGAACGCGTTAGGGAATGGGAACACCATCGTGCTCCCGCACAACCCAACCACGTTTGACCCCAAAGACTTTTGCGAAACCATCGACCGAGAAAAAGTCAACATCGCGCTCATCGTTGGAGATGCCTTCGGACGTCCATTGCTTGATGAACTCGATCATGCACAGCACGACCTCTCATCGCTTGTTCTTCTCATTAGTGGCGGTGCCGCTCTTACTGCTCCTGTGAAGACCGCTCTTCTCGATCGCCTTCCATCGTTGGCGATCATGGACGGCCTTGGATCTTCAGAGACCGGACAACAGGCGAGCCAGGTCGTCGGTGCCGGCGCGCCGATCACCACGGGAACGTTTAAGCCGGGGACAGGTTTGGCCATCGTTTCGGCCGACCTTGCCCATCGCCTCGATGCCGGCCACGAAGACCTCGGGTGGCTCGCACAATTTGGACGAGTCCCACTCGGTTACCTCGGTGATGGCGAAAAGACTGCTCGCACGTTCCCCACGATCGACGGTGTTCGCTACTCGGTGCCTGGGGATCGGGCTCGGCTCACCGCTGACGGCACCCTTGAACTCCAGGGACGCGATTCGGTCACCATCAATTCCGGGGGCGAAAAGATTTTTGCTGAAGAGGTCGAAGCCGCTCTCGCACATCATCCAGCGGTGTACGACGTGATTGTGACGGGCCGTCCATCGGAGCGCTGGGGAAGCGAAGTTGTTGCCATCGTGCAATTCCGCCCGGGGTTCAGTGCCAGTTTTGAAGACTTGGTCGCCACCTGCGCCGACCACATCGCTCGCTACAAACTTCCAAAAGAACTGATCGTGGTTGAACAGATCGAACGATCCCCCGCAGGAAAGGCCGACTACCGGTGGGCCCGTTCTCTCGTTACTAACCCCGACGAAGAATCCCCCGCGTAGCGACACCCGCCCCACGGTGCCGGGGCCTACTCTTTCGACGTAATGAAGCACCGAGCCGACGCGAAACAAACTCAAAAGTGGCTGATTGTCGCCATTGTGATCGTTGTTCTCTTCGCTATCGGCACCGGAGCGTTCCTGCTCGGACACTCATCGTCATCTCAAGAATCAGTGTCGGACTCCGCAACCGAAAAGGTCACCTCGTCCACCGACCCGCTTGACCCTTATGCGCAGTACCGAGTTCCAGGATGGATTGCAGCAGAGAACGCAAAGCCCGGCTCCACGAACTGGGCGGTACCCGAAGATAAAACTGCGTGGAGCAAGGTCGAAGGGTTTTTTAACGCCACCAGCATCAACCTCGGTAGTTCCGTGATCCTAAAAACCTCAACACGAGCACCCGCGTGGCAAGTAACGGCCTACCGCATGGGCTGGTACGGCGGAACAGGTGGTCGACTGATTTGGAAAAGCGAGCCACTTCCAGGCGTCAACCAACCCAAGGTCGAACAGGTCGGAGCACCGAAAGCGTGGTCTGCTCCGTGGTCGACATCTCTCGTGATTCAAACCGACGAGACATGGCCTCCGGGTCAATATCTGTTCAAACTCGAGAGCGTCGACAACGGAGCTTCGTATGTTCCCCTCGTCATCCGCGACGACAAGAGCACCTCAGACATACTCATGCAAAGCGCAGTAACCACCTGGCAGGCCTACAACGGTTGGGGCGGGGCTAGCGTGTACACGGGCAACACCGGTCGCGCTGACGCCGTTAGTTTCGACAGGCCGTATACCGGCAATGGCAGCGGAGAATTCTTGGGCCGTGAGCGCGAATTCATTGCCTTCGTTGAGCGCCTCGGCCTTGACGTTTCGTATTGGACCGATATTGATCTTCACCAACGTGGGGAATTAGCCAAGAATCATCGGGCCGTCGTCATCCCCGGACACGACGAGTACTACACCGTCGAAATGCGTAAGAACCTCGAGGCGGCACGCGACGCGGGCGTGAACATTGGTTTCTTTGGGGCCAACAATGTTTACCGGCGCATCCGCCTTGAACCCGCTGCATCTGGTCCCAACCGACACGAGATCAATTACCGCGACGCCGGCCGCGATCCGCTCAGCGGCAAAGACCCAGAACACGTCACAACATCATTCCGCGAGAGTCCAGCGCCCAACCCCGAGAGTTCCCTCACTGGTTCCTATTACGAGTGCAACCCCGTTGATGCCGATTGGGTTGTTGGCGACACGTCGATGTGGATGTTTGACGGCTCTGGTTTCAAAAACGGCGAAAAAATCGCTCATATGGTCGGCAACGAATACGACCGAGTGAATCTCAGTGTTCCGACTCCGGCGAATATTCAGATACTTGCTCACTCACCTGTGACCTGCAGGGGAACGAATTCCTATGCCGACAGCACGTGGTATTCCGCTCCGAGCGGGGCTGGGGTATTCGCTGCCGCCACCTTCGGATGGTCACCCCTCATGCTTGACGCATGTCCCGCCGGAACGCCCTCAACGCCGGTATGCAAACTCCAGAAGGTCACCGAAAACATCTTGCGAGCCTTCGCCAAGGGTCCAGCAGGGGCAGCTCACCCGAGCGTTTCGAACCTGTCGAAGTTCCCGATGTCCGCCCCGCACGCCGCGACCCCAACATCACCGGAAACACCAGCCCCCGAGCCATCATCAACGACAACGCCAACCACCGTGGCTCCACAAAAGACAACGACCAGCACCAGCTCGACCACGACCTCAACAACCACCACCAGTACCACCACCAGTACCACCAACACGACGACTTCAATTCCTTAGTCCGCTTCGTCTAAGAGTCGCGACGCACCGTAGGCTTTAGGTGTGAACAAGATCGATAGCCAACATCTCCCCCAGGGCGAAGAGAAGGTTCGCGCCGTTCGCTCGATGTTCGACGCAATCGCTCCGCGTTATGACCTTGTCAACCGAGTCATGACATTTCGGATGGATGTCCGATGGCGCACCCGCACGGTTCGTGAACTCGGACTTCCCGACGGTTCACTCGTGGCCGACCTTGCCTGCGGAACTGGCGACTTCTGCCGTGAACTGCAAAAGCAGAGACTTCGTCCGATCGGTTTCGATCTCTCCTTCGGGATGCTCGCTGCTGCACGTACCTCTGCCCCGCTCGCAGAAGCTGACGCGTTGGCCTTACCAGTTCCCGACGGTTCGCTCGATGGCATCACCTGCGGATTCGCCCTTCGCAATCTTGTCGAACTCGACGGCTTCTTCGAGGAGTTAGCTCGCACCGTTCGTCCGGGCGGGCGCATCGCCATACTGGAAGTCGCCGAACCACCCAACCGATTCCTGCGCTGGGGACATTCCATCTATTTCGGTTCCGTGGTGCCAAAGGTGGGCGGACTGCTCTCCGATCCGTCGGCCTATCAGTACCTCCCGAAGTCCGTTGCCTACCTTCCCGAACCTGGCGTGATGCTGCAACGTCTGGCCGATGCAGGGTTCGTGCAGGTTGAGCGCCAACTTCTTTCCGTCGGGATTTCACAACTCATCACCGCAACGCGGCGCAGCGATACGAAGTGAGCCTGAAAGCCGGGCTCCTCGCCCGCACCCGCCCGCTCGCCACTGCACCTGATTTGGTGTCGCTCTGCGATGACGCCGATGCACTCTTCGTGAGTAATGGACTCGGACTCGTCGGTATCGGCATCGCCGCCCGCGTCCCCGTTCCGCGAGGGAACCAACACAACGCTGGCGCCTCCGTCAGCGCAGCACTGGCAACGATCGAGGTCAGTGATTCGGTCGAACTGCCAGGAACCGGTGCTGTCGGAATCGGCGCGTTCCCCTTTGACCCTGAACTTGATGGAGAACTTCTCATTCCCCGCATTGTCATCGGATGCGGTCCCGACGGAGCCGCGTGGATCACAACGATTGCGTTACCCGAGGACGAACCCTCGGAATTGGAACTCACTGCGATCCTCGAACGCGCCGAGCAAGCTGGCACCGGTTTCGCTCGTGACGCTGGCATCTACACATCCGGCATCTCGCCTTCCTCGTTTGACCTCCATCCGCTGCGCAGCCCCGAGGACTGGTGCGACGCGGTTCTCGAAGCCACCAAGCGATTGCGCTCTGGAAGCGCACGGAAAGTCGTACTGGCTCGCGGCGTCGAAATCGTCACCGATCGGCCGGTTCGCCCAAGCGCGGTGTTATCTCAGTTGCGCAGATCGTTCCCCGCAAGTCATCTGTTCTGCATCGATGGGTTTGTTGGCGCCTCGCCAGAACTTCTCGTCGAACGTTCCGGCCAGAGCGTCCGCGCTCACCCAATGGCTGGTACGGCACCCCGCAGTGGCGACCCAGAAACTGACGCACGCCTCGCTGCTTCGCTGCTGGCATCGACAAACACTCGCGACGAACACCGCCACACCATCGACATGGTTCATGACACATTGTTGCCCTGGTGTTCCTATCTCGACGAAGAGGCCGAACCCTCGATCGTGGCCGTCGCAAACGTGCAACACCTCTCAACTCGACTCGAGGGTCAACTCTCTGATCCGGTCGCTTCTGTTCTTGATCTCGTTGGTGCGCTGCACCCAACACCAGCAGTCGGGGGGATGCCGCGTGACGCTGCACTCGACCTCATCGCTGAGCTTGAAGATCTTGACCGCGGTCGATTCGCTGGTCCGGTCGGATGGGTTGACGCGAATGGAAATGGAACTTGGGCCGTTGGCATTCGCTCCGCCCAGATCGACGGAACGCGCATACGAATTCATGCCGGAGTTGGCGTAGTTGCCGATTCACAGCCGGAACAGGAACTTGCTGAAACCCGAGCGAAGCTTCAGACGATGCTCGGAGCAATCATTCGGCCGTAAGCCACCCAGCGCTTGCTGCAGCTTCCCGACCAGCTCGCTGAAGTTTCTCGTGCACCGCAACATTCTCGGCTCGGTCGGACCGAGCGATGACGATGTGCACACCGCCTGCTGTGAGTGACGCCTCAATCGCGAGGCCGATGGCTTCGTCATCGTTCGCCTCGAATACCGGCAACCCGTGAGCATGGGCAAGCATCGCGAGATCGACACCGTGCGGCGTACCAAAAAGCTGTTCGTAGCGATCCGCATCGAGAGCCGCTGCTTGCGGGAGGAAGGAAAAGATTCCGCCGCCGTCGTTATCAACCACCACGATGCACAGGTCGACCCCACGTGCATCGAGTCCAAGCAACCCATTGGTGTCGTGAAGAAACGCAACGTCACCGATAAGCAATGTGGTGGGAGTACCGGAGAGCGCAACACCCACAGCGGTAGAGACCACCCCGTCGATGCCATTTGCTCCACGGTTCGACACCACAGCGAGCCCATCACGTCGAGCACTGAACCATTCGACATCGCGAATTGGCATTGAAGAAGAGACCACAAGGGTTCCGCCCACAGGTGTTGCAGCGACAGTTTGCCGCGCAACACCTGGTTCCGTAATCGAATCAAAGTTTTTCAGCACTGCCTCGAATGCAACCTCGACGGCGTCATCGCTTCTGCGCCATGTCTCATTCCATGTCGCGTCGGAATCGCGTTCAACGAGGGGAAGAATCGATCGGACATAGGCCGAGGCTGACTGACGAACCCGGTGAGTGACGGTCCGAGAGGGATCATTCACGACCGCGGTGGGATCGACGTGGACGTGCGGTATGGCCATCGAGCTAATCCACTCGCCCACCACTTTCGACGCCGGAAGTGAGCCAAACCGAACAATCATCTCGACCTGAGTCTGCGCTCCGTCGCCACGCATCAAGGTGTCGGCATGTGCGATCACATGTTGATGTTCACTGCGACATCCGCTGCGTGGGTCGGCGAGAATCGGCCAGCCCAATACCTCTGCAAGTCGCAAAACTGCTTCAGGCTCATCGATTCCACTTCCAGCAACAACCACGCCGCGCAATGGCAGCGGCCCGGGATGAGTAAAGGGATCTCCGGAATCAACAACGACATGTTGAAGATCATCCAATGGCGGCAATTGCGACGGCACCCCAAGAAGCGGTTCATCGAATGGGAGGTTGCAATGAACTGGTCCGGGGTCTGCTCCAGAAGTAGCCCACCATGAATGTTTCGCGAGTGAGCGCCAAGAGGAAGCGTTCTCAGTTGACGGAAGTGGGCCATCGAATTCCGCTCGAACTGCGCCGCCATAGAGCCCCACCTGATTGATCGTTTGAGGAGCACCGACACCACGAAGTCGTGGCGGTCGATCGGCGGTTACGACGAGCAAGGGCACTCGATCGAGATCGGCCTCGACAACGGCCGGATGAAATTCGACTGCAGCCGTTCCACTCGTGCAAAGCACAAGCGCGGCGCGCCCCGATGCTCGGGAAAGACCGAGTGCCATAAACGATCCCGAGCGCTCATCATGATGCACATGAACCCTCACGCGATCATCGGATGCGAGCGCAACCGCCATGGACGTAGAACGCGATCCAGGACACACCACTGCATCGGTCAGACCGTTGCGAACCCACTCATCGACGAGGGTGGCGCAGAACGTTGCGTTGAGTACGCCGTTGTCCTCGTCAGTCATAGACGCAGCCTACGGTCCGCGCCGGTCCGGCCTCTACGCTGGGCAGGTGTCTTCTCAACTTCTTTCCAGCATCCGGTCGGGAACAACTGCTGACACCACCCCAATCACGTTGCTGCACGGTTTCACCCAAACCGCCGAATGCTGGGGTTCATTCGCAGACCACCTCGCTACGAGCCATCCGATCTTGGCAATTGACCTTCCCGGCCATGGCGGCTCGGCAGAGCTCCGCGGCGATCTGATGCAATCAGCGGCGATGGTTGCGTCGGCCATCACCCCGAGCATTGTCATCGGGTACTCGCTCGGCGGCCGAATCGCCCTGCACCTCGCCCTTGCGTTTCCTGAACTTGTCGAACGACTCGTCCTGATTGGTGCGACCGGCGGTATCGACAACGAGGACGAACGAGAACAGCGTCGAAACTCTGATGATGCACTTGCGGATCGACTTGAGGACATCGGCATCGATGTATTTCTCGACGACTGGCTGACACAACCGCTCTTCGCCTCACTCACGTCTGAGCAATCGATGCGCGAGCAGCGCTCCCTCAACTCTCCTGCCGGTTTGGCATCAAGCCTTCGGCTTTGTGGCACGGGAACTCAAGCACCCTTGTGGGATCGTCTCAGCGAACTCACGATGCCCGTTCTTGTTCTCGCTGGCTCAAACGATGAGAAGTTCACCCAACTTGGTCATCGGCTTGTTGCATCAATCGGAAACAACGCGTCGTTTAAGGCGATCGCAGGTTCCGGACACAGCACTCACTTGGAAGATCCATCAGCGACTTCGGCAGCAGTTACTGAGTGGTTGTCGAAAACGTCTTGATCAACCGCCGTAGAACAACCCGGCAGAGATCAACACACCAAAAGCCAACTGAATTTTTCCGGTTGCTCCAAGGACTGGGATCAACGCTGGTCCACGAGCACCCTCAATGATGCGTTGCACAGGCTTGCGAGCCAGCAGGATCGCGAACATCGACAACGCTCCCGCAGGGCGTTGCGAAAGTCCGCAAAGGAACGGAACCGTGATGAACGGGAGCACGATGAGCACGATGTAGAGCACTCGTGTCCACTTGTCTCCAAGACGAACAGCGAGAGTGCGCTTTCCTGCGGTGGTATCGCCGGGGATGTCGCGGAGATTGTTCACGACCAACAACGCCGTCGCGAAAAGCCCGACCGGAACCGAAATCAATAGCGTGAGCGGCGTGATTCGTTCGATTTGAACGAACGCCGATCCCGTCGTCGCTACAACACCAAAGAAAACAAAGACGAAAATCTCGCCAAGACCGGCATAGCCGTATGGCCGCGGGCCTCCCGTATAGAACCAAGCAGCAGCAATTGCGACCGCGCCCACAGCAATCAACCACCAACTTGTTGTCGCAGCAAGAGCAAGACCGGCAACAGCAGCAACCCCAAACGATGCAAACGCAGCACGCTTTACTGCACTTGGCTTTTTCCGACCCGAACCAGTGAGACGCATTGGTCCGACGCGATCGGCGTCAGTACCGCGAATTCCGTCGGAATAATCGTTGGCGTAGTTCACGCCGATTTGCAGCGCGAGCGAGACCAAGAGGGCAGCGACGAAACGCCAGATAATGAGCCCCTTCAGCGCGTTGGTGTCACCGTTCATCCCGGCCGCAGCGGCGGTTCCGACGAGTACGGGAACCAGTGCCGCAGGCAGGGTTCGGGGTCGGGCTCCAGCAATCCAGTCCTTCATGGCGGCAAGTGTGGCCGTTGGAGGCCGAACTCGCCGAATCTGAGGCCTAGCCTCAACCCCGATGCAGGAATTGGTGGCGATCGCCCAGACCGGACAGCGCTTTGTCCAGACCCTCTCGCAGGCCTGGGAGCGCGGTGACGCCGTTCTGCCCCTCGACCCTCGCCTCCCTGACGCAGCGAGAGAAGCTCTCCTCTCCGCCCTCTCCCCGACTGTCCTGATTGATGCGGAAGGCACCGAGCATCGACGCAAGGGCCGAAAGGTCGAAGCCGGCGATGCCCTTGTGATTGCCACCTCGGGAAGCACGGGCATGCCCAAGGGTGTTGTGCATACACACGCTTCGCTCGAAGCATCAGCACGATCAACCTCTACCGCACTCGGCGTCGACGTCTCAAACGATCGTTGGTTGTGTTGTCTGCCACTCACGCACATCGCCGGTCTCGCCATCGTGGTTCGCTCGCGCACGTTCGAAATTCCGCTTGTCGTCCATGATCGGTTTGATGCTGCGGTTGTCGAGGCTGCAGCCCGCGATGGCGCCACGCTCACGTCACTTGTACCCGCCGCACTCGCTCGCATCGATCCGCAATTGTTTCGCCGCATCATCATTGGCGGACAGGCCGCGCCTGAATATCTCCCGGATAATTGTCGAGCGAGCTACGGCATGACCGAAACCGGTAGCGCCGTTGTCTTCGATGGCGAACTTCTCCCTGGGGTCGAACTCCGCATCGTTGACGGTGAGATCCACGTTCGCGGCGACATGTTGTTGCGCTGCTATCGAGATGACACCGACCCCCGCACGCCCGACGGTTGGTTCCCCACGAACGATGCCGGCGAACTAACTGATGGTCGCCTCATCGTTCACGGACGGCGCGGCGACCTCATCATCTCGGGCGGCGAGAACATCTGGCCCGCCCCTGTCGAGGAATCACTTTCCGGTCTGAGTTCCATCGCCGAGATTGCCGTCGTCGGCCGTCCCGACGATGAGTGGGGCCACGTCGTCACCGCCATCATCGTGGCCACTAACGCGTCACAGCCACCCACACTCGACGAACTTCGAGACCACGTGAAGCAGACGCTTCCCGCCTACTGTGCGCCTCGACGCATCGAACTACGTGACGCGTTGCCGCGCACACCACTCGGAAAAATCGAACGACGACTTCTGTAACCCTCTTGCACGAAAGAGCAGACCATGACCGAAACTGAAGGACCAACCCTCCTCGTTGAGCGTGAAGGGCCCGTACTCATCCTCACGATGAATCGTCCGCATCGCCGCAATGCCCTTGTGCCCGACATGCTCGTGAGATTCGCCGACGCGTGGGACCTTGCCGACAGCGACGACTCAATTCGTTGCGTGATTCTCACCGGCACCGGCGATGTCGCTTATTGCGCAGGCGGCGACCTCAATGACGGCTGGATGTCGGGAGAAATCACCGAAGAAGCGAAACTCATTCAGGAACGCCTCAAAGCCGACCCAGGCATCACCGGCAAGGGTCTTCTACTGACACATTGGTGCACGAAGCCGATCATTGCTGTGGTCAATGGACAGTGCATGGGTGGCGGCTGCGAAATGTTGCAGGCCACCGATATCCGAATCGCCGAATCACACGCGACCTTCGGCGTTCCCGAAGTGAAACGCGGTCTCATTGCTGGGGCCGGCTCCACGATGCGTTTGAAGCGTCAGATTCCCTACGCCGTTGCGATGGACATGCTCATCACTGGTCGAGTGCTCGATGCTGAAGAAGCGCTTCGCTGGGGGCTCGTGAGCCATATCGCACCGAGCGGCGAAGGAATGACCAAGGCCCGAGAAATCGCCGACGTCATTTGCGCCAATGGCCCGCTCGCCGTCAAGGCAGCGAAAGCCTCAGTCATCGAAACCGGTTGGTTGCCCGAATCCGAAGCTCAACCCATCGAAATTGGTCACGTCATTCCGGTGATGCGCTCTGCCGATGCCAAAGAAGGCATGAAAGCATTTTCGGAAAAGCGCACGCCGAACTTTGTAGGGAAGTAGCTGACTCGGTCAGTTCATCTCTGACGGAAGCGGACCGAAGCGGCCATCTTCGCGATCGATTGCATCGATCATCGCCATGTCGTCTTCGGTGATGGTGAAGTCGAACACATCGAAGTTGGACTGAATTCGCGACAGCGTTGCCGATTTCGGAATGGTGACGATTCCGTGTTGGATCTCCCACCGCAGAGCAATCTGTGCAGGCGTCCGGCCGTAGTTGTTGGCCAACATCACGAGCAATGGATCATCGTCGACCGCACCACGGGCGATGGGACCCCATGCTTCGGTCACAATCCCATGCAGGTCGTGAAAGTCGCGCAGAAGTTTCTGCTGAAAGAACGGGTGCAGTTCAACCTGATTCAGTGCCGGCACAACGCCCGTTGCTTCGATAATGCGGTGGAGATGTTCCGGCTCGAAGTTCGAGACCCCGATCGAACGCACCCGGCCGCTTTCACGCAGCTCGATGAACGTTTCCCAGGTTTCGACGTAGAGATCGTTCGCCGGCGCCGGCCAATGGATGAGGAGAAGATCGAGGTAGTCGAAGCCCAGCGTTTCGAGCGAACGATCGAATGACTCGACGGAAAGTTCCCGGCCCTGCGAGCTATTCCAGACCTTTGTCGTGACGAAGATGTCTTCACGAGCCAGGCCACAGTTATTCACTGCGGCACCAACTCCCTCTTCGTTGAAATAGCCCCACGCTGTATCGATGTGGCGATAGCCCGTTGCGATTGCTTCACCCACGAGCTGTTCGGCCTCTTCAGCGGGAATCTTGAAAACTCCAAAACCAATCTGAGGAATTGAGTGGCCATCGTTGAAGGCGATACGTGGAACTGTCGTCATGACTGCATCGTAGAACCCCAAGACCGCTACCCTCCCGCCCGTGACCAATCGCCTCGCCAATGAAACAAGTCCGTATCTGCGCCAGCATGCGGACAACCCCGTGGACTGGTGGCCTTGGGGTCCAGAGGCTCTGGCCGAGGCTGCAAACCGTGATGTTCCCATCCTCATCTCTGTCGGATACTCGGCGTGCCACTGGTGTCATGTGATGGCCCACGAATCATTTGAGGACGAAGCCACCGGCGCGCTCATGAATCGCCTCTTCGTGAACGTCAAAGTCGATCGCGAAGAACGCCCAGATGTTGACGCTGTGTACATGGACGCAGTCCAAGCGATGAACGGTCACGGCGGTTGGCCGATGACCGTGTTCTGCCTACCCGACGGTCGACCATTCTTTGCCGGCACCTACTTCCCAAAAACGTCGCGCGGCGGTCACCTCGGTTTTGCTGAACTTTGTGAACGCATCAACGAATTGTGGAATACCCGCCGAGACGACCTCGTCGAACAAGCAACGACCGTCACCGAAGCAATCGACCAAGGCGTGCAACTGCCCCAACCCACTCGCGAACCCGACGACCTCATCTTCAGCGCGGCGACGTCAGCCCTAATTAGTCAGATCGATTCGATCGATGGCGGGTTCGGTGCTGCTCCCAAGTTTCCGCAAACGTTCGCTCTCGATGCCCTGCTGCGCCAGCACGCGCGCACTGGCGACCCAGCAGCACTCGACGCGGCGCTCCTTTCACTTGACGCCATGGCCGCAGGCGGCATTTACGACCATCTCGGAGGCGGATTCGCTCGATACGCCACTGACCGACGTTGGCTCATTCCCCATTTCGAAAAGATGCTGTACGACGAAGCGCTCCTTGCACGGGTCTACCTGCACGCGTGGCAGCTCACCGGTGAACCGCGTTTTCTTCAAACCCTTGAAGAAACGATCGAATACGTGCTGCGCGATCTTCGACACCCTCTTGGCGGATTCTTTTCCGCCGAAGATGCCGACTCCGAAGGCGTCGAAGGAAAGTTCTATGTCTGGTCTATCGACGAGATCCGCGGAATTTGCGGGGAAGACGCCGATGCCGTCATCGAATGGTTTGGAGCCACCGACCACGGCAACTGGGAACACACCAACATCCTTGAACGTGTCGTTCGTGGCGACCTTGCTCGACCCGATGCCGTCGAACGCGGCCGAGTCGCGCTTCTAGCCGCTCGCAATAAGCGAATCCGACCCGGCCTCGATGACAAAGTCCTCACCGAGTGGAACGCCCTCATGCTTTCCACGATCGCAGAGGCCGCAGCAGCAACTGGTTCGACTGCATGGCTTGATGCTGTGGTTACCAACGCAAACTTCCTTTGCGACAACCTGCGGGTAAACGGCCGCTGGATGCGTTCATGGCAGGGCGAAGCTCGTGTTCTCGCGTTCAGCGCTGACTACGGCGCTCTCGTCGATGCGTTCGTGCGCGTCCATGAAGCAACCGGCGATCCCCGTTGGCTTGATGAAGCAACCTCCACCGCCGATGCACTCATCGAGTTATTCGCCGACCCCGACGACATCGGCGTCTTCACGAATGGCACCGACGGCGATCAACTCGTTGCCCGCCCCAAAGAACTCATGGACAATGCCACTGCGTGTGCGAACAGCCTCGCCGCCGTCGGACTTCTCCGCCTCGCTGCACTCACCGGAAATGAACGTCATCGTGAGTTTGCGACGGCGATCGTCGATCGACTCGCCGAAGCAGCAGCACGTTTGCCGCTTGGCTTTGGCCATCTTCTTCTCGCCGCCGAACTGCGCGTGCTTGGCATTGACGAAATCGTCATCTCAGGAGACCGCCCCGACCTCGTCGCCGAGGCCCAACACCGCTGGATGCCTCGCAGCGTCCTCACGTGGGGAACACCTGGCTCCTCGCCGCTCTGGGAAGTCCGCAATGAAACTGGCGCTGACGGACGGGCCTACGTCTGCCGACAAATGGTGTGTGCAGCGCCAGCATCAACCACCAAAGAACTCAACGAGCGCCTCAACGCTCTTGGCTAATTACCAACCGCCGCGGTGCACGACCTCTTCATAGGGTCGACGCGGACGCTTCGACGAGGCGCTTGGCCGCTGCTCATCGGCGGCGTAGCCAAGCGCAATCGTTCCCACTGGCCGGCGGTCAGCCGGAATGCCGAGCGCATTCTTCACAGCGGCTTCGTGTTCAAACTGGCCGAAGAACAAGGCTCCGAGACCTTCATCAACTGCTGCCAACATCGCGACCATTGCGGCGAACGCTGTGTCGACATACCAATACGGAACCGACCATGAGTCTTCGCTTTCGCCAAGTCCGGTGCGCGCTTTGTCTTCCTCTCCGTAACGCTCGACATAGGCGGCCGGCCACGACACGGGAATGATCAACACCGGAGCATCAAGAAGCTTTGGCCACGGGAACGCGGCTCGACGTTCCACCGGCAAGGAGGCGTCCCAGTACCGCTGGGTCTGCTCGCCTTCGAGAACCACAAGGTCAAGGCCTTGGGTGTTTCCCGCAGCTGGCACCCGACGCGCAAGATCGAGAACCCGATCGAGAACAGCAGATGGAATCGGGCGCGATTCGAAGGCACGAACCATGCGCCGTTTTGCGACTACGTCGGCGAATTGCATTACGCCGACCTGAAGATCACTTGATCTTGGCGAGATCCTCGGCCATCGCCCAGCCGAAGGCAATGAGCGAATCGCCTCGCTTGGCGCCAACATTCTTGAACAATCCGACAATCTCTGGATCGATGCTGTCGGCCTCAAGGGATTCGTAATCAAGTGCCAACGGGAAAGAACCATCGCCAGTGGCGATAAAGGTCTTGTCATCGTAGGAACTTGAACTGATGCTGAATCGCTTGGCGAGACGACGTCCCCATGCACGCTCTTCGCCGGTGGCCTTGTGGTCCGGGCGAGGAATGATGTCATCGAGTGTGCGGAAGGCTTCAAAACCGCTTGCAGTGGCGAAACGAGTTCCCATCAGCACGTCTTCGTCAGGGAAGGCCATGACGGCCCGCTTGAACTGGTCAGCAAGAATCGCTCGCAATACCGAGGAGCGCTTGGAAGTGCGCTTCACCGACGCAAGACCAATCAGCACACTGGGAGTGCCGCCGATGCGCTCGAGCGTGCAGAAGGAGAAGCCTTTAAGGCCGTTTCCTTCTCGTGCCAACGACACAAGGACCCACGCCTCAACCTGCTTGGAAAGTTGCCCAACCTCGTAGAGGCTTGGCCCATCCGCGCAGATATCCGCCATCTCTGCCAACTCAGCATCACTGAGTTGCGTGCAATCTTTGGTAACGACCTTGATAGCCATGGTTCAACAGCCCCTGAAACAGACAAAACCGGAGTACTAGTTCACCCCGGCTCGCCCGCTAACGCAATTCGGCCCCCGATGTCAGTTAGCGACCGCATCTGGGCCAAGCAATTCCCGAAGTTCGGCGAGAAGTCCGGCAGTAGCCGAGACCGCAAAATTCTCGGGGAGGAGCAACACCTGGTGCTCGCCGATGTGGAGGAAGACCTGAGATTCTCCGGGATGCTCCGAGAGCAGGGCTTTGAGGGCACTGAGCAGTTCGTCGCTGAGCGCAGCAGGTTTCAGATTGACGTGCACGGGCGGGTTGCCATCGATCACCGGCTCAAACCGTTCAAGTTCCATCGCCATGAGCTTTGGCTGGTCATCGCGGGTATCGACGCGGGCACGAAGGATCACGACCGCATCGTCTTCGAGAAGGTGCCCATAGTTCTGCATGGTCTTCGGGAACACCATGACCTCGACGGTTGCCTGAAGGTCCTCGAGAACGAAGACGGCCATGAGGTCGCCTTTCCGGGTCCACTTTTTCTGCAACGAAGTGACGAGTCCACCAACGGTTCGCATCGTGCCGTCCTCGACACCTTCGAGTTCCGCGATCGTCGATTCGGTCCGTCGCCGAAGCGACATCTCTGCCCCCATCAGTGGGTGGTCCGAGACATAGAGACCGAGCATTTCCTTTTCAAAGGCCAGACGTTGTCGCTTATCAAAATCTTCTTCTGGGATGACAATGCGAGTTCCGGCCACCAGTGCGCCATCGTCGTCGTCATCGGCCATAGAGAAGAGATCAAACTGGCCTTCGGCTTCCTTTCGCCGACGGGCAACGGTGTCATCGATGATTCGATCGAAGTAACCGAGAAGTCCCTTCCGGGAATAGCCCATCGAATCGAAACCACCGGCCTTGATGAGCGACTCGATTGTCCGCTTGTTGAGAACGCTGACATCGACTCGATCGCAAAAGTTAAAGAAATCTTCGAACTGCCCGTTTGCATCGCGTTCGGCCAGCATGAGTCCGACGAGACCCTCACCAACGTTTCGGACTGCAGACATTCCGAAGGCAATTGCGCGTGTGCCATCTGGCTTATCGAAAGCTATGAAATCACTTACCGAAATGTTGACATCGGGAACCAATACTTCGATTCCCATCTGACGGCACTCGTTGAGATAAATCGCCGCTTTGTCGAGATTGGCTTTGACGCTGGTAAGGAGCGCGGCGAGATACTCGACCGGGTAATGCGCCTTGAGGTACGCGGTTTGATAGGCGATGAGGCCGTAGCCGTAGCTGTGGCTCTTGTTGAACGCGTAATCGGCAAATGGTTCGATGACATCGAAAAGCGCTGAACCAATTTCTCGGCCATAGCCCTCGGTGTCGCAACCTTCGACAAACTTCTCGCGCTCTTTCTGAATGAGTTCGCGCACCTTCTTGCCACATGCTTTGCGCAGATTGTCTGCGTCGGCAAGCGAATACCCAGCAAACTTCTGCGCTACTCGCATGACCGACTCTTGGTAGATCATGAGTCCGTACGTGTCGCCAAGAAGTTCGGCAAGATCGTCGTGCAGGTAGTCGATCGGTTTACGCCCGTTCTTACGATCGGCGTAATCGTTATGCATGTTCGCAGCCATGGGGCCAGGCCGGTAGAGCGCTACAAGAGCAGCAACGTCTTCGAATGAGGTCGGGGCCAGAGAGCGCATAAGCGCTCGCATCGGGCCACCTTCAAGCTGGAACACGCCAATGGAGTCGCCGTTGCGCAACATGGCCAAGGTGAGATCGTCATCGAGCGGAATCGTGTCGATATCGACATCGATCCCTTGAGTGATCACGAGCATCGCCAAGGTGTCAGTAATGACATCGAGGTTTCGTAGCCCCAAGAAATCCATCTTGAGAAGGCCGAGTTCCTCGACACCGTGCATTTCATACTGCGTGACGACCGGAGCGAGATCGGGATCAGAGCCTGCTTCAGGCTTGCGTTGAATTGGCAGGTACTCGGTAAGCGGTTCCTTCGTAATCACTACCGCTGCAGCGTGAATGCCGTCCTGGCGACGAAGCCCTTCGAGCCCACGCGCAACATCGATGACCTGACGCGCATCGTTGTCATTGGCGTAGACGTCGCGAAGATCTGAGGCCATCTTGAAACCATCAGTGAACTTCGGGTGTTCCTCGAGACACGCATAAAGCGGCGTGTCTCGACCCATGACCAACGGAGGCATGAGCTTGGCAACTTTGTCGCCCACCGCATAGGGATAGCCCAGCACTCGGGCAGCATCACGAACCGCAGCACGAGCTTTGATCGTCGAGAACGTAACGATCTGCGCGACATGGTCACGGCCATATTTCTCTGCCGCATAGCGGATCATTTCGTCTCGGTAACGAGAGTCGAAGTCCATGTCGATATCGGGCATCGAACTACGGCTTGGGTTCAAGAAGCGCTCGAACAGAAGGTCGTATTCAATTGGATCGAGGTCGGTGATTCGCAACGTGTAGGCCACCGCACACCCAGCGGCGGAACCTCGGCCTGGCCCAACGCGAATGTTGTTATCGCGAGCGTGCTTGATGAGGTCCCAAACGATCAGGAAGTACGAAGAGAACCCCATGTCGGCAATGACCTGAAGTTCATAGACCAGACGCTCGACGATGTGATCGGGAACGGTCTCGCCCCAACGTTCTTTCGCTCCTTCGAACGTGAGATGACGCAGGTACTCCGCTCCATCGGTAAAGCCCTCGGGAAGGGGGAAGTTGGGAAGTTGCGGATTTCCGAATTCGATTTCAACATTGCACCGTTCTGCGATCCAGAGCGTGTTGTCGCAAGCTTCGGGAACCTCATTGAATAACCACCGCATTTCGGCGGCTGATTTCAGGTAGTGCTGATCGCCATGAAACTTAAAACGATCGGGGTCGCTCATGAGCGATCCGGTTTGTACGCACAACAACGCGTCATGCGAAACCGCATCGTGCTGATGGACGTAGTGACTGTCATTCGTGGCAACGAGCGGCGCCTTAATTGCGCGCGCGATCTCAAGCAATTGTGGATTTGTAGTTTTCTGTTCGGGAATTCCGTGGTCTTGAATTTCGACGAAGAAATTGTCCCGACCAAAGATGTCTTGAAGCCGAGCTGCTTTTTCAAGCGCTCCGCGCTCATCGCCATTCATGAGCGCTTGCAGCACTTGGCCGCCGAGACATCCACTCGTAACGATGAGACCTTCGTGATGCTCTTCGAGCAATTCCCAATCGACTTTGGGCTTCATGTAATAACCCTCGAGAAAAGCGCGGCTCGAGAGCTGAATGAGATTCTTGTAACCAACCGAACTCTCGGCCAACGCCGTCAGGTGGTAGTAGGCCTTGCGGCCGCCTTCGGCTTCGCCACCGGAATCGTCCATGCGCCCTCGCCGAGTCGGTCGCTCGGTTCGGTGGTCGTAGGCCTGGTAGAGCTCGGAGCCGATAATCGGCTTGACCCCGACCTCTTTGGCCGCCTTGTAGAAATCGAGAACGCCATACATGTTGCCGTGGTCGGTGATGCCGACCGCGGGTTGACCATCGGCAGCCGCTGCAGCCACCACGTCACCCACACGCGCGGCCCCATCGAGCATCGAGAACTCTGTGTGTAAATGCAGATGGGTGAAGGAATCGGGCACCGCTTTGGGCTCCGTGTCGTAATCGTTTGGATGGGTCCGCCACTCGGCGAATTACACCGATGTGATGCTGGGCGATCGTAGCGTCACTCCCCCGCTCTCGCTCCGGGGATCCCTAGGCCTCACCAGGGCCGGCCGTAGCCTTTCAGGAACCTTTCACCATCCACTCCAACCCGGAGGTCACAATGACTGCAGCAGCCGAAGACCGTTCCACGATGGACCTCCTACGAGGATCCAGAATCACCGCCTACGCCATCGGCTTCATCAGCCTGGTCGCTGGCCTTGTCCTGCTCTTCCGTCCCGATCGCGAACTCCAGATCATTGCGATCATCCTGGGCTTCCTCTTCGTCGTCTCCGGCTTCGGCCAGGCCGCCGAGGCAGTCACCACGCACCGCAAGGGCTCCTACTGGGGCCTGTTGCTCATCCGTGGCCTCATCAATTTCGGCTTCGGTCTTGCTCTTATTTTCTGGACTGGAGCAACCGTCACGGTCATCGTTTGGCTCGTCGGCCTCGATTTCGTGATCACCGGACTCATCGCGATTGTCGTCTCATTCATGCTCGGCAAGAACGAGGGTCGAGGTGCACTCTTGATTGAAGGCATCATCACCATCGGAATCGGCGTCATCGTCATGGTGTGGCCCACCGCTACCAAGAACGTGCTCGGCATCGTGATCGGCGTCGGCCTCGTCTTGCTTGGCCTTTTGTTCCTGTTCTCCGGCTACCAGTTGAGCAAGGTCAAGGCCACGCTCGTTTCTGGTTCCTAAACCGAAGACTTAGAGGTAGGTCCCTGGGCGGTCCTCGGGTTCGGGAAATTCCGAACCTGGGTGACCGACCCCGGGGGGCAGTTCACCCCGCATGTTCTCGAGTTGTTGTCGAGCAGCCATCTGTTGAGCAAACAGAGTGGCTTGAATTCCATGAAAGAGACCTTCGAGCCAGCCAACGAGTTGTGCTTGGGCAACTCGTAATTCGATATCTGTCGGCGTACCTTCGTCGGCGAATGGGAAAGCAAGTCGTTTGAGTTCGTCACGAAGATCCGGCGACAACGCCGAGCCAAGTTCTTCGATTGACCTGTCGTAGATCGCACGTAAACGCACTCGTGACGGTTCGTCGAGTTCGGTCTGACGAACTTCATCGAGCAGCTGCTTGATCATCGAGCCAACGCGCATCACCTTCGCTGGCTCTGACACCATCTCGCGTTGTTCTTCCTCGGCTCCGACTTCTTCGCTTGGAAGCATGAGTTCGGCGCGTTCAGCGCCTCCGGCCATTGAGTCAGTCATGGCAACAGTCTTACCGGAGAATGCTCAAGAGTTTCCAACTAGTAGCGGAACATACATTTCGTCGGCAGTTACCGACCCATGTCGAGCTCGCAACGGAAAAGCGCCACTATCAGCAGGATCGTGGAAAGCGATTGCTTCTCGAGTCACCAGTGCAACATCACCTAAACGCGATCGGGCCTCGTCAGTGACCTTCGAACCAAACCAGCCTTCATCGATGACCTGGTCACGACTCACAACCCATGAACGATCAGAATGCAGCGCACTCGCGTCATCAAACAACACACGGGCATGACCCGGACGAGCGTGCAACCAACGAAATCGGCCCTCGCCTGATTGCAGATCGACATGGGCCATAACGGCGGGGTCGGGCGACACAACAGCATCGCCAACATCAACCTGACCGTGGTCAGAGGTGACAACCAACGCTGCACCCGTTGGCAGGGTGCTCAAGATGTCGGCGACGAGTCGATCGACAAACGCTAACTCGGAGTCGTAATGCGCTCCGAGGCCAAACTCATGGGCGATCTTGTCGATCCCGTCGTAATAGGCATAGACGAATGGTTCGTTGCGATTCAGCGCTGCCGCGATTTCCGTCACGATCGTTGACGACACCCGCCAACCCACAAGTCGAGTCTTGTCGAGATGGGCTCGAGTGAATCCAGATTCGCGGAACTCTGCACGCGTGATCACTGGCGGTCGTTGTGCCTCGAACACGTCAAGTGTCTGGACGAACTCAGGTTCAAGAGATTTCCGCGCATCGCGACCGTTTGCTGACCATCGCAAGACATTGAGGATGTCGCGACCCATCGCCATTCGGTAACCCATAATCCCATGAAGTCCAGGAGGCGCTCCGGTGCTAATCGATGTGAGTGCTGTTGCTGTTGTCGAAGGCGCAACACTCGTGATCGGTCCGCCCGCCATCGCAGACATCGTTGGAACTAGGTGATGACGCTCACACAGTTGATTCCAACCGATGCCGTCAAGAACGAGGACTACGACCTGATTCGCATCGGCGGCACCCTCAGGAAACCACGCAGGCCATGGAATCGACCCATCGAGCAACGCCGGAACGATGTTGGAAATGCAGGCCCCGTCATAGTCAGGCAAAACACGCCCATCGGCCGAAGCAGCAGTCTTTGTCGATTGGGAATCCACGGTGCTCCTCCGCCGGTCACGGTAGTGCCAGGACCGCCTTGCCCCCGAGTCCGCCGCTTCCCCCTACGATGCCGGGCGTGAAGGTATCGACCCGAGGCGACTATGCAAGCAGAGCACTGTTGTCGCTTGCGCTGCACTCGGACGAAGGCGGACCAACTTCGGTGCGCGACATCGCCGAGCGCACTGGTCTCCCGCAGCCGTATCTCGAACAGATCCTGCTCGCTCTCAAAGGAGCAGGCCTTGTGCAGTCAAAGCGCGGTGTCGGCGGCGGCTACGTCCTCGCTCGAGAGCCCGAATCAATACGGCTCTCCGACATCGTGAGCGCCGTCGACGGACCCATCGTGGCCGGTGACTTCGGTCAGCCCCACACCGATGGCGCCTGCGATCACGAGGGACAGTGTGTGTTGCTTGCGGTATGGGACGACGTTGGCGAACACATGCGTCGCTATCTCGAAGCGGCAACCTTGGCCGACATCGTGTCCATCGCGAAAGGCCAAGGGAAGTGGCCGACCGAAGTCGCAGCCACCCCAACGGTTACGCCTCCGTGGGCGTCGGGTTCCTGAGTCGCTCAAGTACCGCCGCTAAATCCGGTGGTAGCTCAGAGACGAATGTCAGTCGTTCGTCGGGTCGAACCGGATGATCAAATTCGAGCGCGGCTGAATGCAAGAAGATGCGCGGCGTCTCGATCGACGAACGAACGCCCCGATATCGGTCATCGCCAACGACAGCATGTTCAATAGCTGCCATGTGCACCCGGATCTGGTGAGTTCGACCGGTTTCAAGTCGACACTCGACTAACGCGCAAGGAACCGGATCTTCAAACGTTTCGAGAACGGTGTAGCGCGTGCGGGCATCACGACCTTGAGCGCTCACCACCATTTTTGTTGGTTCACGAGTTGAGCGGCCAATGGGTGCGTCAATTAATCCGCTTCCCGCATCGGGTATCCCCCAAACCAAAGTGAGATAGGTGCGTTCCACCTCGTGCTCGGCCAACATCGCGCTCAATTCGGAATACGCCTCGGCGGAGCGAGCCATGATCATGAGTCCCGATGTGTCCTTGTCGAGGCGATGCACGACCCCAGGACGTTCCGGTTCACCAATCTTGGCAATCTCCGGATAGACGGCAAGCATTGCTTGCACGAGTGTGCCTGTTGCATTTCCTGCTCCCGGATGAACAACGAGGCCGACAGGCTTATCGATCACGATGACGTCATCGTCGACATACACAATTGGCACGGTGATATCGGGCTCGGCGATGAGAGGCTCGGGACCGAAGTCTGGTTCCACATCGATAACGACGACATCGCCCTCTGCCACTCGACGCGACCGCGTGGTCACCACCGTGTCGTTGCACATCACGAGTCCCTGATCGAGCCAATCGGTGACTTTCGTGCGGCTTGCTCCACTGATCATCGCCACAACTCGATCGATGCGTTCGCCAGCCAATGCTGAGGGGATGACCTCGGTATAGGCCATATCAGTTGCTCTCGATCTGCGTCGCAGACGCATTGTCGGACTGCATCACGGCGTCGGAACGACCGTTCACCCTTGTCGAATCATTTTGTCGAGGATCTCGCAACGTGGAGATCACAAGTAGTACCGCTCCGCACACCACGCCGATATCGGCGACATTGAAAACTGGCCACCACTGAAAGTCGATGAAATCGACGACACCACCATGAAAGAACCCTGCATCGCCGCGAAATGCTCGATCGAGGACGTTGCCAACCGCGCCTCCGACGATCATGCCGAGGGCAACTGCGCCCAGACGGCTTCGGACAGAGCCGCCTTTCCAGACAAGAACTCCCACAAACACGAGGGCAAGGAGCCCGATCCAGGTCCCAAATCCGGCACCGAGGCTAAAGGATGCACCGTGATTTACGGCGAGCTGAAAGCGCAGTGTCCACACCACATCGATCGTTCGATTGCTGAGCGTGGACACCGCCCAGGACTTGGACAATTGATCAGCGATCACCCAACCAACAGCGACCGCGCCGAACAAGACCCGATGGGTTGGTTCAGCGCTGGTCGGAGAGTTCGTGCTTGTCACGGGTTCCAACCTAGGGGCTGGTCTGCCCGATCCGTGGCGCTTCAGCGTCGGAAATTGCCGACCTTGTACTCAACTCGTTCACGGCACCACGGAATGGCGCGGAGACGCTCCTTCGGAATGGCGAGTCCGGAGATCTCACAGATCCCGTACGTGCCTTGACCGATCTTGAGCATGGCCCGATCAATTTCATCGACCTGATCAAGGAACTGAGCGGAAAGCGCAAGATCGCGTTCGCGTTCCACCGCAAGGGTGTCGCCCTCGCCCGACTCTTCGTCGAACTGCACATCGCCAGGCTCACGCAACTCCGCCAGTGAATTCGCTTCAGCGGTGAGGGTTTCGGCATCGTGCACAAGACGACGGCGCTCTTCAAGCAAATGGGCTCGCTGTGCATCGAGGAACTTTGCGTCAAACGGATACTTGATCTTCTTTGGTTCCTTGGGAATCGGTGGAAGACGATTCGGACGCGGGGGCTGCACGGGAGGTGCCGGAGCCTTTTTGACGACGGTCGTCTTGGCCGGGGCCTTCTTGGCCGGGGCCGCCTTCTTCACGACCTTCTTGGCCGGAGCCTTCTTGGCCGGAGCCTTCTTGGCCGGAGCCGCCTTCTTCACGACCTTCTTGGCCGGAGCCTTCTTAGCTGGGGCCGCCTTCTTTACGACCTTCTTGGCCGGAGCCTTCTTGGCCGGGGCCTTCTTCGCCGGAGCCTTCTTCGCCGGAGCCGCCTTCTTCACGACCTTCTTGGCCGGAGCCGCCTTCGCCGTCTTCTTCGCCGGAGCTTTCTTCGCTGCGGACTTCTTCGCCGTTACTTTTTTGACTGCCACGGATGATCTCCCTTGAGTGGCGGTGGATCGGCGGAGGGTAAGGGCGCCACCCTCCCACGTCAACCCGCACGCACGGAAGCCGTTCAGCAACGGCGTACGCTTGGCCCTCATGCCATTCGGTCCCGTCGACCCAGATCTCAATCTTCCCTCCCTCGAACAGCGTCGTCTGGACCAGTGGAAGGCCGATGACACCATCGCTGCGACCCGCCGTTTGCGGGCCGGTGGCGAGCCGTGGATCTTCTATGAGGGCCCTCCAACGGCCAACGGCCGACCCGGCCTTCACCACGTATGGGCGCGAGTCTTCAAAGACATTTACCCCCGTTTCCAGACCATGCGGGGTCGAGATGTTCCCCGAAAGGGTGGCTGGGACTGCCACGGCCTCCCCGTCGAGCTCGAGGTGGAAAAGGAACTCGGCCTCTCCACCAAACAAGAAATCGAAGAATTCGGCATCGCCGAGTTCAACCAACGCTGCCGCGAATCGGTCCAGCGTTACGTCACCGATTGGACGGCACTCACCGAGCGCTCCGGCGTATGGATCGACACTGCCGACGCGTATTGGACCCTCGACAACTCCTATGTCGAGTCGGTGTGGTGGCTCATCCGTCAGCTGTGGGACAAAGAACTTCTCTACGAAGGCCACAAGGTCTCGCCCTACTGCGGGCGATGTGGCACCGCATTGTCGAGTCATGAACTCGGCCAGCCCGATGTGTACCGCGACATCGTTGATCCATCGGTCTACGTTCGATTCCCAATTGTCGATCGTGATGTCGACCTCCTGGTCTGGACCACGACTCCCTGGACGCTCATCTCCAACGTCGCCGCTGCTGTTGGCCCCGACATCGACTATGTGAGAACAGCGTCTTCCGACGGAAGTCGTGACCTACTCATGGCCGCGGCACTCGCTCCCGAAGACGCAATCATCATTGAGCAGTTCAAAGGCGTCGATCTTGTTGGATGGCGCTATGAACGCCCGTTTGACACCCTCGCTGCACCCACCGGCGCCGACGGTTGGCGTGTCGTGGCCGCCGACTTTGTTACAACCGACGATGGTTCCGGCATTGTGCATCTCGCCCCCGCATTTGGCGAAGACGACGCTGTCGTTGGTCGAGCAGAGAAGCTTCCTGTTCTCAATCCGGTCAACGCCGATGCTGCATTCGATGACTCCGTTCCGTTCTTGACCGGAACATTCGTGAAAGATGCCGACCGATACATCATCGATGATCTCGATGCCCGCGGACTTCTCGTTCGCGAACAGGCCTACGAGCACAGTTACCCCCACTGCTGGCGATGCAGCACTCCGCTCATCTACTGGGCCAAAACGTCTTGGTTCGTGCGCACATCAGAACATCGAGATCTGCTCATGTCGGAAAACGAGCGCATCTCGTGGCATCCCGAGTTCATCAAACACGGACGATTCGGCAAGTGGCTCGAAGGAAACATCGATTGGGCGCTTTCGCGCGATCGCTATTGGGGAACTCCGCTTCCCATCTGGCGTTGCGATGCCAACGGCCATGAACACTGCATCGGCTCGGTCGCCGAACTCAGTGAACTCACTGCACGAGACCTCACTGAACTCGACCTCCATCGCCCGCACGTCGACAACATCACCTTTGACTGCACGGCCGATGGCTGCGCAGGAACGATGCGCCGTGTCGCTCCTGTTCTCGACGCGTGGTTCGACTCCGGATCAATGCCTTCGGCTCAGCGCCATCACCCTTTCGAAAATGCCGATTCTTTCAATGGCGCATTCCCCGCCGACTTCATCTGCGAAGCCATCGACCAAACCCGCGGTTGGTTTTATTCGCTCCTCGCAGTGAACTCTCTGGTCTTCGGTTCAACGCCGTATAAGAACGTTGTCTGTCTCGCACTCATCGTCGATGAGAACGGGCAGAAGATGTCGAAGTCGCGCGGCAACGTCATCGCCCCATTCGATATTTTCGACACGCTCGGCGCCGACGCTCTTCGTTGGTATTTCTTTTCCTCCGGCCAGCCGTGGACACCACGTCGTGTGTTTCCTGATGGCATTCGCGAGGCCACACGCCAAACGTTGCTCACGCTGTGGAATGTGTTTTCGTTCTTTGCCACCTATGCCGATCTCGACGGATGGCAGCCCGACCCGCAAGCAGCTCCGCCCACACACGTGCTCGATCGCTGGATCCTTTCGGAACTCGATGACACCGTGGCCACCGTCACCGCATCACTTGAGGGCTTTGATGCCCTCAGCGGTTCCGGTCGAATCGCGAAATTCATCGACGATCTGTCGAATTGGTACGTGCGTCGAAGTCGGCCTCGCTTCTGGAAATCCAGCGACGCTGCCGCTCACGCCACGCTCTACGAGTGCCTCACCACCATTTCTCAGGTGCTGGCGCCCTTCTGCCCATTCCTGTCCGATGAGATCTACACAACGCTCACAGGGGGCCAATCCGTCCATCTCACTGACTGGCCGGTGGCCAGCGGCCGTCACGACCCTCTTTTGGCCGAGCAGATGGACGCGGCCCGGCGACTTGTGAGCCTTGGCCGCTCGGCCCGCACCGACGCCAAGATGAAAGTTCGCCAGCCGTTGTCCCGGGCACTGCTCCTCCACGGCGGAACCGACCTCAGCTCCGAGATCGAAGCCGAAATCAAAGTCGAACTCAATGTGAAGACACTTGAACGACTCGATTCGCTTTCTGGCCTGATGGGCTGGAGCGTCATCCCCAACTTCCGACTCCTCGGACCTCGGCTCGGACAACGCGTCAATGACATCAAAGCCGCCCTGGCGGACGCCGACGGGTCAGCACTTCACGCGCAACTCGCAGAGCAGGGTTGGATTGAAATTGCTGGCGAGCGACTCAGTTCCGAAGAGGTTGAAGTTCGCGCCGAGAAACACGATGACCTTGCACTTGTCGAGGATGACGGTTGGGCAGTTGCTCTTGACCTCGAACTCAACGATGAACTTCGCGCCGAAGGAACGTCTCGAGAACTCGTGCGTTCGCTTAACGACGCCCGAAAGACCGCCGGTTTGGAAATCGCTGATCGAATCGCAGTCACGATCGATGCCGATGACAGCCTGCGTTCCGTCATCGAAACTCACCGCGACACGATCATGGCCGAGGTTCTCGCTCGATCACTCGAGTTCGGTGAAGGCGATCGTGCGATTGAAATCGACGGAACCAGCATTCCGATCTCGATCATTCGCGTCGACTGACGCACTCAGCTTTCGAACAACGTGTCAGAAAAAGAAAAACGGGACCCCTCAGCCGTAGCTGAGAAGTCCCGATCGATTTCTTTGATTCAGCGACGATCGTCGTCGAAGTCGGCGTCGAAGAAGCGGCGCATGGCCGCATCGGCATCGTCGTCGTCTTCGGCGAGGAACTCGTCGTCGAGAGCCGGCACTGCTGCAGTGGCGGGGCCACTGTCGGCATCGTTGTCAGCAAACAATCCGGCGGAAGATGATTCAGGAGTCCAACTTGAGTCATCGGCCAGAACCGGCTGGAACACCTCAGGTTCTGAGACTCGAACCGGAGCCACAGGAGCAGGAGTCGGCTCTTGGGCCACCACAGGACTCGCGAATTCCACTGGAGGCGTTCCGACACGCAGAGCTGCCGGATCATCGATAACTGCCTGAATGCGTGACAGTCCGTTGGCGATAACCGCGCGCTGTTCGGAGAGGAACGCTTCAAGTGCGTCATTGTCGGCTGCGAGTTCGCGACGGGCATTGTCGAGATCACGCAATGCCTCATCGGCCTGCGCCTTTGCCGCAGAAAGAATGCGACTGGCTTCGACCTCTGACTCAGTAAGCATCTGCGCAGCGTTGGTACGCGCCTCGTTGATTGTTGCATCAGCAGTGCGCTGAGCCATGACGAGAACAGACGATGCCTGTTCAGCATCGATGGACGGATCGACCGCACGGATGGGTGCCACCACAGCAGGAGCCGGTGATGCAGCCACGCCAGTTTCAAGTTCAGAGATTCGTGCTTGCAGTCGGCTCTCGTTACGCACGGCATCGGCGGCGCGAGCTTCTGCAGCTTCGGCCGTTGACGTTGCCTGACGAAGTTTGTCTTGCAGTTGAGCGACCGCAGCGCTGACACGCTCAAGGAAGTTGTCGACCTCATCGGGGTCATAACCCTTGCGGCTCACAGAGAACCGAACGTCAGTTAGAAGGTGGGGAGTTCCGGGCGTGGTTTCCATGGCGGCGATGGTATCGGCCGAACACGGCTCGGGTATCAACGAACCCAGATTGAGTTCAGCTGGGTAACCATGCCAGCAGGATTTCCAGCCCGATAAAGACAATCATCGGGGAAAGGTCGAGCCCCATTCCGCCCATGCGGACCGGGGGAAGTAAGGCGCGGATCGGCCCAAGAACTGGCTCAGTGACGCGGTAGAGGACCTGTCGAAGCGTCTCTATTGGTCCGGGGCCCGAAGGCGGAAACCAGCTGAGGACGATCCGTCCGAGCAGGCACAGCAAAAACAATTGAGCGACGTAATGAATCAGTACCCAGAACACGACAGTGGATCAATAATCGTCGTCGTTTGAGCGATCGGCAAGCAACGCGCGTTCTTCGGCCGGAACCTCGACACCGACCGGAAGAATCAGGTACACCGTGGCGGCGACCTTCTCCATGTTGCCGCCGAGCCCATAGCAAAGGCCGCTCGAGAAATCGATCAGACGACGGGAAAGATCGCGGTCGGCGTCATAGAGATCCATCGCAACAGCGCTACCGGCTTTGAAGTTGTCGGCGATGTCTTGCGCCTGGTTAAACGATGTCGGCGTTACCAAATGTGGCCGCACCGACTGTCGACGAGGAACAGCACGAACCCGAGGCTTCGAGGCATCTTCAAAACCGCGGTTTGCAGAGAGTGCAGACGGGGCGGGAACGGGGCGCACCGCCGAAACTTCACCGGCCTCCGGAGGAGTGGACAGAACTGCGCCTGCTGATGCTTGCGGGCGCGGTCGAACGGTCCCTGTTGGACGAGGTGTTTGACGAACCACCTGAGAAGGAAGTGGCGGCAACGGGCGATCGTCCGGGGACGCCGCATAGTCGTCGTACTCATCGTCGGGTCCAAGCCCGAGGTACACCATGGCATTGCGCCACATCGAAGACATCTGACCCTCCGTATGGGGGAAACTCTCCCCCGGTCCGACCCGGAAGGGTAGTTGCTCAGCGGCGATCGCGAACATTCACCGATTCGGCACCCCTAGGTACCGTGGCTAACCAGCGATTCTGGGGCCACGAGCGCCAAAGAGGGCAGTCCCTACCCGGACCATGGTTGAGCCCTCGGCCACCGCAAGATCGAGATCGGCAGACATCCCGATCGAGCGTTCTGGGAGCCCAAGTTCTTCAGCTAACTGGACGAGCTGTCGAAACCCGTCACGAGAAGTGGACTCATCCTCGGCCGCTCCCACTCCCATAAGACCGACCACAACCAGACCATTTCCTTGAGCGCTTCGGACCAGCGACCCGCAGTCGCCCAGCGCAGCACCGCCCTTCTGAGGCTCGCCAGAGATATTCAGTTGAATCATGATGCGGGCCCCCGCTGACCGGCGCGCGATTTCGTCGATGAGTTCAACTCGATCGACGCTCTGCCATACCGAAACGATGGGCGCGAGGGAACGCACCTTGTTCCGCTGAAGCCGCCCCAAGAAATGCCACTGGATCTGCTCTCGTTCTTCCGGAGTCAGTTCTTCATGTTTCGCGATCAATTCCTGTGCGTAGTTTTCCCCCACCATCGTGAGGCCCGCCGCCAATGCAGCGCGTGGCGCGTCGACGCCGAATCCTTTTGTGACCGCGACGATGCCAACTGAGTTTTCAGGAGCAAGGGCCGCAAGGTGGTGCTGCAGTGTGGAAACTCGTTCGGCGACAAGCAGTGCATCGACTTCAGTACTCATGCGCTCTCGCTCCATACGACAAGTGCCTGGCGACCTGACTCCCCACGTCCGCGAAACGAATACATCCGTTGATCACAGGACGTGCACGTGTCATCTTCAAAAACAATGGCCACATTCAAGCGGGCAAGTTCATTTCGAATTCCACAGCGAACATCGAGTGCAGGTCGCCCTTCGCTCGTGAGGGCTCGAACGCTGGGACCAAATTTTGCGCTCAAACGTTCAAGATCCACTTCACCGAATTCGTAGCACTCTGGACCAATCGATGGTCCGATGACTGCAGAAATGGGTTCGGAACTTTTCGTTCGTAAAAGTCGAACACATGACTCGATGATGCCGGCCTCAAGTCCGCGCCAGCCCGCGTGCACTGCGCCGAGGACACCGTCTTCGGACCACAACGCAATCGGCACGCAATCTGCAGTGTGGATTGCGAGCGCGAGATTTGGTTGCGCTGTCACAACCGCATCGGCTTCGGCCCCTCTTGCTGCGTCGACTCCAACCTCATCGCAATCGATGCAACGGTCGCCATGCACTTGTTCAAGCCACACCCACCGATGGTCGGTGACGGCATTTCGGCGTTCATCTTGTTCAGATGACGCAGCGCCGATCGCGAGGTCGCCGTCGGTTCGATCGGTCCACCGGACGCGTATCGAGCGCCCGTTACCGAGCGCTCGATCAAAAACCCGCACCGGGGCGGAGACGACGACTACTGAAGGAACGATGGGACGTCGAAGTTGCCATCGTCATCAAGGTCGTCGTCGGTGGAGAACACATCACGAGCAATCGGTCGATCGTCGCGGCCGCGACCAGCGCGAACCTCGCCGTCCCAGCGGTCGAAGCCAGCAGCGATGACGGTGACACGGACTTCGTCGCCCATTTCGTCGTCGATCACCGTTCCGAAAATGATGTTGGCGTCGACATGAGCAACCCCGTGAATGATCTCCGCGGCTTCATTGACCTCGAAAAGGCCGAGATCGCTGCCACCGGCAATTGTGAGGAGAATGCCGCGAGCGCCCTCGATGGAAGCTTCAAGCAACGGTGAGGAAATCGCGGCCTTCGCTGCGGCCACTGCTCGACCCTCGCCTGAGCCGTAACCGATTCCCATGAGGGCCGAACCGGCATCGCTCATGATCATCTTGACGTCAGCAAAGTCGGTGTTGATCAGACCTGGTGTCGTGATGAGGTCGGTAATGCCCTGGACACCCTGCAGGAGAACCTCGTCGGCCATCTTGAAGGCATTGAGGACTGAGGTCTTGTCATTCGAGACCGAAAGGAGTCGATCGTTCGGAATGACGATGAGGGTGTCGACTTTTTCTTTCAGCGTCTTGATTCCGGTATCGGCTTGGGTGGAACGACGTTTGCCTTCGAACCCAAACGGACGGGTGACAACACCAATGGTGAGTGCACCAAGGCTCTTCGCCACCTGAGCAATAACCGGCGCGGCACCAGTGCCGGTGCCTCCGCCCTTGCCGGCAGTGATGAAAACCATGTCGGCGCCCTTGAGGGCTTCTTCGATTTCGTCGATGTGCCCTTCGGCCGCAGCCCGACCAATTTCTGGATCGGAGCCTGCGCCAAGGCCCTTCGTGAGGTCACGGCCAATATCGAGTTTGATGTCGGCATCGCTCATGAGAAGCGCCTGCGCATCGGTGTTGACTGCGATGAACTCGACTCCCTTGAGACCGGCGTCGATCATGCGATTGACGGCGTTTACGCCACCACCACCGACGCCTACGACCTTGATCACCGCGAGGTAGTTCTGCGGACTGGCGGCCATGGGGAGCTCCTTCGAGAGAAATGCAGGACGGACTTTGGAACGAGGTACAAGAACTGGACCGAGGTTACTCGCCCCAAGGGGCTATTTCGGGGTTCTCACAACCACAGGGGTCGTGGGATTAACCACATTGATGCTGGCAAGGTCCCGTTGGTCGACCTGACCCATCACTATTCGCAACGAGTCGACCTTGGCCGGTAGGTCTGTCGGCGGCCCCATAATGACGATCCCCTGGGGGGTCAACGTCAGATTGAGTGATCCATCAGGAGCGGTAGCGATCCCGGCGATTCGGTTTCGCATCCCCGGCGTAAGCAACGACGCCGCCTCGAGGGCGCCCGAGACACCCTCAACCGACGTTCCGGCAGACCCGGCCTCGACGCCCATCAGCACCGTCTCCACACCGTCACCGGCCACATGAGTCCCGATCACTCTGCCGGACCCGTCAATCAGCATCGCCACACCATCGGCTCCCACGGCGAGAGCGACCGGCACTCGTTCGGTCACAGTGATCGCAATCGTTCCGTTCCAGTTCCGGACAACCAAAGCAGATGCAATATGCGGCAGCTGACGAATACGAGACGCAGACGCAGACGCGTCGATTTCGAGAAGCGCTTCGCCAGGACGAATTCCGGAGGAACTGATGATGTCCTCGGCCGTCGTCACCGTTGCGCCATCGACCTTTATCCGATCGACATCAAGCAATGGTGTGCGGGTAATGAACCAAGCTCCGACGAGGACCGCCACGACAATCGCAGCCACAAGCCACCAGCGACCGCGTCGACGTCGCTTTTCGTTCTGAACCGCGTCGCGTCGCGCCGCGATTCGCGGATCGATCTTCACTTCTGCGGCGGAACGATCAAGGACTCGACTTGCCATTAGTTGGTCGCCTCAACTCGCCGCGCACCAGCAGCGTCAGCTACTTCAGCCGAGAACCCAAGGAAATGGGTTTCCGCATGCAGGTCAACGCCTGTCCGCTCGTGCACCTGGGAACGAACAAGCGCCATGAGTTCGGCGACATCATTGGCCGAACCACCATCGTCCACCTGAATGAAATTGGCATGCTTGGTCGATACCTCCGCAGAACGGAGGCGTACACCTTTCGCCCCCGCCTCATCGACGAGTCGACCCGCCGAATCGGGAAGCGGATTGACGAAGACCGATCCGGCATTCGCTCCACCTGGCTGGTTTTCGCGCCGCCAGCGCACAATTTCTGAAATTTCCGTCTCGGCGGTCGCTCTGTCGCCCGCCGAAAGAGCAAGTTCAACATCGGTGACCACTAGTGAACGCCCGAGCATTGAGGAGCGGAATCCCAATCCGAGGTCGGCCAAAGACATCTCTCTATGGTCGCCGCTCGCAAGATCTACCACGCGGACCCCGACGAGCCCTTCTGTCATGTCAGAACCGTGACCACCAGCATTCATCCGAACCGCGCCGCCGATGGAACCGGGAACTCCAACGGCCCATTCGAATCCGGTGAGTCCAGCGGCTGCAGTTCTGCGAGCGACGACTGGCAGCAAGGCCGCTCCACCAGCGTGCACCGTGGTTCCGGTAATCGTGATGCCGGCTAATCCCTCGCCAAGCGTGACAACGATCCCGTGGAATCCCTCGTCGGCGACTAGCAAATTTGAGCCACGACCAATGACAGCAAACGCGGAACCGAATTTTGCGATGACCTTGCCAATCGAACTGACATCGTCGGGCGATTCGGCACGAACGCGAAGAGCTGCCCGACCACCAACCCGATAGGTCGTGAGCTCACCCAGACCCGCGTCACGCACAACACGATCGCCGAAATCGGTTTGTAACGCTGCGAAAACAGATTCGATGGTCACAACGCGCTTCCTTGTTGAAGGAGCAGAAGAATTTCATCGGCAAGCACGGTGATATCGCCCGCACCAAGCGTCAGACACAAGTCGCCGGAGCGCAGTTCGGACGCGAGGACCGCTGCCAGCGATTCTCGTTCAGCCACGTACTGCACATCCTTTTCCGGATGTGCAGTTGTCACTGCATCGACAATGAGTTGACCTGTGACTCCTGCACGCGGTTCCTCGCCGGCCGCATAGATGCCAGTGAGTACAAGAAGATCAGCGTCTTCGAACGCATTGGCGTAGTCCTGCCAGAGCGTTTGTGTTCTGCTGTATCGGTGCGGTTGAAAGACAACAACAAGCCGTTCCCAATCGCCATCGCGTCCAGCCGAAATAGCTGCCGCTATCTCCGTAGGTAGGTGGGCGTAATCGTCAATAAAGACAATCCCATTCGCATCGCCTTTCGGTTCGAAACGACGACCAACCCCACCAAACATTGCGAGTGCCGCAGCACAGTCATCGAACGACACGCCTAGTTGCAGTGCGAGTGCAATTGCCGCGCACGCGTTGAGCGCATTATGAGTACCAGGAACCGGGACATGAACCCGACCCAGTTCCTCTCCGCCGACAACAACCGTGAAATCGACTCCAGAGCGCGAACCTTCAAGTCCAACGATGCGAACAGTTGCTTCATCGGAGAGTCCGTAAGTAATCGCGTTCGTGCCGCGCGCGATACGAGCGGTATTGGGGTCATCTGCACACAACACGACTGGTCCGCTCGTCGACGCTATGAAGCGTTCGAATGCTCGATACAGGTTTTCGAACGAGCCGTGAAACTCAAGGTGGTCGGCTTCGATGTTGGTAACTATCAATGCTTCATGGTCGATCGAAAAACCTGAGCCATCACTTTCATCGGCCTCAAGAACAAACCACTCGCCATCTGACCATTTCGCATTGGTGCCGAGTTGACTGATTTCGCCGCCAATGAGGAACGACGGATCAAGACCGGCGGCGAGAAGTATGAGGGCGAGCATCGATGATGTCGTCGTCTTCCCGTGTGTGCCGGTCACAGCAACGGTTCGACGCTCTGCTGCTATCGCTGGCAACAGCGCGCTCCGACGAACCACAGGAAGTGAGCGTGCTCGCGCTGCGACGATTTCGAGATTGTTTTCGGGAATCGCAGTCGATACTGCGAGGAATTCGACATCGACACCGATATTGCCGGGGCTGTGGCCGACAGTGACGACAATGCCCTCGGAACGGAGTCGCTCCAGAACCGCTGACTCGACGATGTCGCTCCCCGATACGGAATGACCCATTCCCACGAGCGCCGATGCAATCGCGGACATTCCTGGTCCGCCCACGCCAAGTACATGAATCGACCGGCGCTGTGCGAGCGAGGGAACCGGATCGCTCTCAACCGCGGCGGGCATGACGCTCCACGAGTTCGGCGACGCTGTCGGCAGCATGGGGTTGGGCCAACGTGTGCGCAGCAATGCCCATTCGCTCGAAACGATCTGGGGACCCGAGAAGCGGTTCGACCTCGGAGACCAGCCGATCTCCATCAAGTTCACTATCGGGAATGAGTACTGCCGCTCCAGCACGCACAAGCGCGGCGGCATTGGCGGTCTGGTGATCGCGAGGTGCCTGCGGAAGCGGCACAAGGACGCTGGCCACCCCAACCTCGGCAAGCTCGGCAACAGTCGTTCCACCAGCGCGGCCGATGAGCAGGTCGGCAGCGGCCAGAACGGTTTCCATACGGTCTTCGTAGCGCACCGCTACGTACTCAAGCCCGTCGGTCTGGGGAAGCCTGTCCTGAACCGATTCCCAGTCTCGCGAACCGATGACATGACGGATGGCGAGGTCGGTGCGCGTCGACCACTTTGGTAGCGCTGCAAGAACCGCATCATTCACGTTTCGCGACCCAAGCGAACCCGTCACGACCGCAATGAACGTTCGACCTACGCCAACTCCCAGTGACGCTCTCGCGGTTTCGCGATCTGCACTCCGGTTTATGGCAAGTACCTCAGCTCGAACAGGGTTGCCAGTAACCACGCTGCGGGGAAGGTCAGTCTCGATAAAGGGAACGGCACTGGCTTTCGCGAATCGACCGGCAAGCCTGTTGGCCGCACCGGCACGCGCATTTTGTTCCATCACGACGATCGGCACTCGCCAAATGAACGCGCCGACTGTGCACGCGACGCTCGCGTACCCGCCAAGAACAAGTACAACCTTCGGACGGCGGCGACGAACCAGAACTATCCCTTTTACGACTGCACGCATCAAACCCCAGACAGCTGCAACATTTTCAAAAGTCAGCCGACGCTGGATACCGCGGCCTGGCAATAACGTCAGAGCAAACCCTGCGTCAGGCACGAGTGTTCGTTCAAGGCCGCGTTCACTGCCAACGAAGTGAATCGTTGACGGCGAATGACCGCGATTGACGAGCGCTGCAGCCACAGCAAGACCGGGCAAGACATGTCCAGCAGTACCACCGCCGGCCACAAGGACATAGGTGGCGGAATCGGCGTCAGGCCGATCCCCCATCAGCGTTCCTGACGGGCGATGTTGAGCAGGATTCCCGACGCCGCCATCGTGAAGATCAGCGATGATCCGCCTGCCGAAACGAATGGCAAGGGAACACCAGTGATTGGCAGCACACCCACACACGCACCGACATTCACGAAGGCTTGGATGAGGATCCATGTGGTAATTCCGGTTGCCAGCAGCATTCCGAAACGATCTCTTGCGCGAAGCGCGGTACGGACGCCGAAGAGTGCGAACGCGAGAAAGAGCCCGATGACGAGCACCGAACCTATGAGGCCAATTTCCTCTCCGATAATCGCATAGATGAAGTCGGTATGAGCTTCGGGGAGAAAGCCCCACTTGGCTCGACCTTGACCGAGACCGGTTCCGAGAATGCCACCATTCGCGAATCCCACTTGACTTTGAATCGTCTGAAAACCCGTATTCAACGGGTCAGCCCATGGGTCGGCGAATGCCATCAGCCGACGCACCCGATAGGGCTCGGTGAAGGCAAACACTGTTGCGAGCCCAACGAGCAATCCCGAGAAAAGCGCCAACGGCTTTCCTGGGACGCCCCCCACATAGAGCATGACCAACACGATCGTCGCCAGAATGATCGTGGTTCCGAGATTTGGCTGAAGCATCAGCAACGCCGCAAAGCCGCAAAAGACAACCGCAATCGGCCGCATGACAACTTTCCAATCGCGGATTTGACCGACGCGACGGGTCAACGTGTCGGCGGCGTAAAGAATCACTGCGAGCTTGGCTAATTCCGAAGGCTGCAACCGCAATGGTCCCCAGCCGAGCCACCGGGCGGAACCATTCACAGAAACGCCAAGCCCTGGGATCAAAACGGCGACCATCAAACCAGCAGTGGCAAAGAGAAGCGGCTTCATCCACTTCGACAATTGCTCGTAGGGGAATCGGCTCGTGAAGAACATCGCACCACATGCGAGCACGAACCAACCCACCTGCAAGCGGAATTGATACCAAGACGACCCGTATTGATAGAGAGCCGTTACCGAAGATGCCGAAAGGATCATCAGAAGCCCGAACAAGTTGAGGATGATGATGAGCACCCAAAGAATCTTGAAGTCAGTTGTACGCGGCATCGGCTCACGAGCCGATTGAAGCAATCGACCTACTCGTGTACGAGGTGCGCTGATTGCTGTCGCACTCATGGCGCACTCACTGACTCGAAATCGGACAGCCCGCGAACTGCATCGGCGAACCGGTCGCCACGATCGCTATACGAAGTGAACCAATCGAACGATGCGCAACCAGGCGACAGCAACACAACATCTCCGGCTACAGCAAGCCCCGCTGCGACTGTTACCGCATCATCAATCGTTGTATCAACGACGTGAACCTCGCATCGATCGTGAAAACTTGCTCGCACCTCTTCTGCTGCCTCGCCGATCGCAACCACCGCTCGAACCGGAGGGACACAATTGGCGAGAACTGACAGATCGAGACCCTTATTGCGTCCGCCAGCAATCAGAACAACGGAGTCGAAGGCCGCCAAGGCTGTTACGACTGCGTGAGGCGTGGTCGCCTTTGAGTCGTCGAACCAGCGAATGCCATTGCGTTCGCCCACAAGTTCGACGCGGTGATGGAGGCCTCGGAAGGAACGAAGAGTCTGACGAACACCCTCGATCGTTGCTCCAGCCGCCATCGCTGCAACCGACGCGGCGAGAGCATTCGTGATGTCGTGTGGAAATCCGCGAGGAAGATCTTCGATGGCAAGAATCTCGGTGCCATCAGGCAGGCGAAGCCACCCATCGACAACCGTCGCATCTGCATTTGTTCCTGATCCACCAAACGTGATCGTGGAAAGTTCTGGGTTGCGATTCGCAAGCACCACCGGATCAGTCGCCGATGCAACGGCGACACCAGTGTCAGGATCGAGGTGCGCCCAAATCGACGCCTTTGCTACTTCATACGAAGCAAGTGATGCGTGTGCATCGAGGTGATCGGGGGCGAAGTTCAACCACACTGCAACCGCAGGCTGGAACCATCGAGTAGTCGCTAGTCGGAATGACGAAGCTTCAACAACGAACACTTCAACATCTGGATCAGCGATCGCCTCGACCAACGGCGTATCGGTATTTCCGCAGGCAACGGCACGAATCCCAGAGGCAAGCAACATCGCGGTCACAAGGGTCGTGACAGTGGTTTTCCCATCGGTACCGGTAATGGCAACGATCGGGCGAGAATCCCAGCGGTCGGCGAGATCAAATTCCGATTCCACTTCTTTTGCGAGTGTCGTCGCCAGTTCAAAAATCGGGTGTGTTTCGGGAATCCCTGGACTGGGAATCACAAGATCGCACCCTGAGACAAGGCGCGTGAGGTCCTGCGAGGAAGGCGATTCGACGATTTCCACTCCCATCGATGCTGCCTCAGCGCGAATCGCGTCGGTGGGATGCTCATCGACAGCGACGACGGCGACACCACGTGCCGTCAGCGCCGTTGCGACCGCGCGCCCGGTAATCCCGAATCCAAGAACGAGGGCCGACGTCAATGGGCCACGCGTCGGGGACTCCATCAGTCGATCACTCCCGGGAGTCGCACGAAGTCTGCGTAGTAGAGACCCAGCGCCAGGGCGGTGAACAGACCCGCAACGATCCATAGCCGAATGATGACGGTGGTCTCAGGCCAGCCCACTAATTCGAAATGGTGATGGAGCGGCGCCATTCGGAAGATTCTTCGGCCAAACATCCGAAAGCTGCCCACCTGAAGCATCACCGAAACGGTCTCCATGACGAACAATCCGCCCACAATTGGGAGGAGCAGGATCGTGTTCGTGCTGAGAGCGAGGGCAGCAAGCCCCGCACCAATCGCAAGGGCGCCTGTATCGCCCATAAAGATTCGTGCGGGAGCAGCGTTCCACCAAAGAAATCCTGCGACCGCAGCCATCATTGACGCCGACACCACTGCCGTATCGAGGAAACTCTGATCCCCATAGATCGAGTTGTGACGAAAACCCCAGAACGCAATCACCGTATAGGCGGCAAAGCCAAAGATCGATGCTCCTGCTGCCAATCCATCGAGTCCATCAGTGAGGTTTACGGCGTTCGTTGTCGCATAGAAGATGATGACGGCGAAAACCACCCATCCGACTTTTCCGATGTCGACTCCAGGAAAGTCGAAACGCGAAAATGAAAGCGTCGTGGTGACGTTCGTGAAAGCGAGCATCGACAAGGCGAAGGCGGTGGCGACGACAAGTAGCCCAACCGTCTTTGCTCGCTTTGATAATCCGAGGTTCCGTTCCCGAAACACTTTGATCGAGTCATCAAGCAGACCAACGGCCCCCGCCCCAACGATCGCGGCCATGCACAACAACCCACGTCGAGTGAAAACTGCTCCATTGATATCGCTTACGAACCAACCAACTGCTGCGGCCGCTACAAATGCAAGCCCGCCCATCGTTGGAGTCCCAGCTTTCGTGATGTGACCTTGAGGCCCATCTTCACGAATCG
The DNA here is from genome assembly GCA_903867185.1 of uncultured Candidatus Nemicrothrix sp. GTDB lineage: Bacteria > Actinomycetota > Acidimicrobiia > Acidimicrobiales > Acidimicrobilacustridaceae > Acidimicrobilacustris. The sequence goes on along the minus strand of CAIPQK010000024.1, from coordinate 13,732 downwards.
GTTGACCGATACGGCGGTGTTCCAGCCATGAAATAAGAACACGAGTGCCAAATAACGACAGCCCCAATGCAATTGCGGCGGCGACAAGAAGACGAATCACCGATGTTCCTCAAGTTTCTTCCACTGTTCGGCGGCCACGACACGGTCGTCGAACTCTGCACTGACGTCTCCGATGATCTGGACTGTTTCGTGCCCCTTGCCAGCGATGAGCACGATGTCGTTTGCTGTTGCGGCGCGCAGGGCCAACGAAATCGCAGCGCGGCGGTCTGGCTCGACAGTTACGACCTCAGCCCGGGGCCGCAACACTCGCCCTGCACCTTCAACGATTGAAGCGATGATTTCCTCAGTTGTTTCTGTCCGAGAGTTATCGGCGGTAACGATCACCATGTCAGCATTCGAAACTGCAGTCTCGCCCATCAACGGCCGTTTCGAGCGATCGCGATCTCCGCCGCAGCCAAAGACAACGATGACTCGACCATCGACAAGATCACTTGCTGCAGTGAGAAGTTGCTCAAGTCCGTCGGGCGTATGTGCGTAATCGACCACGATGGCAAAGGGTTGGCCGGCATCGACACGCTGGAACCGACCATCAACGACCAATGGGAGCGACAAACCCTCGGCGATTGTGGCATCGTCGACACCAACCGCTCGTGCCGCATGCGCAGCGGCCAGTGCATTACTGACGTTGAACACGCCACCTAGGGCAAGAGCAACGGTATGGCCCGCCCAGCGAAACGTTGACCCGTCAACGGAGAGATCGAGATCCTCGACCTCATCGATTGAATAGCCATCGGTGGGGACAGTGGAGGTGTCGGCGAGCAGGCACCCGTAAGGACTATCGAGGTTAACAACGGCACGGTCGCAACGTGCCTCATCAAAGAGTCGCGCCTTTGTTTCAAAGTACTGCTCAATTGAACCGTGATAATCGAGATGATCGCGACTCAGATTCGTGAAGACAGCGACGCGAAACTTCATTGCATCGACACGATGCTGGTCAATCGCATGCGACGAAACTTCCATCGCAACCACGTCAACACCTTCGTCGCGCCATTGTGCGAGTTGGCGCTGCAAATCCGGAGATTCGGGAGTCGTGCGTGCCCCCGACAACGTCCCAAGCACTTCAACCCGGCGACGAGCCGCAGTAAAAATGTTCTGAAGCATCCACGTTGTGGTGGTCTTCCCGTTCGTGCCGGTCACTCCGATCACCAAAAGATCATCGGCCGGATGGCTATAACAAGCCGCCGAAACTGTGGCCATGGCTTCTCGAACATCGTGAACCACGAGTTGTGTTGCTTCGATATCGAGCTGATGGTCGACGAGGACTGCAACCGCTCCTGCCTCTACCGCTTCACGAGCGTGCAGATGACCGTCATCGTTGGCACCAGGAACGCAGCAGAAGAGTGAACCCTTAGAAATGAGTCGTGAATCAAACGTGACGTCGGTGATTTCAAGATCTGCGAACGCGACAGCATCGCCGACCCCAACAAGGTCCACCTCACTCAGTTCGGCAACGATCGTCGCCAGGCGCACGTGTCACCTCACCGATGCGGTCTTGCGTGCCGCCGACGTCGTTGTCGTCGTCGCAGGAGGAATCGTTGTTGGCACCGAAGACGCGAGCGCCGCTGGAGAGCCAGCGGTCAGAGCGCGAACACGATCGCCGTCGATGACAGTGGCTTGCATCGAGGAACTCGGAAGTCCGAGTACTGAGGAAACTGGAGCGCCACCAAGCGCGAGATCTGTCGCAGCCGGAGCTATGCCAAGGCGATTCAGTGCGAACGATCCGAGCTTGGAGAAAACCGGAGCTGCCGCTGCGCCACCCGTGTAATCGCCGCCGGGCTCATCGAGCATCACATAGACAGACAGTGCTGGCTGCTCTGCGGGGACAAAGCCCACGAACGTCGATTGGTAACGGGTGATTCCGAATTTGTCGGCGTAGCCGCCGCCGGCCTGGGGCTTACGCGCGGTGCCGGTCTTACCTGCGACGGAGTAGCCATTTATCGCGGCGCGCTGTCCGGTTCCTTCATTCACGACGTTACGCAGCATCAGGTTGACTTTGTCGGCAGTCGCAGCGCTCACCGCTCGATGAGAGTCACCTGCAGCAGTGAGATGTTCAACGCCTTGGGCATCGATTGTTGAGTCGACAAGTTTCGGAGCGACATAGACGCCCTGATTAGCGATCGTGTTGTAAGCGAAGAGCAACTGCATCGGCGTCACCGAAATACCCTGACCGATGGCGATGGACGGGAGTGACGTGCCCGAATATTTCGACGGCGCGAGAACCGACCCCGGTGCCTCGTTCGGAAAGTCAAGTGAGGTTTTCACTCCGAGTCCAAATGCTTTCTGAGTGGCGTAGAGCGCATCTTTTCCAAGGCCCTGGCCAATTTTGATGGCACCGATATTCGACGAGTGCGTCAGGATCTGCGTGGTGTCCCACGTAACCGTCCCGCGACCCTCAGCTTCACCAAATTCAGCGTCATAGATTTTCAACGTTGGAGGAAGATTGAACTGAGTAGCCGGAGTGATCTGACCCGCTTCAATTGCACCAGAGATCGTGACGGTTTTCATTACCGAACCCGGCTCGTACTGCGTCGTCAGCGCGCTGTTGTTCGAGCTGACATGAACCAGTCCCGTCTCTGGATCAAGAACCACATTGGCCATTGCGAGAATCTCACCGGTGCCCGGCTTACTGACAATGGCCACTCCACCCTTGGCGCCGGTGGCTTTCACCTGGTCGCCTAAGAGACGCTCTGCTTCATATTGGATCGATTGATCAATCGTAAGTTTGAGATCATCACCTTTTTGAGCCGGCGTTAGAGAGTGGTCACCAACTGCGATCGTTCTCCCCGATGGGCTCCGCTCGAGCGAGAGACTCCCGGGAGTGCCGGTGAGGGCAGCTCCATACTGAGATTCGAGACCCGAGATTCCGACGTTGTCTACGTCGACGCTTCCAAGCAACGAACGGGCCGAGTCGCCTGCAGGGGCGAAGCGTTCGCTCTCGTCAAGGAACGAAACGCCAGCAAGTCCGAGCGCCTCGACCTGAGCGACCACGTCAGAAGTTACGCGGCGGGCGAGGTAGGCAAATCTTCCTTTGCCATTCATCCTCGACTCGACCAAAAGTGGATCGAGGCCCAGAATCGGGGCAAGTTTTGCAGCCTCGCTCGATGCATCAGTCACAAGTTTCGGATCGACAAAGATCGAGCGACCCGGTCGCGAGATGACGAGTTCAGCGCCGTTGCGATCAAGGATCGCCCCGCGGTCGGCAGCCAATACCTGCGTATTTGTGCGCTGGCCGGCGCCGTAGACAACGTAACGACCTCGATCGAAAACTTGGAGATTGACGACCTGAGCCAAAACGATTGCGAAGAGCAGAACAATGAACACCAGGACGATCAACGAACGTCGACGCTGATTCCCCACCGACGTTCTCACCATCGCGGGCTTCGACCCTTTTCCAGAACTTGCTGGGTCGAAGATTCCTCGAACTGAGGAGAGGATCGAAGCAACGATCGAAGCACTCCACGATTGAGCAATTTCTGACGCCGTCATCGACCCAAATCGCGAAGGTTGCATCGAACGCTGCCCTGAACGCGACACTGAATATGAGGACTCAACGCGCTCTACGGGACGAGACGTCACTCGCCCGTGAGTCGTGCGCTCCATTGCTGTCCGGTTTTGAGCACTCCGAGCCGGGGAGGTTCGTGGCGCAGTTGTTCCGCGTCCAGTTGAATGACGAGCGGGGCGAGTTGGTGCCGCGACTCGACGACGACCACGCGGCAAGTAATCAGCCGAGTTCCAAGGTGCGTTCTTCGGCGGATGATCGACCGAAGGCGACTCGGGACCAGGGGGTGGGTTCATCGCTTCGCAGCCGCTGATGCAGCGGTGGTCGGAGTTGTCGCTTTCGCCACCGTGGACGGTGAGGTCTTCGCCTTCGGAACAGTTGTCGGCGTCGGAGCGGGTGGCATTTCACCAGCGCGTGCGTCGTCAGTTCCCTTGGGCTGGAGATAGACCGGAGTTGGAGCCGGAATCATTCCAAGTTTGGTCGTGGCCAATGCTGTGACATTTTGCGGGCTCTGCAGTTGCGCGAGTTCAACCCGAAGATGTTCGGCTCTTGTTTCTGCTTCACCGATTCGCGTAGTTACTCGATCGATATGCGCCTGTTCGGAGATGATGAGCGTCTGAGCGGCAGCGATAGCAAAGAGCACGACCACAACGCCACCGACGGCGGCGATCAGCCCGATGCGGCGACGTTCAGGTGCGGTGCGATCTACGAGTCTCAGCCGCGATCGAATGCTCTCGCGAGGCGATACCTGCGATTCACGGAGCGCGGCCGATCGGCGCCCTTCTGCGGCTACTCGAGCGCTGGTCATGATCGTTCCGCGATCCGGAGACGAGCGCTTTCAGCGCGAGGATTCGCGCTGCGTTCGGAAGCGCTCGGCGTTGTTCCGCCACGACGAATGAGATGAACTTTCGAGACGGCCCCGCAAACGCACGGAAGGTTTGGCGGACAGGCGCACCCACCAGATTCGGCGTCGCGCATGACCTTCTTAACAATGCGATCCTCACCTGAGTGATACGACAGCACGACCAGCCGGCCGCCGGCGCTCAGCGAGTCGATTGCATCTTCCACCGCGACCGGAAGAATCGCGAGTTCATTGTTGACTTCAATACGAATGGCCTGGAATGTGCGCTTTGCTGGATGCCCACCTGTTCGCCGCGCCGGTGCCGGAATCGCATCACGAGTGATCTCCGCGAGCTGCGTCGTGGTTTCAACGGGACGTGCAGCGATGATCGAGCGAGCAATTCGACCGGCGAATCGTTCATCGCCGAAGTCGCGAAGAACTCGAGCAAGTTGCTTTTCGTCGTAGTCATTGACGACTGTCATCGCGCTCAACGACTGCGAGGTGTCCATTCGCATGTCGAGAGCAGCATCGAATCGATAACTAAAGCCACGCTCAGCCCGATCGAACTGCGGAGAACTCACGCCGAGATCAAAGAGCGCACCAACAATTGGTTGATCAGGGAGTTGCGAGCGAACAATTGCCGCGAACGAATCGAATCGGGCCTGCACGGTGCGAGCTCGCTCACCGAAGCGAGCCAGACGATCACGAGCCACAACAAGAGCATCGACGTCTTGGTCAATACCGAGCACGCAAAGGTGTGGATACGCATCGAGAATCGCTGCCGAATGCCCAGCACCGCCGAGCGTCGCATCGATAACCCAACCTGCAGGGACCGAATCAAAGGCCGCCACGATCTCGTCGAGCATCACCGGTCGGTGGTCGAACTCATCGTGGTTCTCGGCCATATCGGAAACCTCTCGCTGCGGAGCCAGCCGGCAAAGCCGGGGCCGGTCCTCAGCAGTCCCTCGGAACACGGTCGCCCGCCGGGATTTCTCCCCGGTCGGGCTCGATGGGAAGCGGGCGGAGTAGGGGCCTTCCATCGTGTATTCCGAGAGACTGCTGAACATCGGGCGACCGGCTCGGTCGCAGAGGTGGTCCTTTCGTTTCTGGGTCAGGGACAGGGAGAGGGGGGACATGACACGGACTAGAGCCCCAGGGACGTAACGGCGTGGGTGAGGCTGTCGTCGGCGAGTGTGGTTTGGTCGTTCCAGCGGCCGGCGTTCCAGATCTCGATACGACCGAAGGCGCCGATGACGACGGCTTCTTTGTCGAGCGAGGCGAACTCGCGCAATCTCTGAGGGATGGTGATGCGGCCTTGAGAATCAGGTCGGACCTCGTGGGCATTGGCGGCGAAGGCCCGGAGTGATTCCTGGCTGGTTTCGCCCGAGCGGACCTTGTCCTGAAGACGATTGGCCATTTCGCCGAATCCCTCTTCGGTCCAGAGGCCAAGACAGCGATCGAGCTGAGAAATAAAGCCCTTTTCGACCAACTGGGCGCGGAAGGTCGCGGGAAGGACCACTCGGCCCTTGTCATCGAGCGAATGCTCGAACGTCCCAACGAACATGCCTGCAATCCTCTCCACCGGCTCCCCACGGAGCCCCTACGAGCAGTTATCTTGCCCCACTTTCCCCCACTACGCAAGTACATCCCTCCCCTAATCACCCAAAAGGCCCATTTCTGCCCTGAATCTGGGGGTTTGGGCCGCAGATCGGACTCTGGGAAGGCCCAACGTCAGACCATGGCCAGGGCCAGGACCAAGGCCGTGCCTGGGCCCGAGCGCGGCAATGAGCTCGGGGACATCAAACCGCTCGGTGAAAATTCCTCAGAACGATTACGGCAGAGCGTCGAGAAACGCGTCGCGGAGATCAAACGCAGGATCACCGAGCGGCACAGCGACGACGGCAACCTCAGTGATCGACCCGCCACTCTTTGCGATACCCGGAGCCAGCAGGTCGGCATGACGTGTCGCATCCCAACGCAATGGCACCGAACATTGAAAGCGAGCGCCCGCACGTGTCCGCCGCTGTGAAATGCCGACGACCTTCGCCCCCTCGACTGTCACTTCGCCGGCAGCAAGACCAGCAAAACACACAACAGACGACAACCCATTCGTCACCATTGTTCCCCGGTGCACGGCACCTTCGACTCCCACCGAACGCAACGCAGTCACCCAAACCTCGCCGAGCCATTGGGACGCCAAACTGACATCGTCTTGCCACAACGGATCAGAGCGGCCAATGACGACATCGATCCAAAGCTGCGCGCCGGGATCGAGCAGCACTGCTCCTCCCCCGCTCTGGCGATTGAACACATCGACATCGAGCCGCTTCGCTACCTCAAGGTCAACATCCTCGATCGATTGTGCCGAACCGAGGGCGAGCGCCGAACCATTCACGTCAAGCACACGCACCGAACGCTGCGCGCCATCAGGAATGCCGTGACTGTGAAAGCCACGTGCATCTCCCTTTGCTCTCACAACATCCCAACGAGCCACACGCGCAGGTTACCGACCAGCGATACGGTCACCGGCATGACTGTTACTGGCAACGGATATCTCACAGGACGATCAATCATCGTGACGGGAGCGGCAAGCGGCTTCGGCCGACTCGTCACCAAGATCGCGTCGGAACGCAGCGCCAACGTACTTGCCGCCGATATCGATGCCGATGGCGTGGCCTCACTCGCCGCCGAACTCCAGGCTCAAGGTCGTTCTGTGCACGCATGCACGGTCGACGTCACTGACCCCGCCCAAACAATGGCGATGGCGAGCGCATGCATCCAGCACTTCGGAACTATCGACGTGCTTGTCAACAATGCCGGCACCATGCCCCTCGCGTTTTGGGCCGATCATGTCGTCGCTGCCGATGCTTGGAATCGGTGCATCGACATCAACTTCAAAGGCGTCGTCAACGGAATCTCCGCCGTTCACGACCAGATGATCGAACAAGGGCGTGGTCAGGTCGTGAACATTTCGTCGATCTACGGAAATGTTCCGGTCGCTGGTTCGGCGATCTACACCGCAACAAAGGCGGCCGTGAACGTTCTTTCAGAATCACTACGCATTGAATCGCAAGGCCGCATCAAAGTGACCACGGTCAAACCAACTGGCGTCATCGGCACAAATCTCGGGGCGTCAATCATCAACGGTGACGCAATGATCGGAATACTCGGACAGAACATGGACTCGTTCCGCGAGAACGCGGCGAAGTTCATGACCCCGGGTGAATCCGAGGGCCTCACCGATCCCGAGAACATTCGCTACTGGGCGATCTCACCCGAAGAACTCGCAGAACAGATCATCTATGTGATTGATCAACCATGGGGCGTGTCGATTAGCGACATCACCGTGCGCGCTTCGGGCGATCAATATCTGTCGTAATTGATTACTGCGATTTTGAGGTGACTTCGGGCCAGGCCCGACACCAATGCAGATACGTAATGAGATCCTCAGCGCGTGGATCGCCACCGGACCCGCCATATGCCGTCACTAACCGGAACTTCAGATAGGCCGCGTCGGGAAGCGGAAGAAACGGCGCACGCTTCCACCAACCGCTTGGAGCTAACCGAAGTAGTTGTCGCAGTGCTGTTGTCCACAGCGATGGGTGACGAAGAACGGCAACTGCTCCGGCGAGCATCCAGCGCGGAGAGGGTTGATTGGCCACGAGATGATCCTACTGATCGAGTCCGCGCCAGCCGACCGCTGCCGCACCGATGAGCGGGCCATCGGCACCAAGACCTCCGCGACGAAGTTCACAGCCCCTTGAAAAATCAAGTTGTGCGCGCATCGCTATCTCGTCATTCGCCGCAGCAAAGAACGGATCGCCAAAACCAAGTGCGACCGAACCAGCTACGACAGCGAGTCGCAGATCGAGCAAGTTTGCGACCGTTGCTACCGCGCGTCCGACAAGGCGGCCGGTGCGTTCGATGACTTCAACGGAAGCCTCCGCTGCTGGAAGTCCGGTGATCGCGGCTATCGCGGTTCCTGACGCTTCTGCCTCGAGACAACCGCGCGACCCACATGCACACACGCGACCTTCGGGTTCGACGCAGATGTGGCCGATGTGTCCAGCGTTGCCATCGGCGCCATCAAGAAGTCGGCCATCGAGAACAATTCCCCCGCCAACGCCGGTTGAGACAACCATCGCGAGGTAGTTGTCGACGCCTTGCGCCGATCCCAACCAGCCCTCGGCCAACGCGAGCGCTTTCGCGTCGTTGTCAACGAACGTCGGGACCGCGGTTGAAGCGGAAAGTCGTGCAAGAAGTGGAAACGCACGCCACGCCGGAATATTCACGGGGGAAACTTCAACACCCCCGCGAGTCATCGGACCACCGGTGCCAACGCCACAAACGATCGGAGCCGTTGAGGATTCGCCAATTACCTGGCGACTGAGTTCAACGATGACACCGAACATGTCATCGCCGGATCCGTGTGCCGGAGTCACTGCACGCTTACGGGCAAGGATCGCCCCGTCGCGATCGACAATGCCTACGTCAATCTTGGTTCCGCCGATATCGACAGCGAGTGCTACCGGACCAGACAGGATCAGTCCTCGTCCTCGCGCTGAAGGCGATCTTTCAGACGCGAACGAGTGTTGCCAAGCGCGTCACGGAAGCCTGTTGCTTTCACCGATTGCGTCATCTGCTGCATGCCGGCTTTGCCTAGACGGCGGCCATTGCGTTCAAACGCCAACGCTGAAACCAACATGATGAGGAATCCGCCAAAGGAGACAACGGGGATTTCGCCAATGCCCAACGTGAGAACAAGAACAACCAAGCCGACAAAGAAACCAAGAGCCGACCACTTCATTCCGCGCGAGGCCGCGGTATAGACCGTCGTGTCAGCGATATCTCGAGCGAGACCAGGATCGGTCTGATAGAGCTGCTGCTCAATCTCGCTGAGGATGCGTTGTTCGTCCTCGGAAAGCGGCACTACACCTGCTCCTTGTCGCGACTACGAATTTCCAGTCTCCCACGGAAGACCCCGTTTCACAACGGCATGCGGCTGCGAGGCCAGTCTCGGCCTAGGTCGACTCCGCGTCGGGGCCCCATTGCTGGCTTCCCCTTCGCTTGAGCCGCAGGCCATCGGGACCCGCCGAGAGAGCTGGGCCAATGGCATCGTCACCAAATCGGGCACGAATCTCATCGATCATTCGATCTGCTTCTTGCCAACCAGGCCCAGACGTTGCCTCGTCAAAGGTGAGTTGTTTCGATGAGTCAGAACTGAGACCACTCACCGAAAGCCCAAGAAGACGCACGCCTTGAGCGGGGTCGACGAGTTCAAGTAACTGACGACCCGCTTCGAGTAGCGAACGAGAATCATCAACAGATACGGCCAATGTTGTTGACCGGGTGATCGTCGTGAAATCACCAAACCGAACCTTCAACTGAATGGTTCGCGCCACCAAACCCTGCGCCCGAAGTCGCGACGCAACTGCATCGGCAAACTGCACTAATTCATGATCCAACGTTGAACGAAGATGGTGGTCACGAGCGAACGTCTCTTCGTGACCAATTGATTTCATCGCCCGATCGGGTTCTACCGATCGCTCATCGTGACCGTTCGCCAAGGAATGGAGATGTCGCCCTTGCGTACGGCCAAGAACAGCCACGACGTTCTCTTCAGGAAGGTCAGCAAGATCGGCGATTGTTAAGACACCGATTCGATGCAACTTTGTGAGCGTGGCCGGTCCGACACCCCAGAGCGACTCAACCGGAAGCGGCCGCAAGAATCCCAATGTCTCCTCTGGTTGGACAACGAAGACGCCGCTTCCAAACTGCGGGCCCTTCTCCGATGCCTTCGGTTTCGCTGCTTCAGTCGCGAGCTTGGCGACGAACTTCGTACTCGCCACCCCCACCGAACACGTGAGCCCTTGTTCGTCGAGCACGCGCTGACGCAGAGCGTGCGCGATCACTGGGGCTTCGCCGAGCAATCGCAATGCTCCCGAGACATCCAGAAACGCTTCATCTAATGAGAGCGGTTCAACAAGTGGAGTGACATCGCGAAAGATCGCCATCACGTTTGCACTTACTTCGGAATAACGCTCATATCGACCTCGAAGAAAGATTGCGTGTGGACAAAGTCTGCGGGCCTGCACCGACGACATCGCGGAATGAATCCCGAATGAACGAGCCTCATAGGAAGCGGCGGCGACAACGCCGCGCTCTCCGTCGCCACCAACGACGACAGGCTTTCCCCTCAACTCAGGTTGATCCAGCAATTCAACGGAAACAAAGAACGCGTCCATGTCGACATGGACGATGCTTGCGAGCCGCGGTGCTTCACTCACACGCGCGTAACCGACAGTGAAGAACGATCTGATCCTTCGATGTGATAGGCGAACGAACGAGGATCGACCCAGCGATGCAGCAGCCACTCAAGTACTGGTTCGGCAACCCAAGGAGCGCCGTCGCCGAGATGCCCTTCGCATTGATCAGAGTCAACCCAGGCTGCGGTTTCGACGATTCCGTCGGGGTCATCGAAACAAAGTTCGCCTTCCCACGATTCTGCCAGCCACGCTTCGACACGAAGTTTCCAGCCCATATCGGGTGCCGATGCTTCAATTTCGTAGAGCTTTCCCGCCCACTTGGTCACAACAAGACCAGTCTCTTCAACAACTTCTCGACCAATCCCGTCGAGGACGGTTTCACCGGCGTCAATCACTCCCCCGGGCGGGCTCCAATCAAAGCTGCCGTCACGACGACGATTCCGCACCAACAAAAGCCCCGACGGGCCTTCGATCACTGCGCCGCCGACAAGCCAGTCCCGCATCGTTACGAAGCGTCGGCCGACAGCGGACGACGAAGAATGCGATCACGGACCGCCCACCACGTGACGAGGATCAACGCCTCAAACACAATCCGTGAAGACATCTTCGATGTTCCACGTTCACGGTCATTGAACGTGATCGGAACTTCAACGATGCGGCCACCTCGACGCGCAATGTTGTAGGCCATTTCGATTTGAAACCCGTAGCCGTCGGCCGTCACAAGGTCGAGAGGAACACGCGACAGCAGTGGAGCGGCATAACAGCGGAACCCGGCGGTGGCGTCGCGAACCTGAAGCCCAAGCACAAATGCGGCATAGCGATTGCCGCCGCGAGACAACCATTCACGATGCCGCGGCCAATCGGGGATATGACCGCCCGGCACATAGCGCGAGCCGATTGCGAGATCGGCACCCGACTCAACCGCGTTCACCAGCGAAGGGAGCGCTGCGGGATCGTGTTGAAGATCAGAATCCATTTCGATCAACGCGTCGTAGCCATTCGCTAGGCCATAGGCGAAACCAGCCCGATACGCCGAACCCAACCCAGCCTTCGCCCCGCGGCGAAGCACAGTCACACCTCCACCATGTTCGGCTCCCCAGCCTTCAGCCAGCGACGCTGTCCCATCGGGGCTTCCGTCGTCGACCACAAGAACTTCTGCTTGCGGCAACGCCAGCGCAATGCGCTCAAGAACTTCAACGATGTTTTCTGCCTCGTTATAGGTGGGCAGGATCACAAGAGGCTTCACACCGCCAACTGTAGGAGCCACCGACCATGCCCGGGTGCGCGGTCCGAGTCCGGTGGCCCGTACGATGGATCCGATGTCCACCACGACTCCCGCCTCCTCTACGCCTTCAGCACTCCCATCGGTCGGTGCCCGAGTGCTCGCGTTCATTGCGATCCTCGTCGGAGGCACAGCCGGTGGCTTCATTGGCTATGCGTTCGTTGATCTTCAGGTCACCGGCGACTCATCGGTGTGGGCAGGGTTAGGCGCCCTTATCGGTGCGATCGTTGCTGCTCTCGGAACTGCAGTCGTTGTGGTCCTTACGCTTCGAGCGATGGGCGAATGGAACACCATTCGGGCACGCGAAGAAGCAGCCGTCGCAGCGGCAAAATCCACCGCGGCGACCCGCAATGTCCCGCGTGTTCGATGACACCACCCGAACCAGCAACGCTTCTTGAACTCGCAACGTCGATTGCTGCAGAAGCTGCTTCGCTCATTGTCGAAGGACTCTCACGCGCTCGCACAACTGTCGACACCAAGACCACTGGCACCGACATGGTGACCGAAATGGATCGTGCTTCAGAAGCGTTGATCCTCGGACTCCTCACAAAAGCTCGGCCCGACGATGCAATTCTTGGCGAAGAAGGAACTGACCGACTCGGATCCACCGGCGTGCGATGGATCGTCGATCCGATCGACGGCACAACGAACTATCTCTATGGTCACGCCGGCTTCGCAGTCTCGATCGCAGCGGAAGTCGACGGCGCTGTTGCTGCTGGCGTTGTTCACGATCCTCTCCATAAAGACGTGTTCACGGCACTCCGCGGCGGTGGAGCCTTTCGCAATGGCCAGCAGATTCAGACCTCAAGCGAAACCGAACTTTCCCGAGCGCTGGTTGCGACCGGATTTTCCTACGAACCCGACCGGAGGCGTCGACAGGCCGCCGTCCTCGGTCACCTCATCGCCAATGTGCGCGATATCCGTCGGATGGGCGCAGCCTCAGTCGACCTCTGTTCAGTCGCATGCGGTCGGGTTGATGCCTATTACGAACGCGGCCTGCAACCTTGGGATCATGCTGCGGGAGCACTTATTGCGACCGAAGCTGGAGCAATCGTCGGAAATCTCTCCGGCGGTGCACCCGAATTCGACTTCTGTCTTGCCGCTCCACCAGCGCTCTTCGACGGGCTGAGAACGCTCTTGATCGACGCCGACGCCGCCAACGCTTGAGCTCCGAAAACCGGCACAAACCGGAAATCTGACGCGGCCGTCCGCTTTCGGTGACAATAGAAGAGTTATGGGAACCCGCATCCTTACCGTCGAAGACGACGAACGAATCCGCACTGCCGTTCGCCTCGCCCTTGAGGACGAAGGATGGGAGGTCGAAGAGGCCGATACGGGAGAAGACGCGCTCCATGCGTTTACGCGCCAACCAAGCGACGTCGTACTTATCGACATCATGTTGCCCGGCATTGACGGCTTCGACGTGTGTCGTTCGATCCGACGCGTGAGCGACGTACCCATCGTCATGGTGACTGCGCGCGCCGACACTCACGACGTTGTCGCAGGGCTCGAAGCTGGTGCCGACGATTACCTTACGAAGCCGTTCGCTCCCAAGGAACTCTCTGCCCGCATTCGTGCTCTCCTTCGACGGGCGCGCACAATCGACCTCGCACCGACACATCTCCGATTCGGCGACCTTGAAATCATCCCCGACGAAGGAATCGTGCTTCGCGATAACGCAGAGGTACACCTCACAAAAACCGAATTCCGTTTACTCGTCGAACTCGCATCGGCTCCTGGTCGCGTTTTCAGTCGTGAGGTTCTCCTCGAAAGAGTTTGGGGAT